>JBAXKQ010000013.1:0-37090 GCA_037135275.1 bacterium
CAGTCCTCTCACTCTATCTCGCTTTCGGTGTCATTCTTAGTTGACGCAACGGGGGCCGGGAGGGCATCCTGTTCTTTTTGGATTTGCCGATTATTCCGCCACGTGCTACACGCATAGCCATGTGTCGCTCCACCGGGTTAAGGATGCAGGAAGCATAATGCTGCAGCTGGAAAGAACAGTCTCTTTTGCTCTTCTGGCAATGGCGCTGCTTAGCTCGGCATGCGACAGTAGGGAGCTTCACACAGGTATCAACCGGGAGCAAACAGACATGGACTCATCAAACGTTCAGGGCAAAGCCAGGGCCCCAATATCAAGTCATATCGTGGTAAGGGCCGCAACCCCGCCGGTGATAGACGCCGACTGGGACAAACCCTTCTGGAAGCAAACAATACCGGTTCAGCTCGACGAATTCATGGGCCCCAGGCCCGACCACATGCCCAAAACCCAGGCCAAGGTGGCGTATGATGACTCGGCGCTCTATGTGATCTTCCGCGTCGAGGACAGGTTCGTCCGATCTGTGATGACCAACAACCAGTCACCGGTCTGCACGGACAGTTGCGCCGAGTTCTTCTTTTCACCCGCCCCTGCGCTCCCTAACGACTACTTCAATCTCGAGCTGAATTGCGGCGGCGCCATGTACTTTGCCTACAACAACGGCAACGGAGAGACAAAGATGTCCAATGCGGACATGGCTGCACTCACCGTTGCGCACTCCATGCCGGCCGTTGTCGACCCCGAAGTCACCACTCCAGTGACATGGACAATTGAGTACCGGCTGCCGCTTCACATTCTCACGAAATACTGCCCCATAGTCCAGCCCGCGCCCGGAGTCGCCTGGCGTGCGAATTTCTACAAGTGCGCGGACAAAACCTCGCACCCGCACTGGCTGACCTGGGCGCGCGTGGAAAACCCGTATCCACGTTTCCACCTGCCTGCCTTCTTCGGCAGGCTGGAGTTTGAGTAGCTCGAGAGACATGCATGTTGCCGCAAGGGACCATATCCGCAATCGTCAGGACACTCGCCTACAGCAGCCTCGGCGGCGCCTACGCAGCAGGGACCGGGACCGGAGAGATGACCAGGGCTATGGTCGTGGGCGGAGTGTCCGCCGACTACATAACTTGGGCAATACGGACACTCATGCAATTGCCGGGTAGCCTGCCCGGGGGCGGCTACGAGGCGTTTGTCAACGCGTTGTTCGGTTGGTTCGTGTTCCGGCACATAGTCATTGATACGCACCTTGCTGACGAGCCGCTGGTCGTCGCTTTCATTGCTTTCATGCTGGTTCTAAGCATGAAGCTGTTCTATTACGCCTACGTCTACTTCAGGGATGAGGAGTCGGGATGGTAGATTCCAGGCACTCCACATGAAACACGATGTGGAGCACTGGCTGGCCGCCTCACTCAACCGCTTGAAACGCTGTTCCTGCGGCGGCCGATTGCGACACCAGGCGGAAAATCAGACGTGGTCGCCGGCTTTGTCGATGATGATAGTGCTGTGGGGCACAGTCGAATCGTCGGGCTGAGGATAGTCGAGAGTATAGTGGAGCCCCCTGCTCTCCTTGCGGGTCAGCGCCGACCGAATGATCAGTTCGGCAACATCAGCAATGTTTCGCAATTCAAGGATGTCGGCCGTGACGAGGTAGTCCCAATAGTACTCTCGAATTTCACCCCTGAGATTACGAATCCGCCGCAGCGCCCTTTCCAGCCGCTTGTCAGTGCGGACCACACCCACATAGTCCCACATGCAGGTCCGCACTTCGTTCCAGTTGTGCTCCACTACAATGGCTTCATCGCTGGGCACCGCATCACCGTATTCCCACTGAGGAATCGCCTCGGTCGGCGGGGCCTTCCCGGCACAAGCCTTGAGCCTCTCAGCCATGTTGTACGAACATACAAGCGCCTCCAGCAGCGAGTTGCTGGCCAGCCTGTTTGCACCGTGCAATCCTGTGCTTGCCACCTCGCCGCAGGCGAAAAGCCCCGGCAAAGCCGTGGCACCGTCGATGCCGGCATCGACTCCGCCGCAGAAATAGTGCGCCGACGGAACCACCGGCACAAGGTCTTTGGCCATATCCACGCCGAACGAGAGGCATGTTGAGTATATGTTCGGGAACCGCTTCTGCAGGAATTCACGCGACTTGCTGCGGATATCCAGGTAGACGCAGGGGGCCCCCGTGGTCTTCATCTCGTTGTCTATCGCCCGCGCAACAATGTCCCTGGGCGCAAGTGAACCGCGACTGTCGTAGCGGCCCATGAACTGCCGGCCTTCCTTGTCAACAAGCACAGCACCCTCGCCCCTCACGGCCTCGCTTACCAGGAAGGACCTGGCCTCCGGATGGTAGAAGCACGTCGGATGGAACTGGATGAACTCCATGTCGCGAATGGGAACCCCGGCCCTCCAGGCAACCGCAACGCCGTCACCAGTGGCAATGTCAGGGTTCGTTGTGTAGAGGTAGACCTTGCCGCCGCCACCCGTCGCAAGGATCGTGTTTGAGGCACGCACGGCAATGATCTGCCCGGATGTCCTCTCCAGGAAATACGCCCCGATGCAACGGTTCTCTCCCGCAATGCCCAACCACCCGGTGCAGATAAGATCTATCAGCACGTGGTGCTCGAGCAGCCCGATCCCTGGTTCGGCAAGCAGGCGCTGGAGCAGTACCGATTCGATCTCCCGGCCGGTCATGTCCCCTACGTGCAGGACCCTCCTGCGCGAATGCCCGCCCTCCCGCCCAAGGTCATACCCTGATCCATTGCCCGCGTCCTCCGTAAACGCCAGTCCGAGCCGCTCGATCTCGGCTATCCGCTCCGGGCCGCCGCTGACAACCGCCCTGACAACCGCCTCATCACACAGGCCCGCACCGGCATTGATAGTATCCTGGACGTGCTCCTCAAAACTGTCCTCCGATGCCATCACGCATGCTATGCCGCCCTGGGCATAGTTGGTGTTGCTGTCGGCGCGGTTCTTCTTGGTGACAATCAGCACACGGCCGGTCTTGCACAGGTGCAGGGCCGACATCAACCCGGCTATCCCGCTTCCAACAACCAGGTAGTCGGTGTCTATAACCTTCATCGCTAACCCCAGTGCAGGCTGTCCCTTATGACCTGCGTATGATCGTCCTCAACCGCTCCTTCTGAGTGGAAGGCTATGTTGACAAGTACGCCCGAACATAGCAATGCGACAACGAGGTTCGAGCCGCCGGCGCTGATGAATGGGAGCGGCAAGCCCTTGGTGGGCAGGCAACCGGTGACTACCCCGATGTTTATCGCTGCCTGCACAGTGATCATCACCGTGATTCCAAGCCCCAACAGTCTCCCGAACGTGTCAGAAGCCCTCAGGCTGATGACTGTCCCGCATATGAAGAACACCACGAACAGGACGAGAATGGCGAGTGTGGCCGCAATGCCCAATTCCTCCCCGATGATCGGGAAGATGAAGTCCGTCCGCGCCTCTGGCAGGTAACCGCATTTCTGCAGGCTCCTGCCCAATCCGGACCCGCTGCCACCGCCAAGCACAAGGGCGTTCAGCGACTGCCTAAGCTGGTAACCCTCCTGCAGGTACTGGGCCGGATTGAGAAACGCAAAGAACCGGCGCGTCCTCTCCTCGTTGTGAAGGATCGCAAGGAGAAACATGACAGCGCCAGTTGAACTCACCACGAACAGATGCAGTATCCTTGTGCCGCCAAGTAGCATGATGGTCATCCCGACGACCGCAATCAGGAGCGTTGTCCCGTAGTCCGGCTCGCCCATGACGAGCAGAAGCACCACGCCCAGGATTCCAACAGGTATGAGCAGGCCATCGCGGAGGGATGTGGCGCGTCGCCCCGCGTGTGTCATCCATGACGCCAGCGCAACGATAACGGCGAACTTCGAGAACTCCGACGGCTGCCCCCTGAAACCGAGAAGCTGTACCCAACGCCTCGCGCCGTTGACTTTACAGCCCACGTGGGGCACAAAAACCGCCAATAGTCCTATGACTCCTATCACGAGCAGCGGCACGGCAAGCTTCCGCCACCAGTGGTAGTCAATCAGCACCGCAGACGCCACGCCGGCACAAATGGCAACAGCCAGCCAGATAAGCTGCTTTTGAAGAAAATCGGGGGGAGCCGTCTGCCTGCCCGCGTCGGCACTCCCGGCGCTGGCAAGCATGACTACACCGATCGCCACCAGAATGAGAATGGCGACCACCAGAATCGTGGGAGCCCTCCACATCAAGAAATACTCCTCAACGGAAAGGCCCCCTGTCGGCAAGGCGGATGTCGCACAGGAACGTCAATTCACCTGCGGTATCTTCAGTGTGAGCGGAGGCTGAATTTCCCGACTGGTCAGATTGTTGAAGCTCATGAGCTTCTCGACGGAAACCCCGTACTTGTAGGCAATGTCCTGAATGGTTTCGCCGGCTACGACATCGTGAGTGAATCCAGCTGCATCTGCCCCTGGCACGGCGGCGGGCGCTGTGGCACCGGGCTCCTCAACGGCAGCGGCTGGCGTGGATGGCACCGAAGCGGAAGGCTCAGTAGCGGCAGCAGGAACAACAGCAGGCTCGGCTAGAACAGGGGCCGCCGCATCTGCCGCGGGGGCCACCGCTGCCTGGGCCTTCTCCTTCGCCGGGACCACGAGTTTCTGGCCGACACGCACCTTGTCGCTCGACAGCTCGTTCTTGGCCATCAGATCCTTGGTCGTCGTTCCGAATCTGGCGGCGATCTTCGACAGGCAGTCATTCTTTGCGACCGTGTAGACCTGCATACCCTCGCCTGCAACAACAGCCTTCTGCGTCGACTTCTGCACAACAGCCTTGGCCTTGGCGCCGGCGGGGAGCAGCAGTGTCTGCCCGACCTTGATCTTGTTGGGGTTGGTAATGTTGTTGATCTTGGCAAGCTCCTTGGCGCTCACACCATGCCGCACTGCGATGGAGGAGAGCATATCACCACGCTTGATGACGTACTTCTGGAGGTCACCTGCGGGAGCAGCCGGCTTGACTGCGGCCAGATCACCAGGCATCGGCACCACGCGGGGCGGTGTGAGAACCGGCTCCTCGGGCGGCATGACGGCGCGGGGCGTTGACTCAGACGGCGGCAGTTGCTCAGGGCCGGCCACACTGGCGGTTCTTCCGCATCCGCCCATCAGCACAACAGAACCGATCACGACGCAATGAACACCCAGTATCATACCGCCTACCACTGCCGTCTTCATCCTCATCTCTCCTTATTCGTCCTTTGATAGGGACTTGACTAGTTCTGAGAAACGCTCGCCTCTTTCCTCAAAGTTCCTGAATTGATCAAAACTGGTGCAGCCTGGCGCAAGCAGAATCGTCTCACCGGGCCTGGCATCTCGCCACGCTGCCCCGACCGCTTCCGCCAAGTTGTCGCAAAGCTTGCAATGTACAGTATCCTGCCAGGCTGACGCCAGCACAAACTTAGCTTCGCCGATAAGGTATACCATCACTGCCCTGGATGCCAATATTCCTTTGACTGACGCGAAGTCGGTCTCCTTTGGCCTGCCTCCGGCTATGAGCCGCACTGGTCTCTTGCAGACCCTGAGAGCCGCAGACAGGGCGGCAATGTTCGTCGCCTTCGAGTTGTCCACAAATTCAACTCCACCAATGTCGGCAACCTTCTGCATCCTGTGCGGCAGCTGTTCGAAATCCCTCGCCGCCGCCGCCACATGCCCGGCCTCGAAACCGCACGCCTGCACCGCGGCGACCGTTGCTGCGGCCGTCAGGCCAAGGATCTCGTTGTCAAGGAACGTACCCTTGAACGACACCTCGCCAAAGCCACCGCCCGGTCCGCCGCGGTCACGGCAAATGACTTTCCCATCAACATAAGCGTAATCTGCCTCACCGGCGCCACCGAACGTCGACCATCTCCGGAGCGACGGTGATATGCCGCCGATCTTCTCGCGCAGGTCCACCGGAACCACTCCTGTGCCGTCGCCCCCCATGTTCCTGAGAATGCCGGCCTTCAGGCCAAGATAGACGTCCATGCTCCCGTGGCGGTCGAGGTGGTTGGGGAGAACATTCAGCACCACCCCGACGTCGGGACGGAACTGCGAAATCCTTTCGAGCTGGAACGAGCTAACCTCCAGCACGAGCCAGTCCGGCTTCTGCCGCTCCGTCGCAACTCTTGACACCGGGAGCCCGTAGTTCCCGGCTACAACGGTACTGGCGCCGGCTCGCGCCAGGGCCTCGCTGCAGAGCTTTGCCATCGTGCTCTTGCCGTTTGATCCGGTAATCGCCAGAGTCTTGGAGCCACACCGCCGCCAGCCGAGCTCAAGCTCGGATATCACCTCGGTACCACGGGCTTCAACACCCCTCACCCAGTCGGAGTCGGCCGGAATTCCAGGGCTCAGTACACACACAGAAAACGCACCATCAGGCACCGTTTTCCTGCCGAGAAACACCTTCGCACCGGCGCTCTCCAGCTCTGCGGCTATCTCGCGAAGATCCGGCTTGTCGGCGGCGTCAACCGCGGTGACCTGAGTCCCCTCCCCGATCAGGAGCTTCGCTGCCGCCACCCCGCTGGACCCGAGCCCCAGCACCAAGGCGCGACCATACGGACTGTTGCCTGCGCCGTTCCGCTTTTGCTCTGGCCTTGCGGCCGGTCTTGTATGTTCCGTATTCAGAATATGCGCCCTCGACATCTGGCTGTCCCGAACCGTTCCCCGTTACTCCGCGCCCGCGCCGGCCGCCTCCATCACCTGATCTTCAGGATAAGAATACCCACCAGCGCCAGGATGATCGATACGATCCAGAACCTCACTGTGATCTGTGTTTCGCTCCAGCCCTTCTTCTCAAAATGGTGGTGGATCGGCGTCATCGCAAATACGCGTTTCCCGGTCAACTTGAAGGATGTCACCTGAATAATCACACTGAGCGCCTCGATCACGAACACACCACCCACGACAATCAGCACAAGCTCCTGCTTGATCAATATCGCGACCATGGCGATTGCGCCGCCCAGAGCCAGGCTGCCGGTGTCACCCATGAACACCTTGGCTGGATGACAGTTGTACCAGAGAAACCCGAGACACGCCCCGAGCATACATCCGCAGAACACCGCCAGTTCGCCGGCGCCCGGCACATAAGGAATCAGGAGGTAGTCGGACAACATGACGTGGCCCGCTGCGTACGCCATCAGAAGGTAGGATAGTGCCACCGACCCGCTGCAACCTATCGCCAACCCGTCAAGTCCGTCTGTGAGGTTCACCGCATTGCTCGAGCCAACTATGATGAGCGCCAGGAAGACAAACGCCATTAGGTAGCCCATGTCGGGGATAACCGGGTACTTGCAGAACGGCACCATAAGCTTCAGGGTATTGTCTCTGGTCTCCGGGAGACAGACCAGTACGGCAAACACCGTGGCAGCCCACAGGATTTCAAGCAGCAGCTTGCGCCGCGCGGTGAGTCCCTTGGACTCCTGCCTTGCGATCTTCGCATAGTCATCCCAGAACCCCACGGCAGCCATGAAGCAGAGAGTCGCCAGAACCAGGAACACGTACCTATTGCCCGGAACAGCCCACAACAACGTTGAAACCATTATCGACACCACAATCAGTATGCCACCCATGGTCGGCGTGCCTTCCTTGTGGCCGTGGGCCGGACCGTTCTGCTTCCTCACGACCTGCCTGGCCTTGAACTTGACCAGTTGGCGTATTACCCACGGTCCCAGCAACACGCTCAGCAGGAACGCCGTCCCGGCGCCGCAGAAGGCCCGCACTGTTATGTAGTTGAGCACCCGAAACGGCGAGAAATGCACTTTCACGTCATCCGGCAGGGTCTGCCAGAGTTCATACAGCCAATAGAACATACTGATTCCTCACTTCCTCAAGATGCATTCCACGCGATCCCTTCAACAGCACAGCGTCGTTCTCCGTGGCCCGTTCAAACAACGCCATGGCCGCTGCCGCATTATCACTGCAAAGCACTATCCGCCCGTCAATCAGTCCCGCTTTCCGGGCACCTTCTGCAATCCACGAGCCGTGCGCGCCAACCGCAATAAGACCAGCCCAGTCGCCGGCGCCTATCCGGCCGCCGAGTTGCTCGTGCAGGTCGCGGTCGGCGACTCCCAGCTCCAGCATTCCTCCCAGCACAAGCCATTTCCGTCCGGCAACCTTCATGCTGCCGAACGCCTCGAGTGCCGCGCTCATGCTGACCGGACTGGCGTTATACGCATCATTGATTATCGTGACGCCGCGGATCTTCTCGCGCGCCCACCTCATCGGCAGCGGAATGTACCCTTCGATCCCGAGCCTGATATCTTCCCATCGCATCCCGTGCCCCCGCCCGACTGCGATTGCAAATAGCGCATTGCAGATGTTGTGGTCGCCGGGAACAGGCGGGCGGAAGCGGAACACTTCGCCGCTGGCCTTCTCGCGCACCGCTACTTCATCAGAGCCCGAGCTACTACCCTCAACAAAGAGATCCGCGTCACCGCGGATGGAGACATCCACAACCCGGCAACCAGCGGCCGCCCTCAACACCCCGTGGAACGCGCCGTCACGGCACAGCACGGCGGTTCCATCCGCCGGCAGGGCTTTCAGCAGCGTGCTCTTCTCGACCGCGATCGCATCCACTGACCCGAAGAATTCAAGATGGGCCGGCCCGACGTTTGTGAGCAGCCCCCACCGCGGACTGATCATGGCGCATAGCGGCGCGAGCTCGCCGGGATGGTTGGTTCCAACCTCGAACACGCCGATCCTGGTGCCGCGTTCCATGGACAACAGGCTCAGCGGCACCCCGATGTCGTTGTTGAAATTGCCGAGTGTCCTGGCAACCGGGCCCAGTGCAGACAGGACTGCAGCGGTCATCTCCTTGACCGTCGTCTTGCCGGCGCTGCCTGTCACGCCTACAACCTCAACTCCGATGTCACGCCTGTAGCCCGCCGCAATGTTCTGGAGAGCTGCGAGAGTGTCCGGAACCCGAAGCAGACAGCGGCCCTGAACCGCGGTTCCGGCGCGATAGTCGTTACCAACGAGCGCACCGGCCGCTCCCTTGCCAAAGGCCTCCTCCACAAAGTTGTGGCCGTCGTGAACCTTTCCGGCAATGGCGACGTAAAGTTCGCCGGGTCTGATAGTCCGGGTGTTGGTGGAAACGCCGCTCAGGCTTGCCGGACAAACCGGATCCCACCTGCCGCCACTCCATTTCGCCAGCTCTTCTCCTGAAAACGATGGCATTAGAAGACCGAAATCCCTCTGCGGTCGCCCGGGTATCGCGCCGCTGGTTCTAACAATGAGAACGACGAGCCGCCTCCGCTCAGCCTGCTCCAGTAAACCGGCGAACAACCTGCCTGTCGTCGAACGGCACGACTGTGTCGGCAAACTCCTGGAAACTCTCGTGCCCTTTGCCGGCAATAAGCACAACGTCCCCGGCTTTCGCGAGCTCTACGGCCCGCTTTATCGCCTGTTCGCGATCCACTTGCACCTCGAAATTATCGTGCCCGGCAAATCCACTCTTGATCTGGGCAATGATCTGGGCGGGATCTTCGCGCCTCGGATTGTCGGTGGTCAGGATCGAGAAGGAAGCCAGCCGCGCCGCAACTGCGCCCATCTCAGCGCGCTTCTCCACGTCCCGGTTGCCGCCGCACCCGAACACCAGGATCACACGGTTTATGCCGGTCTCCCGCAGCGCCCGGAGCACGTTTTCGAGCGCATCGCCGGTATGAGCGTAGTCGACGATGACCCGGAAGTTCCTGCCGGTGGGCACTTCCTCGATCCTGCCCGGGGCGGCGCGGAACTTGCCCAGCACCTCAGCGATGCGTGAGGGCTTGATCCCGAGTGCACCGCAGACGCCTGCGGCGGCAAGCGCATTGCTGACATTGAACCTGCCCAGAAGCCCCATCCTGACATCGTCCACGTTGCCCCAGGGCGTGCGGAGATTGAACCTGCTCTCGCTGGGACCAAGCCGTACATTCTCGGCGCGCACCTCGCCGGACTGCTCACAACCGTAGCCGACCATCGTCACGTCGAGCCCCGGCATCTCCATCAGCCTCCTGCCCCACGGGTCGTCCACATTGACAATACCCACCGCCTCACTGTTGCGATAGCCGAGGTCCCTGAACAGGATGGACTTGGCCGCGAAGTATTCCTCCATCGTCTTGTGGAAATCCAGATGCTCATGCGTCAGGTTTGTGAACACCGCGGCGTCAAATGCCACACCCCATACACGCCCCTGCACAAGGGAATGTGACGAGACTTCCATGACCGCACTCTTGCAGCCCATGGCCACCATCTCAGCGAGCATCGAGTGCAGGTCGGATGACTCCGGGGTCGTCCTGGAGGCCGGAATGGTCCTGGATCCCATTTCGTAACACACGGTACCGAGAAGCCCCGGACTCCTGTCGTCCGCCCGCAGGATATCTCGAACCATGAACGCAATGGTGGTCTTGCCGTTAGTGCCGGTAATACCCACCATCTGCAGCTTCGCAGAGGGATCGTTATGGAACGAGGACGCTATCTCAGCAAAACCGCGGCGTGCGTTCTTGACCTTGATGCAGGTCACGTCGACAAGCTGGAGATCATCCGGCTCAGAAACCACCGCCGCCGCGCCGCGGCCGATGGCTTCGCCAATGAAGTTCCTGCCGTCGCGACTGGCGCCGGGCAATGCGGCAAACAGATAGCCGGCCTGCACCTTGCGGGAGTCATAGGCCAACCCGGTTATCTCGCGATTCAACGGGCCTGCGACAGTGAGATAGTCGACAGTCCTCAGTATTTTCTCAAGCTTCATGGCCACCTCACAACCTCCCGGAACCGGCCCGCATGGTACTCGCAACACCGGATGTCGCCGGCCTCGTCGGGACAATATCGAGATAACTCACAGTCTTCTCCGCAATCTCGCTGAATGCCGGGGCGGCAACCAGTCCGCCCACGTGGTACGGTTGCGGCCCGTCAACCACGACGATAATTCCTATCTCCGGCCTTTCCGCCGGAAGGAAGCCAACAAATGACGCCACGTAGTCGGTCGTGGAATAGCCGCCCGGAATCGGCTTCTGGGCTGTCCCGGTCTTGCCCGCAACATCGTAACCGTCCACCCTGGCTCTTGTACCTGTGCCGCCATCCTCCGTCACACGCGCGAGAAGCGCACTCATCAGCTTCGCCGTCTCGGGCTTGATCGGAGCACCCATGCTCGTGGGGCGCTGCTCGAACAGCATGGAGCCGTCACGACCGACCACTTTCTTGACCACATATGGCCGCATACGTACGCCTCCGTTCGCGATTGTACAGTAGGCGCCAAGCATCTGCAAGGCGGTAACCGCCACCCCCTGGCCTATTGCAATTCGTGAGCAGCTGAGTTTCGACCATTCCTTGACGGGATGAAAAATTCCGCGCTCCTCGCCCGGCAGGTCGATTCCGGTTCTGCCGCCGATCCCGAACGCCGTAAGATAGGCCTCCAGCCTCTTCTCTCCAAGCATGAGAGCAAGCTTCGCCGAACCGATGTTGCTGGATTTCTTTATCACATCCGAGACTGTGAGCGAACCGTAGGCGTGTGTGTCACGAAGCAGCCTCCCCGCGTGCAGCCATGACCCGTTCTCACAGAAGACTACATCGGAAGCCTTGACAAGCCCCTCGTTGAGGACGCCAGACAGGGCCAGGGCCTTCATTGTCGACCCGGGCTCGTAAACTGCACCAAATGCCCTGTTGATTCGCTGGTTCGTCGTCGCCGTCTCGAATTCGTTAACATTGAAGGCCGGCCGGCTGGCCATCGCCAGTATCTCGCCAGTTTCCACAGACTGGATGATTGCCCATGCGCCGCGCGCCCTGTGCTTCGCCATCGCACGGTCAAGGGCGCTCTCAACAAAGAACTGGAGATGCTGGTCTATTGTAAGGTATATGTCCGCCCCGTCCTCAGGCGCGGCGCTCTCAACACGGCGGTCATAGATCTCGTTCCGGCCGACGTCGAGTTGTATCTCAACCTGCCCGCTCTTCCCGCGCAGGTAGCCGTTCATTGCCTGTTCAACACCACCGCACGCGCCGGTGCCGCCTCCACCGGAAAAGCCTATCACATGGCACATGAATGAATTCTGGGGGTATTGCCTCACGGCAACGTCGGAAAAATAGATTCCCTGAACGCCGGCGGTTTTGACTCGATTAACCGTCTCTTCCGGAACATGCCGCTTCAGCCTCTCGAAGTGACGCCTGGGTTTGTTCAACCGCTCCTCAAGCTCTGACCTGGCCATCTGAAGAATCGGCGCCAGCTTGGCCGCGGCGGCTTTCACCTGTCCGTTGGTGACAATGCGGCGGGAATCGGCAATCACATCCTTCATCGCAACATCAAGAGCCAGCACATTGTCCCTGCCCTTGCGATCGTAGATGCGCCCGCGGCTGCCGGCAATCTGCTTCTCCTGGTTCCGCGTCTTTACGAGCTGCTCACGGAAGAGTTCCGGGCTGCCAAGCTGGAGTTGGACAAGCCGGTAGGCCAGCCCCATCCAGACAACCAGCAGGATTACCACTACCGCGAGAAGCCTGCGTCGTTTGCCTTTTTCAATCATTCCCCCGGATCCTTCCGGCCTGCGCATACAACGTGCGCTGTGCCCGGCTGGCAGGCTCAAACGCCTCTATCACATCCGTGGCCGTCAGGCGGACAACCTGCTGCTCGGCCGGCCAGGTCATCGGCAGGTGCCAGCGGCGAATCGCCTTGTCCAGTTCGCCAGGGGCCTTCATGCTCGTCCAACGCACCTCCTCGTTGCGACATCTCCGGCTGAGCTCTACTATCTCGGCGTCCAGGGCCTTCAATTCCTTGCCCAGTCTCTTGCATCCGCCGTCAACCGACAGGTATACAAGACACAGCGCCGGGATCAGCACTATGAGTGCGGTCAGGCCGACGGGAATGACCCCCTTTGCCGATACGTTCTTTCTCTTGTTCTGCAGCCTCATGCACCCCCCGATTCAATCAATCTCTTTGCCGCCCTGAGCTTCGCACTGCGTGCCCTGGGATTGGATTCAATTTCTTCACTCGATGCCACCACGGGCTTCCGCGTCAGCAATTCCACCAGCGGCGGCTTGAACGAAAATGACCTGCCACCCTCTTCCAGCGATCGAAAGCTGCCGGCATGCTCCCTGAAGCAGGTCTTCACGAGCCTGTCCTCAAGACTGTGGAACGATATGACCGCCATCCTTCCGCCCGGCGCAAGCAGCCCCAACCCGCCCTCCAGCGCCTTTGCAAGCGCATCAAGCTCGCCGTTCACGGCAATCCTGAGAGCCTGGAACGTCAGCGTGGCCGGGTGTATCCTGCCGTGCCTTCCGCCCACCGCCTGGCTTACCGTCTCAGCCAGCCGCAGCGTGGTCTCAATCCGCCCGCGCTCCCTCTCCTGCACAATCGCACGCGCAACCCGCCCGGCCGCACGTTCCTCGCCGAAATCACGGAGTATTCTTTTCAACTCCACCTCCGGCAGGTCGTTCACAAGATCCGCCGCTGTCGGGCCGCTGCTGCGATCCATCCGCGCATCCAGCGGGCCGTCTGCCGCGAAACTGAACCCTCTCTCGGGAGTTTTCAACTGGTCCGACGACACCCCCACGTCAAGCAGGATACCGTCAACTTCACCCAGCCCGTTATCCCGCGCAATCACCGCAATGTCGGCGAAGTTTCCCTTCACAAGCCTGCATCCGTCCGCCCACCCCGCAAGCCGCTCCCTCGACCGCCCCAGCGCCTCATCGTCCCGGTCAATCCCAAGCAGCAGGCCGGTTCCTCCGAGAGCATCCAGTATCCGCGCGGCATGCCCGCCGCTCCCGAGCGTACCGTCGATGTATGTACCACCCCTCCTGACCGGCAGCAGTTCGGCAACCTCCCGCTCAAGTACCGGTTTGTGAATACATTCCATTCGGTCTACTGCCGCACACTGGACACTTCCAAGCCGCCCTAGAACCCGACGTGCCTTACCGCATCAACCACGTTCGTGTCGTCGAGCACACCGGACTTCTTGAGGTTCTCAGGATCCCAGACTTCAAAAAACCTGAAGTTGCCCACCAGCGTCGCCGTCCCCTTGATGCCCGCATGCTCAAGCAACTCATCCTTGATCCTGATCCGACCCTGCGAGTCCCAGTCCACAAGGTCCGACCGCGACGCAAGCACGCGCGCGAACTGGCGCGCTTTCCGGTCAACGATCGAGTGATGGCCGACGCTCTCAAGACGACGTTGCATCTCACGGCCCGAGAACACACAAAGACATCGCTCGTCAACATCCGGAAGAACGTAAAAACTCGGCCTGCCCTCGACGCGATCGCGCCAGGCAGACGGGATCGTCAGACGCCTTTTAGGATCCAAAGCGTGGACGTAGGTGCCTACAAAAACACCCTCCTCGCCTTCCTGTTTTTTTGTCTCTATGGTGCCATCTGACATTTCGACCCTCAGCTTGCCACTTTGATACACTTTGACCCACCGGATGTAAAGTGGAAAAGATGCACTTTCTTTTCGTTGGTTTACACCCTGGCTGAGGCCGGATTTGCAGCCATTTTCAGGGGTTTGCGTGGTTTTTGCGGGTGGAAGCTGAAGTGGCGTCGGCAGGGGCTCTGGATTTCATGCCGTCAACCCATCCTCTTCCCCCACTCTTGCCCCACCTTTGCACACCGCCGTCGCAGGAAAACTGCCGCACTCGACTGGCCCGGCCACCACACATTTTCACGGTCACCGCCACGCAGAGCGGGCCAAAACGAACGCGGGCATTGCACAACTGCCGTGCAATGCCCGCTCAGTCACCTTAACAAGTTCTTCCGCCCCTGCCTTACCTGCCTAGACTGGCCGCAATGTCCTGCGCCGGCGTCGTGACCGGCGCGATGCTGAACTTCTCGACAAGGACCTTCAACACAGCGGGCGTCACGAACGCCGGCAGGGTGGGTCCTAGCTTGATGTTCTTGATTCCGAGATGAAGGAGAGTGAGCAGGATGCACACCGCCTTCTGCTCATACCACGACAGCACCAGCGAGAGCGGCAGGCTGTTGACGTCGGTGTTGAACGCCTCGGCAAGAGCGCCGGCAATTTTGATTGCCGAGTACGCGTCGTTGCATTGACCGCAGTCCAGCAGTCGCGGAATCCCGCCGATATCGCCGAACTCGAGTTTGTTGAACCTGTACTTCCCGCACGCCAGCGTCAGGATCACACAGTCCTTCGGCACCGCCTGCGCGAATTCCGTGTAATAGTTGCGGCCGGATTTCGCCCCGTCGCACCCGCCAACGAGAAAGAAGTGCTTGATTGCACCGCCTTTCACAGCGGCGATGACCTTGTCAGCGACACCAAGCACGGCGTTGTGCCCGAAGCCAACGAGTATTGTCTTGTCTGTGCCGTCGGCGCTGAAACCCGGTCCATCAAGGGCCGCCCGGATGACCGGGGCAAAGTTGCGGTCGGCAATATGGACCACACCTGGCCACGCGACGAGCCCGCTGGTGAAGATCCGCGCCTGATAGGTGGCGTGCGGCTTCTGGATGCAGTTCGTCGTCATCAGGATCGCACCTGGAAACGCGTCGAATTCCTTCTGCTGGTCCTGCCACGCCCCGCCGTAGTTGCCTGCGAGATGCTTGTACTTCTTGAGTCCGGGATACCCGTGCGCCGGAAGCATTTCGCCGTGCGTATACACGTTGACGCCCTTCCCCTCCGTCTGCTTGAGCAGCTCTTCCAGATCCTTCAGGTCATGGCCGGAGACGAGGATGGCCTTGCCCTTGAGCGGCTCGATCCTGACTTTTGTCGGAACCGGATTCCCGTATGCCCCTGTGTTCGCTGCATCGAGCATCGCCATGACCTTGAGATTCACTTCCCCGCACCTGAGAGCAAGGGCGGTCAACTCCGCCGCGGTCGGGTTCTCCTTCGCCAGGTAGTCGAGCGCCTCGTGGATGAATGCGTAGACGGAGTCGTCCTCCCGGCCGAGGGCAAGGGCGTGATCCGCATACGCCGCCATGCCCTTGAGTCCGTACATGACGAGTTCCTGCAGACCCGTCGCGTCTGCGCCCAGCGCCGACTGCCTGCCCTGAATTCCGACTTCCTCACCAGCCGCAATCAGGCCGCTGCGATCCGGCGCCGGCCTCCAGCATGCCGGGCCAGACAGTTTCTCTGGTATGTTGCCGGCCAGCTTCACCGCCGCCAGGTATGCTTCAGACGCCCGATCCTTGACCTTGCCTGCCTTCTGGAGCAGTTTCTCAAGCCGGCCAGCGTCAAAGTTGACGTTCGTGACCGTCGTGAACAGCGCCTCGACAACAAACACGTCAATATCCCTGTCGCGCGCACCGAGCTTCCTCGCCCGGTGGGCGTACATTGATATTCCCTTCGCGGAGTGGACCAGCAGATCCTGCAACGCTGCGACCTCCGGATCCTTCCCGCAAACCCCGAACCTTGTGCACCCCGTTCCCTTCGCCGTCTGCTCACACTGATAACAGAACATGACTTGCCTCCCTTTGTTTCGACCAACTGAATACCTCTGACTGGGGCGCACTATGGCACGAGTGCCAACTGCATTCCTTGACTCGGATCAAGAATGAAAAAGTCGACGGGACTGGAGATCAGAAGACTTGCAACAGACATCCACCGGCAACAATCCGCCGCCAGCCGTTACAGGCCCGGCCCTTCATCCGGGCCCGTTCAGATTTGCGGCGGAAAGCCTCACGCTTCACGCTTCACGCTTCTGCTACCGTCCTCGAGGATGACTCTCAGATAGTTCCGCACCGTCTCCGGCCTCTGCGGATAATCACAGTCGGAGCAGTCCCATATTTTCCCCTTCGGGAGGGCATCGTTGAAGAACCACTTGCCTCTTGGATTCGTAATCCCACACCCGCCCTCCTCGCGTTCACGCTGGTATTCGGGGCAGTAGCAGAACAGACAGTTCAACTCATCTTCAGGAAGCTGATGGCACAACCGCGAGCCGGGCTTGTTGCACGGGCAGCCGTCGGGCATGATTTTCTTGAAATTGATGAAATTAGTTGCCTGAACGATACGCTCAATATGCGCTTCAATGGCCAGGCGCGCTTTCTGTTCCACAGTCGTAGTCCTGTTTGCAACGGCACCCGGCGGCGGCGCCACTTGTCCGTCATCTGTGGCCGGTTATGCCGGCTTCATGCTGGCCTGACGACCTGGACACACACGCCACCATCCTGCGCTTCCGACTGGCACCCCCGGCAGGGCTCGAACCTGCGACCACCGGATTAGAAATCCGATTATTATTACCTGTTTATAGGTCTACATGCTGATATCTGTGGCTTATTGTGGTTCGAGTTGACAGACCCACCCACCTTTCTGTACTATTCCAGACAGAACAGAAAGGGAGAGTACATCAGGAGGGCGGGAATGAAAACAAAGATCGCGAACGGAAAGCACAAGCGAGCCCCAAAGGGCTCAGGCCGGATATACAAGCGAGGTGCCGACGGTAAAGAGTATCCGGCAGACTCGCCGGTCAATGCACCATATTGGATTGCTTACACTGTGCCGAATGCAACGGGCGGACCTGGTCAACGCATTCGCAAGCCTCTCCGGGATGCCGACGGCAATGCGATCACCGACCGCAAGACGGCTGAGGCCGAACGGCGGCGGGAACTGGCACCCTACCAGACCGGCAACAAGGCCGACACCCTCAAGGCTATTGTGGGGCGATTGGCGGCCGCTCAGGGCGATCACGCTCAGGCTGTAGAAGATGCAAACCCGCCATTGAGGATTCAAGACGCATGGGATAGCTTCATTCAGAAGTACGATCTGAGAGACAAAGGCGGCAATCGTACGCTTGAAGGGTACGACTGCCACTGGAAGCGGTTCGTTACGTGGTTGGCAACGGCTCACCCCGGCGTGCAATACCTTCGCGATGTAACGGAATCAATCGGTGTTGAGTACGCTTCTGACTTGTCGGCCTCCGGACTCAGCGCAAACTCATTCAATAAGCACGTTGTTCTTCTCTGCAAGATGTTTGCCGTACACGCCAAGGCGGCGCGTCTCACCTCTAATCCGTTCGAAAAAGAAAACATTGAACGGCGAACACTCCGAACCCACAGCAAGCGCGAACTTACCATCGAGGAATTGACTACCATTCTCGGAACCGCAACTGGCGATCTTGGCTTGCTCCTCCTCCTCGGGGCGGCGACCGGCCTCCGCCTTGGGGATTGCTGCACCCTGACATGGGGCGAAGTTGACCTTGTGCGCGGTGTCATCCGGCGCATTCCGAATAAGACGGTGCGAAAGGGCAAGCCGGTTGTGTTGGGAATTCCTCCCATGCTACATGACAAACTTCTGGCAAGGGCTCCAAAGGCGCGGACAGGATACGTCCTGCCAGCAATGGCGGAGAAGTACCTCCATGATGTGCCAAGCGTTACAAACCCCATCAAGGCGCACATCCTGAATTGTGGGATTGACGTACACGCACCAGGCACCGGCAGCAGGATCAAGCGCGATGCTGACGGCAAACCAGAGCGGCACCCGGAGACTGGCCGCGTGGTTGTCGAAGATACCGGCAAGCCAGCTCTTGTCGATGTTGGCTTTCACTCACTCCGCCACACGTGGGTATCATTGCACGCAGCTCGGGGCACACCTCAAGCAATCATTCAAGCCAGTGTGGGGCACTCGAACCCCGCAATGACGGCGCACTATACACACGTTGACGAAGACACGGCGCGGGATGTTGCGTTGGCATTGCCGGCATTCTCAGGCGATGCGAAGCCAGCACGGGAAGCACTGCCAGCGTGGGCGCGGAAGCTGGTTGAATCGCTCACGCCGAAGAATCTTCGAACCGTTAAGGCCGAATTACTGAAAGGGTGAAACATGGTCACAAAGCGCTACAAGTTGACAGCCGTTCACAAGTCCGACATCGCTCAAGTGTTTAAGAGGCACCAGGTCTCTATCAATGCGACCTATGATCTGAACTGGCTCTATGCTCGAATCGAGGCTGCGTGGACAGAGTGGGAGTCCCAGAAGGAGGAGCGCGAACAACACAGAATTGGAAGACAAGACATGTGTAGCGAGATCAAGCGTTTACGCCTCGCTCTGAAGTTGCTCAACAAGTCAACGCGTCAGGTGCTCATATGTTGTTCACTTGCAACCGAGATTTACAAACAACTTGAGATGAAAGGGGCGATCACCAAGCTGCTGGTAGAGACATTTGGAAGTAATTTCACATCTGGGAATGGTAAGCCTACGAATATGTTAGATGTGGCTTGCACACTTCTCTCTGAGACTTGCGCTCTCGCCGAAACAGGAGGAGGCCAATCACAGTTTGGAGGAAAGGATACAGTTGACGACTATGTGACAAAGAGAGGGCGACCCGATGTATTGGCAGATGTCGGCCTCACCGCGCAGATGATGTCCTATTACCTGTCAGCGACAAACAAGAAGCCGACCCAAACGGAGAATGGTCCCTTCGAGGACCTGTTGCTAACAGTCTTTCGTGCAATTGATCCTGTTCGCGCAGATGATCAAGACTCTGTAGACAGCGTCCGACATCTCATCCGCAAGGTGAGTAACTGGCCGAATGGATTGTCAAAACAAGCAGGGCAGTTTGTGGCATATATTCCCCCGACTTTCGTGATTTGAAACCACAAACAAGAGTGTGACCTGCCGTATCTTGTCCTGAAACGCGCTTCATAGGCGAACACAGGAGGACAGATATGACAGATCAGGCTCAACTCATCGATGCAGTAATTCAGGCACCACCGTCACGGCGAGAGGCGATCCTTCAGGCGGCACTAGGCAAAGATCAACCTCGCCCCGGCAAAATTGCCGAGGCTGCGGCGATCCTGCACACTTGCAAGAAAACGATCGAGCGTTATGGAAAGGCCGGGCTCCTCACTCCCATAAGGATCTCACCTCGTTGTATCCGCTACGACCTCAGCGAAGTCGAACGACTCGCAACGCGCGGAGTGGAACCGGACAGGACGAGGACAAAGGCGAGCGGAGATCTGCCATGACACTACATCCCTGTCAGCGGAACACCCAGTTTCGAGGCCTTGGCGCGGTCGAAATCGACCAGAAACGGGCGAACCACCTCAAAGAGGTATCCGAACATGCACCCCGCAGTCTGCCAGTGTTTCGACGTGCTTACGGGGGCAAGAGCCTCAGAGCCGCGGTCAATGCGTTTTGCTGTGAGTGCATGGGATTGCAGGCCACTGAGGTGAAAGGCTGTACCTCACCGGCTTGTCCATTGTGGGGCTATCTACCAGGGCGGGGCAAGGCATGAACGCCGCCGAACTCGCCGCATTCAGTGAACACCGCAATGCTGTTACTGCCTTGGTGATGGAATCTGAGCCATTGCTGAAAGCTGGCAAAAGCGTGCATGATGTACGCAAGGCGCTGATTGCTGCCGGCAACGCGCCGGACGTTGTGAAGGAAGCACTTGCAGCTGTGACGGACGCCGAGACGGGAACGGTACACCCTGACAAGCCTGTTGTGATCCTGCCGCACGGGGCGCAATCCATATCAGACACGGGCCGCGACCTGGGCAGACTACTTGCCGCAACCGAACGCTACTTCATCCGCGGCGGGGTTGTTGTGAAGCTGGCTTCCGACCCGGACGGGCTGCCGCGTCTTGACGAGGTGAAGCCTGCCACCCTTGCCAGTGACTTTGAAACCGTTGCGCTTCTCTGCAAAATGGACGGAGTTGACGAAGACGGGCAACCGAACTTGAAGCCTGCTACCTGCCCGGAACAAACCGCGAAACTGATTGCCGCTTCGGCCGCCTTCGGGGATGCCATGCCGCCGATAAACGTATTGACCCGCTGCCCTGTCCTGATTGAACGCGCCGGGAGCCTGATTCAAGTGTCCGATTATGACCGGGCAAGCGGTATCTTTGCGGCTGGGAAGCCTGCCGAACCAATGCCAGTTGATGAAGCCCGAAGCCTGTTGTCTGAGATGTTAGAGGGGTTTCGCTTCGCTACACCGCCGGACCGTGCCCGCGCCCTTGCTGCCATGATAACACCTGCCCTTGTCTTTGGCGGACTGTTGAGAGGCCGGGCACCTGTTGACCTGGGGGAAGCCGACGCAAGCCAAGCAGGCAAAGGATACCGGAACAAGTTGACCGCTGCCCTATACGCGCAAAGCGTCCGCACTGTAACGCAACAGAAGAACGGAGTCGGAAGCCTTGAAGAATCATTCAATGCCGCGCTGATACGGGGGGCAAACTTCATTGCGCTTGATAACATCCGGGGCCGGATAGATTCACCTGCATTTGAAAGCTTCCTGACTGAAGACACCTATTCCGCCCGGATGCCATACCGCGAACCCATTGAACTTGACCCGCGCCGGGTTGTAATCATGCTGACAAGCAACAAGGCGGACGTGACGGTTGACCTTGCGAACCGTTCAAGCTGTGTACGCATACTGAAGCAACCCGAGGGGCACACGCGAAAGACGTACCCTGAAGGGGATATTCTTGAACACGTCCGCACCGCACAACCCCGCTACCTGGGGGCCGTCTTCTCAATAGTCCGCGCATGGTATGACGCCGGCAAGCTGAAGACGCCCGAGACAAGACACGACTTCCGCCCCTGGGCTCAAGCCCTTGATTGGATTGTGAGAAACTTACTGAAGGCCGGGCCGCTACTGGACGGGCACCGGGAGACTCAAGCCCGAATGACAAACCCAGTTTTGAACTGGCTGCGGGATGTGGCGCTTGAAGTGATCCGCGCAAAGCAAGCCGGGGCCTGGCTGCGGGCTGGGGATCTTCTGGACCTGATAGCGGAAACCGATATTGAAACGCCCGGACTGCCCGAGCATGGAGACTTGACCGACGAAGCGACACGGAAAGCCGCGCAACAGGCAACGGGCCGAAAGCTGGGCCTATGTTTCAAAGCCGGGGATGTTGTGACCCTGGACGGAATGACTATTGAACGCCGGGAAGATGCCGACCCGACCCGGCACACGGTCCGGGAGTACCGTTTCACGGTTGCCGCTATGGACGGGCAACCCATAGGGACCCCGGCACAAACCGACCCCGAGGGGGCTGCCGGACTAGTACCCGAACAAGCCGAAATGGAGCTTTGCCGCTATGGCGCCGCTAAGGGCGCCGCTATGAATGCCGCTATGAAACCCCTTATTGCCGCTAATGCCGCTGATACTTCCCTGCACCCAAAACATTCAGACACCCCAAAGGGTAGTGAGAGGGTATTTATTGACAGTATGGGAACCATTAGCGGCATAGCGGCAGAACCCGAGATTGAAGAAGGGGAATTCGCATGACGAAACAAGACCGCGAACTTCTTGAAACGCTACACAACGCGGGAGTGACCTTGACCGTTGACGGGGACCGGCTGAAGTACAAGGCACCCGCCGGGGCTGTAACGCCCGAACTTCGGGCCGCCATGATCGAATTGAAGCCCGATCTTGTCTGTGAATATCACGAACGCGCCGGGATTCTGACTTATGATGCCCGAATGCCGAAGGATAAGGCCGAAGCCCGAGCTGCAAACCTCTTAAAGGGGGGCACCGCGTGAACGCCCTTCCTACCCTGCCAGCACTGGGGCAACTGGGAGACCTGGCCGGGATCCGCCCTCTGAGGGCAACAGAGAACCCATGATGATAAGGCAAACAGCCTCAAACGCTTGAAATGCAGGGAAGAATATCATACCCAACCAGACTTCGTTGCTATCCGCCAGCGTGAGCGTGCCCACGTATTCCGCATGGCGTGGATACCCCCCTTGTCGTATGCCGGCTGCGGCAGGACAATCCAGGACAATAGAAGGACAATCGCAGACAACGCTACGGCGCGTTCACGAACTCATAGTCATAACGCCTAACCCACAGGCAATCGTGAGACGCGGCGTATACCCCTCTCCTACACTCTGCCCCCATTTGCCGACACAAGTGTCGGAAATCGCCCACATATTTCCCATACAGCAGAGGGTTTCTGCCCTTTATCCCCGGATACCTATCTCCCCGGACTTGCCTTCCCGTTCATTGTTGCTATCATCACAGCATGAATGCTGATGCCATCCGGCGACACCGTGCAATGATAGTGACTTTGCGACTCCTGCCTGTATTGCTCCTGCTGGCCGCGCCTTCCGCCACAAAAGCAGGTGATTACACCTACATAACAAACAACGGCACAATCACCATTACACGCTATACCGGGAAAGACAACAGAGTGATCGTTCCTGAAACGCTCGACGGCTTGCGTGTTACCTGTATCGGGTCTAATGCGTTTCAAGACTGCTTTGATTTGACTGGCATGACTATCCCGAATGGGGTCCTCAGTATCGGGCCAAAAGCATTTTGGTTTTGCGTCAACCTAGTCGGAGTCACCGTGCCGGGATCAGTCACGAATATCGGGAGCAGTGCGTTTGGTTTCTGTTCCAGTCTCGCGCAAGTCTACTTCAACGGTTCCGCTCCATGCGCCGACTCCCTTATATTTCACGGAAGTACCAATGTAACGATCTCATATCTACCACGCACCGCAGGCTGGGGCACAACGTTTGGAGGGCGTCCGACTCGATTGCGCCCCCTCCCGGCGAATCGGGCACAGGCTGTAGCCCATCAACCCTTGTCAGGGTTGGACTTGCGGCTCAACGGGGGAGTCGAACTGAAAGGTGTCACAATCCTGCCTGACTTTGCCAATGGGATACTCAAGATAGAGTATTCATCAGCAATCGGCAAGTTGCCTGCCGGATCAAGTTCATTCAGCCTCACGCAGGGGTGTAGAAAGTCGTACAACATTGCATCATTCCGTTTATCTGACTTCAACTCCGGCTCTCAAGTGGCAATTCTGGAGAAGGTGGGAATGACCCGCGAAGCCTACGCACAGTTGGAGCAGACCTCCACTGATCGGGCCAGGGCTGAGGAAAGAGAAAGAGCAAAGGGTGATGCGCAGGCCCAGCAGCTTACTGCTCAGGCCCAGAAGAACGCAGGACCACGATGGTATGACCAAAACGGCACTCCGGTGAGCCCGGAGGAGTCGCAAAAGCACGAGCAAGCATGGCAAACGTGGTGGGACAAAGGAAAGCAACCCGACCGATCCACGCCGGAGCACGAGAGGAGGGTTGTTGTCTACCAGAAGATGAAGGAATTTCGAGATAAAGCAGCCGCGCAATCAGAAGAATACAATGCGGCCATTAGGACGCAATCAACGAATCCTTCTGCCGCCAAAGAGGCTTTTGCAGCACTGCTTGCAACCGTGAATGAATGGGCTGCGTTCAACAAGGCAAACGGCAAGGACATCTCACCCGACGAGGATTGGGTATTACAGCAACTCATTGCCTCCTGCGAGAAGACCAGGAGGGATAACAGACAGTACGATCAAGCGCAGATGCAGGCCCAGCAACAGGTCTTTCAGGTGCCGACTGTCAACGCCTACAATCAGGAAGTGGCCGCGATCGAACTCCAAAAGCAGATGCTCGACAATCTTGATGTACAACACAAGCGTGCGTACGAGGAATTATCCCAACGGTCCCGGCAGAGGCTCGCCCAAGTCTCACAAAACTCGAAACTGAGTCTTTTCCCACAGTCAAATGTGAATGCTGGGTCGATAATATCATCGAAAACCGAGACTACAGCGACGGGGGACACCAGTCATAACTGTCTTTCTTGTGGTAGTTCAATATATTTCACTGGCGTAACAAAGACCGAATGGGGCAAGATTCTCTATATGTACAAATGCCCCGCGGGCCACGCATGGTGGATACCCGCTTTATCTTCAACGGGGGCTTCGAGCGCAAACGATTCCTCAACCGCCTCGACATGTCCTATATGCGGGTCAAGCGTGTTCTTTACCGGCGAGACCTACACTGAATGGGGTAAGCTCTTTAGGGTGTACAAGTGCCCCTCTGGCCACCGGAGTGTAGGGAGATGAATTGGCGTCCGCGGAATCCGTCACACAATCGATGACCTCTCCCATTTCTGGAAAATTCCTCATTCATCACAGAGGGGGTATCGTATTGAACCCCAGCCCGATCTTCCCCCGTTGGCCCCGTCGGTGGGGGTGACCTCAGCCTGGGCAAGCATCCTTTTTTCGTGACCAGTGGCCCTCCCTGGCCGGCGACTTCGGCACACCCGCACCGGCCGTAACAATCCCGCCAAGGGCTCTACAATGCGCGGGGCCTCCAAAGACATCAGCGCAGGGCCACTGAACCACAGACCTGCCCCAATACGCTCCAAAGCCCCATACTGACTGCCCAGCTAATGTCCATGCCTGATTGGCGTATAGGATTCTCAGCTGGGCTTGAACAGAACCTGTCTTGATACTGTCCGAGAAACCGATTCATGGCGGGAGTGAATCCACGCTCTCAGGCGGCGGCAGGCTGGTCTGGTGTTCTATTTGTGGCTTATTGTGGCTTGAGAGGCGAGACCACACATGAAACTAGAGCAGACATGAAGAGACAGGTTGCGACAGGCTGATACGCAAAATAACAAGCTGGCATTGCCAATATCAAGGATTCTAAGGAGAAAACGCTGGCACCCCCGGCAGGGCTCGAACCTGCGACCACCGGATTAGAAATCCGGTGCTCTGTCCAACTGAGCTACGGGGGCGTGTGTTCTGCATGAGCAAAACATCGCGGACCATATGGGAACCGCACATCAAAGTCAAGATGGTGGAGGCAGGCTCAATTTTCAGCCTGCTCCCGACCGGCTTCCGTTTTGCCTTGCCTGTCTCGCCGCGGGTGGTTGATAGTGAGGGCAATGGTCGAGTCCCTGCAACGAAAACGGAGGTACACATGAAGAGGATCCTGGCGTTTGTTGGCCTGATGGGCTTGTTGTCATTGGTCGGCTGCGGCGGCGGCGATAGCGACACCACAGAGGCGCCCCCACAAACGGTCGCCGGAAATCTAACAGGAACCTGGCGCGGAAACTGGACCAGGAGCGATGGACGCGAAGAAGGGACCCTCGTTGGCAATCTCGCCCAAAGCGACGCGACGTTGAGCGGCACCATGACTTTCACAAGCCTTACATTCTCGTACAGCAGGAGCACGAGTCTCTCCGGAAACGTCGGGACCGGATCCTTGGTTTTCGGCATCGCTATAACAAGCGGCGGTTCGACAATCACAATCGATTTCAGTGGCGCCGCGTCTGATGACAACCATATGAGCGGAACGTACACCATGTCTACCGGTTATTCCGGAACGTGGAGCGCGACACGGACTCCTTGAACGGCGCCATTCGCCGGATCAATGCCGCTCTATCCGCATCTGCATTTCATCGCGGTTTTCCGCACGGAGAATCAGTTGGTAAGACTGTGGCTGCCGATAGTGCCCGCGGTAATCAGACAGGAGGGATCGGAGCCGATTCGTCCTGTGTCGTAGTTGGTGACCCCCCTCTGGGCCGTCATAGCGGCAGGGCAGTAGCAGTTATTGCTCACGTCCTTGATGTAGACGCCAAGGTTCGCCCAGGTCAACTGCATCCCGTTGGTCTCGCCGTAGTCAACCGCGTAGTTGTCCTTTGCTCCTTCGATGAGCCTCAGGTTGTTCACGCAGGCGGTGCGTCGCGCATTGTTCCTCGACTTCATGAATGCCGGAACTGCAATCGCCGCAAGCATCCCTATTATCGCAACGACAATCACTATTTCAACCAGCGTGAAACCAGCCATTCTCTTCACCATGAACATCTCCGAATACTCTCTTCACTCCCGACACCACACCGGAGCCAAGGCATCCACAACGTGCGGCCATTTTACAGCTAGCGACGATGTGAGGCAACTTGATTCTGACAAGATTGATTCTGACAAGAGTAGCCGGCGTGACGCTGTAGAATCAACCGGAATGTATCGCGACACAGGAGTTGCGCGGGTGGGTGCCCGGGAGGCTTTCGGGCAAGCCCACGGCCGGACGAGACTACCACCAAGCTGGAACGTCCCCGTCACGCCCACGGCCAATACCGCAGGAGAGATGAAGCTTCTCGCCTCATGTCAGGAACCAGACATCACCGGGGCGCCTGGAAACTCATGGTATAGTTGACACTGAAGTTGCCATCGTGTTCCGACCTCGTTTCGGACCATGTGCATGTTCCACTCACAAGGTCCGCGTTGAAGGTCCCGACCCAATGACCGGAACTGTCATGGAAGTTGAACGCGCCGTAGGCGTAGGTGCCGCTGGCCACCTGGATGGTGTCACCGGCAGGAGTGTACTGGACAGGCTCATACACCAGCCCAGTCGAGAAGAAATCCTCCTCAAAAGCAAACTTCGTGTACTGGATGGTCATGGTGCCGTTCGGCTGGAAGGTGAAGATTGCCGTTCCAAGATGACTGGCGCCGGCGCTTGTCGATGCCCCCGCCCCGTACAACGCAGTCTCGGTAATGCTGTCGATCCGTATGCTGCCGGAATAGACACGGGTCTCACTCACGGTCACCGACGAGTCGGAGTCATCCGCCGCATCCCCGGCGCCATTCTCGTTGTCACTTCCTCCGCATGCAGACATCAACATGGACATGGCTGCCGCAAGCACCCACACCCCACACAACCTCGTAACACCGTGATAACGTTCCATGCTGCACCTCCTGTTTTGGCAGATTCTATCCCAGCCGCGGTCTGATAGCAACCACATCTATACCGTAACAGGGTATTGACAGCAAGCCGGTTCAACCACCACCGGGAAGATGTCATGGTCTCCATCATGGTCTTGCGTCGACTCGCATGAACCCGCTGTCAGCCGGTGGTAATGGATACGAACTTCAACCGCGAAACGTCGAGCACCCATCAGGATGAACCCAATTCGTCGCGTGGACGGACGAGCTTATGGAAGCACTTCCGTGAACCGGCCGAGCCAGAAACAAAGAGGCCGCAGGGCGCGACCAGAAATCTTCCACCCTGCGGCCACCACTCACGAACATCTCTTCACTCGGCTTCTACAGTAACCGTCTTCCGTTTCCCCCTCCCTCCTCCGGTTTTCGGAACAGTCACGGTAAGTACACCCTCCTTGAACCTGGCCTTCGCCTTGGCGCCGTCAACAGCCGCCGGAAGCGGAACCAACCGGCAGAAAGAGCCATATGACTGCTCACGCCGATACCAGTCCCTGCCCTTCTCCTCATGATCCCGCTTCTTCTCGCCGCTGATTGCAACAGCCGCCTCGTCCATCTCCACAGTGATGTCTTTTTCGTTGATGCCAGGCAACCTGGCCGAAATCTTCACTTCCTCCTCAGTCTCTGACACATCCACATGCGGATTGAACGCGACTCCAGCCAGATCGGCACCGCCCATGCGAGGCAACAGTGCGCCACCTGTGAAGGAGTCGTTGAACAACCTGTTCATGTCCCTCTGAAAATCGCGGAAGGTCTCACGGCCCCCATGCCTGACGGGCATATGCTTCCTCCCGCGATGAGCCGTAGGAACCAGACCCTTACCCGACATGATTGCCTCCTTTCCTTCCCTGCTGCCACCTCTTCCGACGCGGACCATCAGGCTGCTTCTATCGCTATCTTCCGCGGCTTCTCTTCCTCTGACTGCGGAATTGTTAAGCGCAGCACACCGTTCTTTGCGCTCGCCTTAACCGCCCCCGTCTCCGCGCGCAACGGCAACTGAAGCCTGCGAACGAACTCGCCGGACGCCCGTTCGCGCCTGTAGCAAGCCTCTCCCTCTCCTGGCCCGGCCGCATTGAGCTTGCCGCTCAATGTCAACTCATCCCCCTTCACCGCAATCTCTACATCTTTCGGATCGATGCCGGGTATTTCCGCATCAATGACCAGACCATCCGCAGACGACCACACATTCATGGGCGGATACACCGTGCCTCGTGGCCACGACGACCGCCCCTCCCGCCCGACAGCCGCCTTGTCGCCCGCCAGCGACTGTCCCGCGCCATCACACAGCGACTCCTGCTCGTCAAATATCGACCACGGACTCCTCACCAATATCACCGGCTCAAACATCACCACACCCTCCTTTCAGGCACACCGCTCTTGCTCACACCCCCACTCTTCTCATACTACACCCCAATATTCAGCAAGACATATGCCAATCGCAGTCATCGTGATGCATAATTCGCAACTAATTGCACATACGTGTGTTATGGAATTGACAGGCGCCATCATGACGCATGTAGACTTCCGTAACCTAAAGAGTGGTGAGTCATTGTGGCTCATCGTTGGCGGGTGTGGGACTATGTCAGGAGAGGGAAGCGCGAGAGGATCCGGCTATGTCCGGCAGCCTACTGCGAACAGTATCACTCACTCCTCAGCGCATCGACTGGCGAACCATGAAGGGCGATCCTGATCGATGCGATGATACACAGCATGTTTGTTGCTGCAATTCCGACGGACAGCAGGAGCATGGTCCAATATGGCAGCGTAACCCCAGGCGACGCCAGGCTCGGCCACATTGCCACCAGCGAGGATGCGAGTCCGACCGAAAGTCCGAGCGCCAGCAGGAGCATGTGTTCGACCAGAAGGATACCGCTAAGCCTGGAATCAGAGTAGCCAACTGCCTTCAACAACGCCAACTCCCCTCGCCTTTCCTGGATATTGCGCATCACCACGATACCCATTCCGGCGCTGCCGAGGAGCAGGCCGAGCCCGCCAAGGACAAGAAACATACCCATGTAGGTAGCCTCCACGGTGTAGAACTCCCTCAACCTGTCGACGGCGGGCGTCAGGTCAAGTCCCAGCCGCCCCAGCCTTCCGGTGAGGACGCCAATCAGGTCGCTCGATCCACCTGGCGCCACGTCAAACAGGAACATTCTGTGTCCGCTGATTGACGGATAGTGAGTCGTGAAGGCCCGGTGCGAAATGAGTACTGATCCCTGGAACACCGACAACCGCATCGGAAGTGTCCCTACAAGCCGCACACGGAAGTCCTCGCCCCTCTCGTTCTGGAACACCAGCGTATCGCCGTCGTGCCGGCCGACCTTCTTCTTCAGCCCCCACATGGCCGTATTCCCGTCCCCGGCAAGCCCCGGCACCACTCCATCGGGCAACCTCTCGTCCAGCAGGCTCCACAGGTTCGTGCCTTGCCCATCCCTCGCAAAAGCGTTACGCCGCGCAAGTTCGCCAGGGTCGATACCGAGCAATCGCGGCGACTGCGCCCGGTTCAGGTTCAGGCAGCTTGCGTCATCGCCGTCCCTTACCTTCACAGGCACAACCGCGACACCGTTGAGGGCTTGCTCACCATCGAGCTTCAACCTCTTCCTGCCCGCCGGGGTATTCAGGTCCGCCTGCAGTGGAATCGTCGATTCACCGACAAGCTCGAATCCACCGGTGCCGGAGGCCCGTTGCCCCGCCGCCGCCCCCGGATCCTCCCTCATGGCCGACACGGCAAAGACCATGAAGCACCCGCACGCCAGCATGGCAACGACAGTGAGGCTGCGTGCCCGGCGCCTGTCGGCGTTGCGGACACCAAGCGCTGCAATGCTCTCCACCCGGCCTGCAACATCCAGTTTCATCAACAATTCTCTGGCCAGGCCAAGCCCCGAGACAAGGAGCAACGCACCGGCGGCAAAAAACGCCACTACCGCGTCCTGGGCTCCCGATGAAACAGCGTACAGGACTATCCCGAGCGCAACCGCGATTCCCAACCACGACAGGACGCTTATCACCCCGCCGCTCCGTCCTGATCCGGCCGGCGCGACCTCAGAACACGCCGCATCGCCGCACAGCAACTCCCTGGCTGGCCTTGATAATTGCCGCCGCACGGCGACACCCATCGACGCAATGGCACAGAGGAAGCACGCCATCCCCCCTTTCAGCACCGTAAGTGGCTCTGAATGGAATTGAACGGCGGCATTGGCAACTGCCCCCTGCCAGATGTGGGCCAATCCCCATACCAGCGCCTTCGTGTACGCCATCCCCATGACCGCGCCAACTGCGGCGCCGATTCCGGCCGTAAGACAGCCCTCCACAGCCAGAAGCCTCATGACGTGCCCCGGCCGATAGCCAGCCGCAAGCAGGATCCCGACCTCAGCCGCACGCTGCTGCACTCCAAACGCGAACATCAACCCGGTGAGCATCAGTGCCGCAACTATCAGGAAGATGCTCATGCCAAGGAAGAGCCCGCCAAAATCAACGGCGCCGGCAGCGGCGTCCATCGCCTCGGCGCGCACCGGAGCAACGCCCAACCCGACCGCCGACGGATCCATTGCGCGTCCGAGTTCGCCGGCAAGCGCGTCCCTGACCGCTGGATCCGCCTTGTACCTTACGGCCGACAGGTTACCGAAGCGATTTGCCCACATCTCCTGACCCGCTTTCAGCGTGACAAAGGCTTTAGGCGTAGCGCGGTATTGGCTCCAGTAAGACTCATTGGCCTTGTCCTCGATCTTGTCCTTGTCGAGTGGCATGCCAATATCCCACTCCGCGCAGCGCTCCACATCCGTCAGGCCCGGGAATCGCGGCGAGTAGTCCTTCTCAAAGGCAATCTCACTCATCTCCACAATCCCACGAACCCTGAAACGCCTGCTCACCTCGATGAACTTGTTGGCCGGTGTCAGTTCATAGTAGGCAACGGTAACAGTCTGCCCCGTCCCGGCGGCCAGGCTGTCGGCCAGCCACCTGTTGATGATGATTTCATCATCGCCCATACCAGCCGGCACAACCCCGAGCGAGCGGTCTGCGGCTGGCGATATCCCCTCCATAAAGGAATAGGGAGTGCTCTTGGGTCCGCCTGGTGAACCGGCCGATATCGAGTTAACCAGATAGGTAAGTGTACCGGCTGGCCCACAGGCGAGGCTGACATCGCCGGTCCGGGAAGACTTGAAACTGTCAAGCGCTGCGCTTGAGACAACGGGATCCATGAATATGCGGTCGCTCTCAAGCTGAAGCGCGTCCATCCCGGCGATTTCGCGCAGGGACAGCCCTATGTCCCCGATCCGCCAGACGTTCCGAAGCGCCCTCTTGAGCTCCGCCTGATCACCTCCTGGACCGGCTCCGGCCAGGATATGGTTGACCCGTCCCGGCAGATCCAGCTCGTCCTGGAGCCGCCGGAGATTGACAAACACATTCAACGGGACGGCTTGATTGGCCGCCAGGCCGAAGCGTCCCAATCCATTGTCCGGCACAATACTTACAACTGTAAACGTGGCGCGTACAGTATCTTCGCCGGCCTGTGAAGACAGTGGCGCATCCCCCGGAAATAGCGAGGGCCTGCCAACACGGATGGACAGCCGGTCCCCGACTCTCAGGCGCAGCAGGGCAGCCAGCTTTGTGTTTATCGCAGCGTCATCAGGCCCCTGCCACCTGCCATCATCGCCGGCCAGGGCGAAGAAACGGTGGTCAACGCCTGCAACCTGCACGTTGTTAGCCTGCCTTGGTTCGTTATCGTCATCCTCCACGCTCATTGCCATACCGGGCAGGAGAAGGACCGGAGCCACCTGAGTGCTGGCTTCCACTGCCAGGCGGTCGGCGAGGTCCTGGCTGATGAAGCGGTCCCTGGCGCCAATCACGTAGTGGATACCGCCGAGGCGGGAAAGGGCGGCCTGCTCTAGACTGTAACTTACAGAATCGCCGACCAGCAGGGCGCCAACGAGTACCGCCCCGGCAATCGCGGTGCCGGCCATGGCGGCAAGGTGTGCCCGCCAGTAGTACAAAGCGCTGCGGATGCCCAGGTGGAGACTTGTCATTGGACGAGCATTCCATCCCTCAATTCATAAACGACGTCCATTCTGCGCGCCAACGGCATTGAATGTGTGACGACAACCAGTGCCGCGCCATGCTTCCTGTTGACGCGCACGAGCAGTTCAGCAAGCGTTTCCGCTCCCACCCGGTCAAGCGAACCGGTCGGTTCATCGGCAATGACAAGGCCGGGGTTGTTGATAAGCGCCCTCACCACCGCCACCCGCTGCTGCTCGCCACCGGATAATTCACCCGGCCGGTGACAGAGGCGCCCAGTCAGCCCCACTTCCTCCAGCAGTTCCAGCGCGCGCCGGCCCGCCACGCCGGCGTCGCTCCTGACCAGCGCCGGTACGAGGACATTTTCGAGGACATTCAGCTGCGGCAGGAGGTGGTGAAGCTGGAAGATGAACCCGATCCTGCTGTTGCGGACTTCGGCCAGCTCCCTGTCTCCCATCGCAAGGAGATCCTTCCCATCGAGCGTAACCTTGCCGGCCGTTGGACGATCGAGGGTGCCCATGATATTCAGGAGCGTACTCTTGCCGGAGCCCGACGGCCCGATGATCGCCACCGATTGCCCGGCTTCAAGCTTCAGGCTTACGTCCCTCAGCACCTGCAAACCGCCGGCGGCGGCGGAGCGATAGCTCTTGCTTACATTTTCAAGCACCAGCATGGGCATACCGACCTCCCGGACAACAGCCGCTGTTCATCACCCAACGCACCCTGCGGCACCGAAGTCACCCGGTAGAATGCCATCGCCAGCCGCCGATGTAAACGGCCAGTTTACCGACGCCCTCACTCCTCCCTTCTTGACATGCAGGCCCTCTGTCGATACAACACGCTCCCAGCACAGCCTGACAGGCCAGCCGGCGAGTCAGGCAATGCGACGTATGGCGACTACCAAGACCAGCCCTTTCCCTGGCTCACTGCAAAGCCGCGACGGCTGGGCGGAATATCTGTCTGCCCGCCGTACCTCCGAACCGCACCTGCACCAGATCGAACCGACCAACCATTGTCCCTATTCCTGCATCATGTGCCCGCGCAGCAAGCTGATGACCCGCAAGCTTGGCTTCATGGAGATGGAACTCTTTCAAAAGGTCATGGATGAAGTAGCAGGGTATTCAGAGCCTGTCAGATCAAGGGAAATAGAACTGTTTCACTTCGGCGAATCACTTCTTCATCCCCGCATAGCGGACATGGTTGCCTACGCCTCGGGTCTTTCACTGAACGTCTCATTGTCAGTCAATGCACCGCACCTGACCCCCGAGAAGGCCGAGATGATTCTCGCGAGCCGACCTAGCCGGATCATTGTTTCCATGGACGGAACGGATTCCGAAAGTTACCGGACGATCCGCGGTCCTGCCGCCGACTTCACTCGCGCGACTGCAAACATCAGGCATCTTGCGGCAGCGATGAAGCGACAGCCCGCACCAACCCACGTCTGTCTGCGTATGATACGGCTCAAGGCAAATGAAGCGCACGTGGACGACTTCCGCCGGCAATGGGCTGATCTCGGTTTCGACGTGGAGATACGCGAGTTCTTCCCGTGGACCGAGAAGGAAATGATCACGCTGGGTGAGGTAGAGAAGTATCCGCCAGGCATGCCGTGTCCATTCCCATGGCAGTACCTCGTGGTTCAATGGGACGGCACCGTGGTGCCGTGCTGTCGCGACTACAATGGGATCAACGCCCTCGGCAACGTACATGACTCGTCGCTCAAGAGCATATGGAATGGCCCCGCCGCCGCCGCCATACGTGAGCAACACCGTACCGGTAGCTATGGTTCAAATGAACTCTGTAAAGACTGCATGGCCATCTTTTACACCGAGGCGGCAGGAGATTCGGGCCGCATCTCCGAGCCAGGCGGAGGAACACTGGCCGCTCTCTGGCGTGAGGCGGTAACCCGCTTCGGCCAGAACACCCTGATCACGGACGTCGCCGACGGCAGCGTCTTTACGTATGCTGATGCCGATGAAGTCGTACGCAGAACCGCCAGCCGCCTGGCGGCAGCACAACTGCGGAAGGGCGACACGATAGTAGTCTGTTCACACCAGCACACAGAGGCGGCCTTCATATTCTGGGCGGCATTGCAGCTTGGTCTCGTCTTTGTGCCGCTTGATCCGCTGCTGCCCGAAACGGTCGTTGCCGGTATCCTCGCCGAGGTGAAGCCGCGGCTGGTTTTCTGCGACGCCAAGGGATCCGCCGCCATGCCGGGCGGGGCTCGCCATGAGTTGATCATCCTGGATGATGCTGGTGGCGCAACGGCAGACCAGGCGACACCGAGCTTCTCTGAATGGCTCGGAAACGCCGGACCTTGTCAAACGGGATCGGCACCCGCCGAGACTGATCCTGCGGTGATTCTCTTTACATCCGGCACCAGCGGCAAACCGAAGGGTGTTGTCCTGAGCCACGGATCCCTGCGCAGGAGCGGTTCCCTGGTGGCTGGGACGTACGGCTGGTCTGCAACAGACGTCCTGTTCAGTCCGGGCGATTTCCACACCATGAGCGGACTCAGGAACCCACTGGTTGCCACTCTCTTCGCCGGCGCCAGCTTCCTGGTGGCACCCCACGAAACACGGTCAAATGCCATCGTCCTTGCCGGACTGATTCCCGAATACCGCGCCACCGTACTGGCCACCGTACCTGCAATGCTGAGACATCTGCTCCAATGCGGGCAGCGGGTCGACCCTCAAGCCATGGGCAGCCTGCGGCAGGTTATATGCACCGGCTCCACACTTACAGCGGAGCTGAACCAGCAGTTCCGCGCAGCTTTCCGCATCCCTGTCTACAACTACTACGGGCTGACTGAAACAGCCGGAATCTGCATAGGAATGCGGCCTGGCAATGATTCCGACCCGCAGTCCATTGGAAGCGTGCTGGACAGGTGCGCAATCCGGATCATTGACTCCGGCGGTGAAGACGTGGCTGACAACCAGACCGGGGAGTTGCTGATCCACACGCCCAATGTCATGACGGGGTACTTAAACGATCCCTTGCGAACTGCCGAGGCCGTTCGGGACGGCTGGTACTTCACGGGCGATCTGGCACGGAGAGACTCGGGCGGCGACGTATTCATACTTGGCAGGCGCGGCGATGCAATCAAGGACACGAGGGGTGAATTGCTGCATCCAGCCGAGATAGAAAGGGTAATCGAGACCGATCCAGGCGTCGCCGATGCCGGCGTCTGCGGGATCACACTTCCGGGCGGCGAAGAACAGCTGGCTGCCGGTATCGTGCCATCCCCCGGGGTTGGCGACCCGGAGGCTCTGTTCCACAGCATCCGCAGGCACATTCTCGCCACACTGGGCCCGACCCGGCTGCCCAAGCAGTTTTTCTTGCTCGATGCGCTTCCGCGTGGCACAAACAGCAAATTGAACCGCCAACGACTGGCTGAAATCATTGGAGGCGAACGCCATCATGGATAGCGGGGCCACCGTGGAGTCTTTCGTTTCATGTTTCCGCCGCGCGGCCAAACTCAGCCCTGGAAAAGCATTCCTCACCACACAGGCCGGAGTGATGACCTACGGCGAGATGCTTGATCGAACGGCCCGTCTCGCAGGTTTCTGGGCCGCCTCAGGATTGACGCGTGGCGACAGGGTGGTGCTGGCGACACGGGACGACACTGCCGCCGTGGTCATGTTCCTGTCCCTGATCCGCAGCGGCCTGACCGCCGTGATACTGGACCCCCATTCGCCCGCCCCTGAAGCGTGCAACCTTATCAGGGCCTCCGCAGCCAGGGGGATCGTCCTTGATCGTGAACTGAGAACCGACTGGCAACCGGGCGGCGATCTTGTAACGCTTGAACTCCAGAAGCCGGCCGGCCGGACATCGCCACTGTTCAGCAAGCTTCTTGGCCGTAGCCAACAGGTTCCAGCCAACCAGGACTCGTACCCCTCGATACTGCAGCGTTTCGCACCGCTCGACATCAGCAATGAACCGGCACCCGACCTCGTGGCCTACATCATGTTCACATCCGGCACCACCGCACGGCCAAAGGGTGTCCAGATAACCCACTCGAATCTCGCTCACCACCTGGGCACCCTCAGCCGCCAGTTCGGCTACAACAGTGACTCGCGCATCCTGAATGTGCTTCCGCTCCACCACACCGACGGCATGACCCAGGGTCCTATGGTAGCGCTTTGGAACTGCGCGGCGGTGTTCAGGCCGGCACCGTTCTCGATCCCGGGCATAGGCCCGCTGCTGGATTCCATCTACTCGGAACGCATTACACACTTCGTTACCGTTCCAACCGCGCTGGCGCTGATCCTGAGACTAGGGCAGGAGTATGGCAGTTCTTTCCGCACACCGGGATTCCGCTTTGTCATCTCTGCGGCGGCCCAGCTTGAGTCAGCGCTCTGGAGCACGTTCGAGGAAACATTCCATACCCGGATAGTCAACATGTACGGCCTGACGGAAAGCGTCACTGGCGGACTCTTCAGCGGCCCTGATGACGACAGTCACCGCATCGGCACCATCGGAAAACCTGTCGATTGCGAGGCCAGGATTGTCGACAACGACGGCAACGACGTGCCCGATGGCACACCCGGCGAGCTACTGATGCGCGGCGGCCACATCATGAAGGGCTATCTCAACAACGACGCCGACACCGCCGCGGTGCTGCGCGACGGCTGGTTCTTCAGCGGCGATATAGCCACAAGGGATCATGACGGCTTCTATCGCATCGTAGGACGCAAGAAG
>JBAXKQ010000014.1:0-36656 GCA_037135275.1 bacterium
GCATGGACCGCCCCGGTCTGCTGCGCAGGCAAACACCCATCAGGAATGAGCCGGTAGAATTGTCGGGCCTGGACCATATCACATCACCGGGCAATTCCAGCGTCTGCCACTCCCCTTTGTACTCGACCTGCACCCACACCTTGAGAACTGCGCCTGGGGGCACAACCCGATCCACGCGAAGCAGGAGCCCGCCCTGCGAGGCATTCCTCATGTCCCCCCTGAACTGCGGCTTGTTGACAAAGAACCGGCGCAACCCGGAGGCAACGGCCACCCCGACGGCCGTCTCTATCGGAAGCCTCTGATTGTCCCTGAGGTCCATCCATTTCCTGCTTATGCCTGTGTCCATTGGCCATCCTCCACTCCGGCAAGGTCCCATGGAACCGGGCTCACACCGGAGCCTGTTCCGATTGCGTACGAACCCTGTGCATGAGCCTGTCAATCTCCCCCGCAAGGTGCCGCGCCGCCCCTGGCGGGCGATCAGAACTCAATGTGATGCCACTGATGCTTTCCACTTCACGGGCCAGCGACAACGGGTTGTAAGGCTTCCTGATTACTCCCTTTACCCGCGCTGTTACCGCGGCCACCTTCTCGGGCGTGCAGCCAGCGCCCATGGCCGCAATGACGGTTGTCCGCTCATCGTCGCATTCCTTCAGGATCGCGTCCAGCAATTCCATTCCACCGGCCGTAAGAGTGATCATCGGGTCAAGGATCACAATCCCGGGGCGATCGGCGTGGAACCTCTCCATCGCGTCGCACCCGCCCCTCGCCAGGCAGATCGATATGCCGCCGTGCTGGTAAAGCGCAGACGCAGCGTTGATGAGTGTCGTCGGGTCGTCATCCGCGATCAGGATATCGCAGCCGCACGCCGCCCGCTGAGTGGCCTGCGTATCCGTTGATATCAGATGACACACACGCTTGATGAACACTTCCGGCGTAAATGGCGCTGTCAGGTAGTCGCTTGCCCCCATCTCAAGCGCCCTCACCAGTCCTGTCTCCGAATTCCGGTCAAGAAGCATCAGGACTGGAACGCGATCGAACGCGCGCACCTGCCTGAGCGCCGCAAGCACTTTCAATCCGCCGCCGTCAACCTGTTCGTCAATGACAACGAGGTGCAGGCGCTTCATATCCGGCGCGGCGAAAAAGCCGTCCGGGAGACTCTCGAGAGTGATCGCCTCAATGCCCTGCTTTATGAGGAGCTGTTTCAGCAGACGTGCCGTCCTGAACTCGTGGAACAGAAGAGCCCGCCTGGGCGACACCGCGACGGCCGAATGATCCGACACCACGCCGCCGCTACGGGCCTGCGCGGCAAAGAGACACTTGTCCACCCTGTCCATCGCCTCGGCAAACGGTTCACTTTCCCGCAACTGGATGACACCGCCGCAGACACATAAGCTTCCGGCCGCGTCACCGCCGCCGCAACCGCAATCCCGGTCGGCTTTCTTGATGACTTTCTCGAGCGCTATCAGGGCGCACGCGCGATCTGCCCCGGTGAACATCATGGCAAATTCATTGACACCCCAGCGGGCCAGGATGTCCGTTGAGCGGATGGAGCGCGATGCAATGAGCCCTACCCTCTGCATGACGTCATCCCACGCCTGCGCAGCCATGATCTTCGGGTCCGCGCTCGTGACTGTCAGCAGCGCGAGCGAAAGCGGTTCACCGGCGCTCTGGCAGGTCTTCAGGGCGTTCTGGTACGACTCGCGCAGCGCAGCCCGGTTCAATAGGCCGGTCAGAGGATCGCGCCGCGGACCGTTGACTGTGTGGTGCGCCCTTCGCAGGAGCAGGCGAACCTGTTCGATAACCTTGTCCATGTCTACAGGGGCGGCAACATAGCCGTCAGCCCCGAGCAGCAGGGCATGGTTCCTGATCCAGTCGCCGGCGTTTATTTCATCAACCACCAGCAGCGGTATTGTTGCAGTTGCACTGCTTTCCCGCAATTCCGTCAACACCGCCCGCCCGTCGGCATCCGGCAGGAACAGATTCAGTATGATGAAGACAACTTCCTCCTTGTGCAGGATCGCCATGCCTTCCTTTGCGGTCCATGCACACCTGACGCACCGGTTGTCGGTCGTCAGTCGCTCGACCAGGCTGTCGTTGATGATTGGATCCCCGCCAATGACGAGTATCGTGGCCGGTGAATCCGGCCGCGCGAGGGCCTGCCGCATGGCACGCAAAAGGGTTGCGGCAGCTCTGCCGAGACGTTCGTCCGGGGCACGAAGGACCGCGGTTGCGGCCTGCTCAATTGTGGTTGTAGCGTGGCCATTGGCCGACCCGAGAAGGGACGAGGCAAGGCTCCTTATGATGGACGGGGCCTCGGGCTCCCGGTTGACGCACTTGTCCATGGCTATCCGCAACGCATCCAACCGATGGGTCAACATCTGGCGAAATGACTCTATGCTTGTATCATGCATGATTCCTTATCCCCCGACACACACGCCTCTATTCGCGTCTGGCACCGCAGGAAGCCGTCCACAACACCCGGGTCGAACAGCACTCCACGACACCTGAGTATCTCTGTAATGGCCTCATCCACGCTTCTTCCCGACGAATACGGCTGGCTGGAGCGAATGGTGTCGTATGAATCCGCCACCGCGATGATCCTTGCACCCTCGCAGATCTGGAGCCCTCTCAAACCACACGGGTAGCCTGACCCGTCAAAGCGTTCATGGTGTTCAAGGATTATTCCGGCCACTTTCACGAGAGGTTCACAACCCCGAAGGATGTCGTGACCTATCCTGGTGTGCAGTTTCATGACCGCCCACTCATCAATGGTCAATGGACCGTGCTTCCTCAGGATTGCCTCTGAAATGCCTATCTTCCCGATGTCGTGGAGCGAGGATGCGCAACTGAGCATCTCGACATCTTCACCGGCCATCTGCATCTCGTGGGCCAGAATGTCGGCCATGCGTTCCACCCGCTTGCAATGCTCTGCCTCCCTGCGGTCATAGACCTCAAATATCGTGGCCAGCAAAGTCACCATAGACATGTATGACCGCTTTGCGCTGCCAATGAGGCGGGTGAGCGCCGCCGTGCGCTCCGCCACCATGTCACCGTAGGCCTGCTGGCGGCGCCTGGTATCCTTGAGCGTCTTCTTCTGGAGTATCGCACCCTCGAGTATCGGGACCAGTGCGACAATAGAAACCGGCTTCTTCGCATAGCCGGCTACACCTTCGTGCGCCATGGACGTAGCCCCGGCCAGGCCTGCTGGACCGGCCATGATCACGACCTGAACAGTTTCGTCCCTCATCCTGAGCCGTCGCAGTACTTCACCGTCATTCGAGGCCACAAATCGCTCATCGAGCAGCACAACGTCTATCCTGTCCGGGGCGGCATCGGCAGCCAGCGCGGCCTGATCGACATCGTTGGCAACGGTCACACTGTAGAGCTCGCGTTCCAGCATGCTGTACGTTGCCTGCCGGCTGGATGCATCGCCGTCGACGAGGAGGATCCGCCCCTTGTTGTGGCAGACATTGACGGCCGAAGCGCTGACCTCGCACTGTGGTGTGTTTCCAACCACGACGAAGGACGCCGCGTCAGGCTCAAAGAAGCACATCATGTTCCTTCCCATGTGCTTTGCGTGGTACAACCCGTGATCAGCCTGCAGCAGTATCTCGGATACAGGGCAGGCGCTTTCCAATCCGGCCGCCGCCCCTATCGACACTGTCGCACGGAGGTCGAAGTTGTTCCGGCAGAATGTGTGTCGCCGGAATGCGTCCAGCAGGCGCGCCCCGACCCGTTGCGTCTCATCAAGGCCCGTCTGCGGCAGAATCACCACGATTTCATCCCCGCCGTACCGGCAGACAATGTCCCCGGCCCTCACCGTTCCGGCGGTGAGGCGCGCGGATTCAACCAGAATCTGGTCCCCCACCTGGTGGCCAAATGTGTCGTTGAACAGCTTGAAGTGATCGACGTCCATGATCATGATGCCAAGCGGCAACCCCTTGCTCTCGGAAAGCCGCCTCGCGCGGTCCAGTTCCTCATCGAATACACGCCGGCTGAAGAGTCCGGTCAGCGGATCACGCACCGCCGCATGGCGCATCTCCTCCATGAGCCTGTCACGATGAGCCTCAGCCTCCTTGAGCTCCGTGATGTCGGTGATCAGGCCGTCGTAGCAGACAACCTGTTGATCTTGTCCAACCGTGGGGACAGACACGTTCCTGACCCAGCGTATGGCCCCGTTCTTGTGCCTGATGCGGTGTTCGACGGCATGCTGTTTCTTCTCTCTCTGAACGAACTCTATCTGGCTGGTCACGACGGAACGGTCTTCCTCAACGATCATGCTGTACCACAATTCCGGACTCTTCCCGTATTCATCCGGAGTGTAGCCGGTCACATCCTCGGTCCCGGGATAGTGAAGAGTACGCAGAGGCCTTCCGTTCTCCAGGAAAACCGTAAACGCAAACCCGTGGAGGGCCCTCACCAGTCTCTCATAGCGTTCCTGACTCGATCCGAGCCGTTCCGCCAACGCCCTGTATGCAGTGATGTCCGCGGCGACCTTCACGTAGTGCTCGACCTCGCCGCCCGAACCACGGATGGCCGATATCGTCGCCTCCTCGATGTAGATATCGCCGCTCTTCTTGCGGACGCGCAACTCGCCGCGCCACTGCCCGCTGGAATTCAGCCGCTCCCACAGCTCGGTATAGAACTCAGGTTTCATCTGTCCTGACTTCAGCATGCCAACGTGGCGACCAATGCTTTCATCCCGAGTGTACCCGGCGACATTGCAGAACATGTCGTTCACGTACACAATCACGCATTGCGGATCCGTTATCACCACTATGCTGTGGCTCCCCACCACCGCTTTCATGAGCAGCTCTGTAAATCCATTGGTTTCAAGATGGCTCATACCCCCCACAACCTCCCCGGAGGCGTTGGCGCCATGGCCTCGCGGACCCCGCCCCTCCGGAGAGTAGCTTCACATAACCAGGCGCCGGGCAACAATCAGGTATTCCATCATCTCACACTTCCAAAAACCTTAGCGTCTTTCCCGGTCGCCATGCGGTGGCAGCCCGGGGACGCCGTTCATTGCGACGGCAATCTTGCTGTCTGTGAATGAGACAGGAGAAATCTCATGGGGGTTTTAGCAGCCTGTGATCAGGGATACCCTTATTGAGAGTTCTGACCCGGTGTCTCACTATGAAGCGGGTTACGGAGGCATCAAAATCAGCAGGCTTGATCAGCAGAAAAGGAAACAATGAAACCGAGGCAGAACCGGACGTCAACACGGAGACCGATCAAAGAGGCAGGCGCAGCTGTCGCAGGAAACGGCGACAAAGCCAGGGAGATTGAATTCCTCGCGCGTGCATCAGACGGAAGCGAGGTGTTCCTTGCCGGAAGTTTCAACAGCTGGGATCCGAAGGCGACCCCTCTGGAGTTCTCCGGCGACAGTTCCTATTCCACCACACTGAAACTTCCCCGCGGGCGCTATGAATACAAGTTTATCGTCAACGGCAAATGGCAGATTGACGAGCAGTGCAAGAACTGGGTTCCGAACCTGTTCGGATCGCTGAACAGCGTGCTTGAGATTGCATGACGATTTCCCGCGTCGGCCCGGCGTAGCACAGCCGCCGGGCGTTTTCCAGACCATGCCTGGAGCGCGGCGGCGGGCCGCGTTTGTGTGTCTGGACATGTGTGTCTGGAGTGTTGCTTCTCCGGGGCTGGTCAGCTAGCATCGTGGCGGTAGGGAGATTGTACTTAGGGAACTCCTCGCAGGCAAAAGGTATTGCCATTCTGTCCGGATGTCGACCGCCGGGCAAACCGGCCGGGACAAGCCCAATGGAAGACAGGCACAAGAGCATGCACAGGTACCCCCTGGCGGCGGCGGCTGTAGCTGCGGCCTTCCTCGTCTGTCTGCTGCTCGAGAAGGCGTTCGGGCAAGGAGTGCCGGTATATGCGATCCTCTACCCGCCGGTAATGGCCGTGGCTCTGCTGGCCGGCCTCGGGCCCGGCCTGCTGGCGATGGGCCTTTCCGCCCTGGTTGCCGCCACATGGCTCCTTGCTCCGGACGGATTAAGCCTCCTTAAGACCGTCGACGTGGTTGGGCTTGGATTATTCTCGCTGACTGGCATTGCCATGAGCGTGGTGGCGGCAAACTACCGCCGGACCCGCAAAGATCTCCACGCCCAGGTGGCAGAACGCTCGAAGGAACTCGACCGGGCCAATGCCGCTCTCCAGAAGCTCAACTCCGATCTCGAAAACCTTGTCACAGCCAAGACTGCTGAACTGCGCCTCACCAACGAGACCCTGGAACAACGGGTCGCGGAACGAACAGCCGAGGTGCTTGCCGCCAACTCCGCCCTGGACGACTCCCGCCGGGCAGCCCTGACCCTGATGGATGAGGCCATCGCCTCGTTCCGCAAGGCCGAACTGGTCAGTTCAGACCTGCGACTGGAGCGTGATTTCACCTCTGCCGTGCTGGACAACACCGGCGCCTTGGTCATGGTGCTCGACCAGGAGGGCCGGATCACGCGATTCAATCGCGCCTGCGAGGTGGCAACTGGATACAGTGCGGGCGAGGTGCTCGGTTACGTGTTCTGGGAGAAGCTCATTCCTCTTGAGGAGGTGACAAGAGTGGTCAGGACCTGGACATCACTCCTGGCCGGTCGCTTCCCGGATCATCACGTGGCCCACGTGATGACCAAGCAAGGGGCCGAGCGCCTTATCTCGTGGTCCAACACGTCGATCTCTGGTAAGGGCGGTTCGGTGGAATACATCATAGGCACCGGCATCGACATCACCGCCAGCGCGCGCGCCGAGGAGGAACTCCTGCGAACTGCAATGGAACTGGCAAGGTCCAACAAGGATCTCGAGCAATTTGCCCACGTGACATCACACGACCTCAAGGAGCCACTCCGCATGGTCACCGGCTTCATGAGCCTCCTGAGTGAAAGGTACGGCAACACGCTGGATAAGAAGGCCTCCGAGTACGTGAGATTCGCAACGGATGCCGCAGCCAGGATGCAAAGCATGATCGACGACCTGCTGGCTTATTCGCGCGCGGGCCAGGTGGATACAATGGCTCCTACTGATCTTGGGAGTATCCTCGACTCGGCACTCAGGAATCTCCATGCCGCCATCACTGAATCAGGCGCCATGATTACCAGGGACCGGCTGCCAACCATGATCGTTCACTCCACCGGCCTTGTGCAGGTCTTCCAGAACCTGGTCGGCAACGCCATCAAGTTCCGGAAGACCGGCGCGACACCTGAAATTCATATCGGTGCAAGACTCGTCACGGGAAATACGCCGTTCACAGCCGGAACCCCTTCTTTTGGCGGCTGGAATGGCACAACGCAGCCCCCCATCCCCACGACACCCGACAAACTGGCCGGCAACAGCCCGGCTCCGAAACCAGTTGACGGCAGGTCGTTCTGGCTCTTCTCCGTCAGGGACAACGGCATCGGCTTCGATCCGGAGTTCAACGAGAAGGTCTTCGTGATATTCCAGCGCCTTCACACACGCGAGGAATACCCGGGAAGCGGTGTGGGACTGCCGATATGCAAGAAGATCATCGAGCGGCATGGCGGGCGTATCTGGGTTGATTCAAAGGCCGGCTCCGGTTCGGTCTTCTTCTTCAGCCTGCCTGTCCGGAACAAGGAGCTGGTATGAAATATGTAGAAGTGCTGATGGTTGAAGACAACCGCGGCGACGTGGTCCTGGTCCAGGAGGCCATCCAGCATGAATCACTGCCATACAACATGACTGTTGCCAGTGATGGCGTGGAGGCGATGGACTATCTGCAGCGGCAGATCAGGCGGGCTGGCGCACCGAGACCTGACCTGATCATTCTCGACGTTCAGCTTCCAAGAAAGACAGGCACCGAAGTGCTTGCTGAAATCGAGGCCAACCCGGCATTTTGCGGCATCCCAACCGTCATCTTCAGCAGTTCGCTCGGACCCGTCAGTCCGGCCGCGGCCGGCAAAGGATGCTTCCATATGCACGTTTCAAAGCCGGCAAAGTTTGCAGGCTATGTCGCACTTGTCAGGACGATCGAGGAATTCCGCAAAACAGCAAAAGGGGATGCAAAACCATGACCGTCCACTCCTGGAAGACCCTGCTCGTTGAGGACAACGAGGCCGACGCGGTGCTGCTTTCAGAAATGCTTGGCGGAACTGATGTGGGCCATTTTGAACTGGTCCGGACAGTACGCGCAGCCGATGCGATCAACCGCTTGAAACTCGGTGTTTTCGATGCAATCCTGCTTGACCTGACCCTGCCGGATTCGCGGGGCTTCGAAACATTGCAGAACATCCAGGATGCCGCCGGCCACACTCCCATTATCATCCTGACCGGTGTTGAGGACGAGAGCATGGCGATCGGCGCCATTCGCCATGGCGCACAGGACTACCTGGTAAAGGGCACCGTGGACGGACGGGCCATCGCCAGGGCAATCAGGTACGCCATCGACAGGCAGAAGACAGAAGAGGCCTTGCGACAAAGCGACGCAGCATACGCATCGGCAAAAGTGTCGGTCGACACCGTCAACGCCATGGAGGAGGGCGTCGCCCTGATCAGCATGAATGGCAACGTGAGTTCAGTGAATCCCGCCCTCTCAAGGTTGACCGGCTATGCGAAGGCACAGCTCGAGGGGAGAAGCATGGCTGAACTCCTCCCTCTGATCGTCCATGAGAGGGATGTACAACCAGCCATTGATGCGCTCCGGACCGCAATGCGGGGGGAAATCCCGGCTATGGCGGAGGCCACCGTGGTATCCAATCCTGCCGGCCATGTTCCGGTGGTGCCGCGGATTGCTTTCATCAGGGACGAGGCCGGGAGGCCCACCAAGATCGTGCTTACCGTGCAGGATATGACGGAAGACAGGAAGGCCGAACAGAAAAGCCAGATCGTCACCACCATCCTGGCCCTCTTTGCCAGGGAGACCGCCCGCAGGGAATACCTTGATGCCGTGGCCCGTGTCATCCGGCAATGGAGCGGCTACCGCTGCATCGGGATAAGGGTGTTGAACGACAGGGGCGAGGCACCATATGAGACATACTTCGGCTTTTCTGATGCCTTTATTCAATCCGAGACCGCTTTGAAGATCGCGAGTCTTGATTGCGCCTGCACGCGCGTACTGGCGCGGCAGCCAGGCCCCAACGATATGAAGTATTTTACCAGCGGCGGATCGTTCTGCTGCGGAAACACCGGCCAGCTGCAGGACTCGCCTTCGGCAGGCAACAGGGAACGATACCGCGGGATCTGCGCGGCACACGGCCTTGCATCGGTGGCAATCATTCCAATCCGTCATCACAACACCATCATCGGAACCATCCATTTCGCTGACGAAAAGGAGGGTGCAATGGCCGCAGAGGCCGTTGAGTTCGTCGAAACAACTCTCTCGCCGATCATCGGGGAGGCGATATGCAGGTTCAATGTGGAGTCGGAACTCCGGTCGCTGGCATCGAGGATTACACTGGCGGAAGAACGCGCCCGACGCCAGCTGGCGATGGCCCTGCACGACACCGTTGGGCAGAGCCTCGCGCTCGGCAAGATCAAGCTGGGTGCGTTGAGACAGATGATAAACGGCAAAGAGGCCCAGGAAATCCTGCGCGAGATCCGCGAAATGTTTGAGGCGGCCGTTGAACAGACACGAACACTGAGCTTCGAACTCAGCCCGCCGATACTTTACGAACTGGGACTCGGTGCAGCCATGGAATGGCTGGGAGAGGATTTTTCAAAGCGACACGGGTTCACTGCCAGGCTCATCGGCACAGACAAGGAGCACCAGCTTGAAGAGTCCATGAGCGTTCTCTTCTTCCAGTCTGCCCGCGAGCTGCTCACCAACGTGGCTAAGCATGCCGGGGCCGATGATGTTGAGATATCCCTCGCCGCAGTGGATGGGTACCTGATCATGAAGATAGTCGATAACGGGAAGGGAATGGAGGCAATGGCGTTCGAGAACGCCATTGCAACAAAGAACAGTCTGGGACTTTTCAGCATTCGCGAAAGAATGAAACAGATAGGCGGCTCATTCTCTCTCAAGTCCGCCCCCGGCCATGGCACCACCGTGGTGCTGACGGCGCCTATTCAACAGGCGCCGGGCCCGGACTTTGGCATCAGGAATTGACCGAACAACGAGGAGCATAAGCATGGCAATAAGAATCATGATTGTTGACGACCACAAGATGATCAGGGACGGCCTGAAAGCTCTCCTCTCGACACACAAAGGCGTTGAAGTCATCGGCGAGGCGGCAGACGGCCAGAACGCCGTCCAGCTCGCCAGGAAGCTTTCTCCGGATATTGTGATCATAGATATCGGCATGCCTGAGCTGAACGGAATCGAGGCCACACGCCAGATATCGTCACTCAAGTGCGGCCCCAAGGTTATTGGCCTGTCCATGCACGCTGACCGCAGATACGTGGCACAGATGCTCAAGGCTGGCGCCTCGGGTTATGTGCTGAAGGACAGCGCGTTCGAGGAGCTGTCCCAGGCAATCGAAACAGTCGCAAAAGGACGGGTGTACCTCGGACCGCAGGTGGCCGGGACGGTCGTGGCTGAGTTAAAGCGGACCGCCAAGGATGACGACGGCTCTGTCTTCTCCGTGCTCACACAGAGGGAGAGGGAGGTTCTACAGCACATTTCCGAAGGGTCATCCACCAAAGACATCGCCTCAGCCCTCGGAGTGAGCGTGAAGACGATCGAAACGCATCGGCGGCAGATCATGGAAAAACTCAACATCCACAGCGTCGCCCAGCTCACCAAGTACGCCATCAAGGAAGGCCTGACTGACCTGGACAAGTGAGGTTTTTGGAAGACCCTATTTCGGTTTTCCCCTATTACGCGCACCGTGTGCTTTTCCTACAATGTCCCCATGAATTGAAAGGGAACGCGCATGAGAATCCTGGTGGTTGACGACGACGACAAGCTGCGTGATGCAGTTGAAGGCATTCTCACGCGGCATGGCCATAGAGTGGACTGCACGAGCAACGCCCGCGACGGGGTTGACATGGCCGGGAGGAACCAGTACGACGTAGTGCTCCTGGACTACTGGATGCCTGAGCACAATGGACTGTGGTTCATCAACAACGCAACTCTCCCGCGACGAACCAAGACCCTTCTGATGACAGCCTATGCCGGCGGCAAATTCATCAAGAGACTGCTCGACGCCGGAATATCAGACTACGTTCCTAAGCCATTCGACGAGGCCGAGCTGATTTGCCACCTCGAGTCTCTATCAAAAGGAACGCAATGAGAGTCCTGGTTGTGGACGACGACGTGAGGCTGCTTGCCGAAACAGGCCGGATCCTGACCCGGAACGGCCACAGCGTCGACTGCATCGACAACGCCAAAGCCGCGGTGGAGATAACCAAACGGAACTGCTATGATTTCGTGCTGGTTGACTACAGGATGCCCGAACACGACGGAATATGGTTCCTCCGCAATGCCGCCCTGCCCAGGCGCACCAAGGCGTTGCTTGTGACTTCGCTCGCTGACGGGACGGTCATCAGGCAGATGTTCGGCGCCGGAGTCTCTGGCTATGTGCTGAAGCCTTTTGATGAAACAGAACTCCTCTGTCACCTGAAGTTCCATTCTGAAGATCACAAGCCGGCATAACCGGCGGGAAAAGACGACCCGACGCGTCAGTCCGCGCCTCTCTCCACCGGACCGCCGGCGCCGCGCGCGGGCCCGGGTCATTCACATCACACGGCAACCCGTCTACTCAAGACGGACGCTGCAATCATCGCCGCCTATTCCTGGCCCCCTCCCCCCCGTTGCCGCCGTTTCCATGCCCGCACACGCGGCCAGACAGGCGCGTGAGACCGGCCCTCTCAAGCCGGGATAAACAGGCCGTAATCAGCTAATGGCTTGACGACCCTTTGTTGAGTATGGCACTACGGGTGAAATGTGATGCCCGGGCTGCGGGGCGACGGACTATAACTGGAGGATGACCGGGCTTCCGGTGGCATGCGATGCGGCAACAATGGAAACAATGGGAGGGAGAATATGTCCGATCATAAAACCGCCAGGAAAACGCATGAGACACCGATGCACATAAAGGTCTGCGATAGTGGTCCCTATCTGGTATCAGGGGCGGTTCCTCTCCAGGAGCAGATCATTGAATCCGCCGCAAATGGCGAGGCTGTGGCATGGCGTGCCGGAGCCAGGCTCGAAACACCCGATAGCTACGCATTGTGCCGATGCGGCCAGTCCGAAAACAAACCCTTCTGTGACGGCTCTCATGCGGCCACCGGTTTTGACGGCAGGGAAACAGCCGGCCGGGAAGAGTATATCGGGAAGCAGGAAACCACGAAGGGCCCGACCATGACAATGACCGATGTCGAACATGTCTGCGCCGGAGCGCGCTTCTGCAGTGCCAATAAGGGAACGTGGACGCTGGTCGAACAGTCCGATGACCCAAAGGCCGCAAAACTTGCCAGGGAGCAGGCCTGCAACTGTCCCTCCGGCCGGCTGACAGTGTACAACAAGGCGGGCAAGGCACAGGAGCCGGAACTCAAACCATCCATAGGCGTTGTTGAGGATGAAGCAATGCACGAGAGCGGACCGCTGTGGGTCCGTGGCGGAATCCCTGTCGAATCGGCCGACGGCAAGACTTACAGGATCCGTAATCGTGTGACCCTCTGCCGTTGCGGCAAGTCTGCCAATAAGCCATTCTGCGACGGCCGACATGCCGAGTGATATGATTCAAAACCATGAAAAGCGGATCCTTCAAGCGACCTCGTCCGCTCCAGCGGTTGTCCGTCGCCCTGACCGGCGAGGCGCCGGAGGCCTCTGCCGTGGCTGGGCCCGGCACATGAGCCATTGGCACCGTCTGCTTGTCGTCGGGATATTCGTTGCGTGGCTGGCCGGCTGCGGCGACGATGACAACGTACCGACAGCATCGCGCGGCACCGTCGTGCGCGTGGAGTCGATGGGCACATTCCCGGTTGCCCTGCTCCACCAGGCGCTGACCTACTATGACGCTCCGGTTTCGCTGTCGCCAAGGTTCAGCGTGGATGCGTATCGTGTCATCTACATCACAAAGAACGCCCGGGGCGCCCTCGTCGAAGCATCAGGGGCGATATTCCTGCCTGCCGGCCAGACCAACCTGCCGATGATCAGCCTCCAGCACCCGACGCAGACGGAGAGAACAGCCGTGGCATCGGTGGCGCCACTGGTCTATGGCCCCGACGCGGTCCTGGCCGCATCGTTCGGATATGCGGCCTGCGCCCCTGACTACCTCGGAATGGGAGAATCGGACGGCATGCATCCCTATCTTCATGCCGGATCAGCAGCAAACGCCGTAATGGACCTTGTCAGGGCGGGCCGCAGGTTCTGCGCTGCCGAAAACGTGACATTGAACGGCCAGCTCTTTCTCGGCGGGTACTCGGAGGGTGCCCATGCGACGATGGCGGCACAACGCGCCATGGAGTCTGAGTCCCCGTCCGAATTCCAGATAACTGCCGTTGCCTGCCTCTCGGGCCCCTACAACCTGGAGCAGATGGCCGGCTCCATCATGGCAGACCCGATGGAGGACGATGTGGCGTTCATTGCGTATTTCCTGACCGCATACAACGATGTCTACGGATGGAACCGGCTGGACGGGATATTCGCCGCCCCCTACTCCGACCGGATGGACTTGCTGTTCGACGGCTCTCTTTCCATGGGCGAAATCAAGGACGCTCTTCCGGCAACCGTTGGCGAAATGGTCCTGGAGAGTTTCTCTGCCGGCTACGCGAACGGAATGGAAACAGAAGTGCTGGCAGCCATTCGGGAGAATACCCTCCTGGACTGGCGGCCACTGGCGCCTGTACGGCTCTACCATGGCACAGCCGACGATCTTGTGCCGTTCGATATAGCCGTCTCGACGCTGAACTCTCTCCGCTCGCAGCCGGGCACAAGCGTGGAGCTGTACCCTGTCGCGGGAGCGGATCACGAGGACGGGATACTGGCATCACTCGACCCGGCTTTCACATGGTTTGAGAGCCTGCGCAGATAACGCCACCAGCACGGACACTGCCACCGTGTTCCGGGTTCCCATGCGGGCCCTGCCGTGCAGCCTCACTACCCGAAGACACTGAAGAGCCTGGAAATCGCCGGCTTCTCCATCTTGAGGATCTCGTCGAGTTCCTTGTGATCCAGCCATATACCCTTGCAATGGGAACACTCGTCGATTTTTATGCCCTTGAAATCAATCTCAATCAGGGGCATCCCGTCTTTCGGGCAACGCATGTGATGCAGTTCCTTGAGGCGTCTCTTCTCATCCTCTTGCATCTTCTGCCGGTTCTCTTCCTCTGTCTTCGCCCTGCGCTCAAATTCCTTCCTGGCAAAATACTCCTCTTCCCTCTCGCTCGGTACTACGGCCATTGTATCCCCCCCCCCATTCCGAGATGCTCCGTTGTTTGCCCCATGAATCCATTCCAGCCGATGCATGGCATCATCCGGACAAGACGCAACTTTGCCGCAAACCAGCGCAAAATGCAAGATCGAGACTTGCAGGCGAATCCGCCGGCGGACAGGCATTCCAGCGGCAAGGCCAATACAATGGCAACCTGGCGCCCGGGTAGCGCCGTCGCTCCGGGCTTGATTCACAAGTGTTCATCCTCTACCCTCGCTGGACAGAATAACTGGGCGGAGGTGGCGCGCCGCCAGATCGGCCCGTGGTTCGCCCGGATATTGCGGCACTATCTTGCATCATCCGGGCCGGAGAGGAGTCCGGTAGAGTGGAGACCAGCAACCCTTCGTTTCAGACGAGCACTGCCACACTTGTTGTCCGGTGGGCATTCTGCCTTGCCGTTGCCATGGTTGCACTCTGGCGCCTCTCGGAGAATACGGCCGATCCCGACCTTTGGGGACATGTCCTTTTCGGCCAGCGAATGCTTGATGCCGCATGCGTCGACCGGACGGAACCGTTTTCGTGGACCGCCCCTGGCCACCCCTGGATCAACCACGAAGTCGGTGCCGAAATCGTGATGGGAGCTGTTCACCGCTTCGCCGGAGGCACCGGACTTCTGCTTCTCATGGTCCTTGCAGGTGCGCTGACCATGGGACTCGCCCTCAAGCTGGGAACGGACGGTCTCGCATGGCCACAACGCGCCGCTGCGTGGGGAATAGCAGGCCTCCTGGCCAAAGAAGTCGCCTTCGGTTTCGCCGCCCGGCCGCAGATCTTCACGGCAATAGCACTGGTCCTGATGATTCTTCTGCTCAGGCGCGCACACAGCGGAAGCCAGAAATGGCTGATGATGATGCCTCTGTTGTTTGTAGTCTGGGTAAACATGCACGGCGGGGCGGTCGCCGGCATCTGCCTCCTCGGCCTTGCAGCCGCTGCCACAACCGCTCAGTGGTTGTGGGCGCGACGTCTCTCCTTTGCTCCTGCTTTTCGCAGCGGCCGGACTGCGTCGCAGAGATCCGCTCCTTTCCATGGCCCCGGAATGGAACCCACGCTGAACCCTGTCATGCTGTGGGTTGCCGCCACCGTTTCAGCGGCAGCGCTTCTCTGCAATCCATGGGGCTGCGGCCTGTTGAACTGGCTGGTGGAGAGCGTGCTGTGGCTTAGACCTGAAATCTCAGAGTGGAATCCTCCCGGATTCGGAGTGGATCATCTCCCGATGTTCGCGCTTATCCCGCTGTCCATCCTCGCTTTTGCCACGTCGCGCCGAAGCAAGGCGTGGTGGGAACCAGCGGTGCTGCTGGCGCTGGGCATGGCATCGCTCAGGCTCCAGCGGCACATACCGCTGTTCTGCATCGCCGCGATTGCGATCGTTCCTCCACACCTCGCGGACTCCGTGGACCGGTTCAAGGATCACCTGGCACATCTCAGGCGCATCCTCGCCCGCACCCCGGTCAAGTGGGCCCTTTCTGTGGCCCTCATCACGACCGCAGCCGCGGCCGGGGGGGCGACTATGTTCCACAACAAGCGGGACTTCACAACGATGGAAGTGCCACGCGACGAATACCCTGTTGCCGCCGCCGACTTCATCCGCAGAATGGGACTCAGCGGCAACCTGCTGGTATCGTTCGACTGGGGCGAGTTCGCCATCTGGGAATTGCCCGATTCTCGCGTTTCAATGGACGGTCGCCTCGACACATGCTATCCGCACGACCTGATCAGGGAACACTGGCGCTTCTACGAAGGCGAGAAGGTGGACGAGACGGTGCTCGATATCAGCAGGGCTGATTTGGCCCTGATAGAGTCTTTCTGTCCTGGATCCCAAGTATTGAGGAGCGATCCGGCGTGGAAGCTGGTGTATCGCGATCCGTTGGCGGCGGTGTGGGTCCGCAATCCCGGCCGGTTTCATTCCCTCGACCACCTCACCGGACCCGCGGCCCCCCCCAGGGAACTTACCCGTGGCAGGGAGCCTTTCCCTTCACGGCGCTGAACCGGGCAGTCTTCCGCCAGCACTCAGGTGGCTATCCCGGAGAAGAATTCAGGCACACCCTTTATTCCGAGATTCATGTGAAACAGGGCCCCTGCCCCCGGGCCGTTTCTGCTCCTGTCATTGCCGCCGGCTGTGGTGACGAACATGTCGGTGTAGTCGGCGCCACCAAAAGTCAGGCTGGAGACCTTTCTGGCTGGAAAGGCAATCCGGCAGAGTTCCAGCCCGGCCGGGTCGTAGCGCACGATGCAGGCGCCATCCCACCGGGCCGACCACACACAGCCATCGGCATCCACTGTAAGTCCGTCCGGCCTGCCGGCGGCGTCGCTTACTTTCACGAATGTGCGCTGATTTGCCAGCACGCCTGTCGTCCGCTCGTAATCGTAAACCCTTATTTCACCAAGGCGCGTGTCCGTGTGATAGAACTGCCTGCATTCCGGCGTGAACCCCATGCCATTGGACGTGCCTACACCTTCAAGAATGGTCGTAAGGCGCCGGTCTATATCAAGTCTGTATAACCGGCCGGCATGCGTCTTGGAAGACATTGTGCCACAGAACACGCGGCCCACGGGATCCGCAATGACATCATTGAACCTCGAATCCAGCTCTTCCGGCAAGTTTTCAATGACCGTCCTCAATACCCCCTCGCGCCACACCGCCACTGCTCCCCTCGCCATGAAGAGCAACAGCGAGCCGTCCGCCTGGATGGTAAAACCACCGACCGCTATGCCGATATCAAACACTTCGGTTCTTCCGGTCACCGGCGAATAGCGATAGAGACGACCAGCCGGGATATCTACCCAGTAAATCCTGCCCTCCATCGGGTGCCAAAGAGGGTTTTCACCAGTTTCACAGGCACAATCTACCAGCAACTCAGGGTTCATGCTGCGTATCTCCAGGCAACTTACCACTCAATGGCGCCACTCTACCCACAACATCATCCAAACGCTAATCGAAACAGCCTCTTCAAAAACATGTCCTTCGCAGCCAGGGCATCGCACACATTCCTGTCGCTCTTCCGCAACCGGCAAGCAGGCTGATCTGACAGCCCGAGAACCACAAAGCGGCGGCCCGGCAAATGACATGAATTTGAAGCACATTTCTTTTTTCCATTTTGCTGTTGCGAAGGGCTATCGGTTAGCGTACATTCAAGATGTTTGTGGTGGGGTAAAGGCTGCACGTGAGACGGCAGATCGTTGACCAACCGGCATGTTGGTGTTGGGCGACGATCAGAAACTCGAATGACTCGGGAACGCTCCTTGCAATCGGACCCACAGTAGGGAAATGGTACAGTTATGGCTACGAAGTTGTATGTCGGGAATCTGTCGTTTGAGGCCACCGAGGATGAGTTGAGGAACGAGTTTGCGAAGATCGGGCAGGTGGTTAGCTGTGATCTGATCATGGATCGTTTCACGAATAAGCCGCGTGGGTTTGCCTTTGTGCAGATGAGCACACAGGAAGAAGCCAACAAGGCCGTCACAGACCTGAACGGCAAGGATTTCATGGGTCGGGCGCTGAGAGTCAACGAAGCCCGTCCTCAGTCAGACCGTCCGCGCGATGATTTCGGCGGCGGGCGTGGCGGTGATCGCGGCGGTAGGCGCGATTTCGGCCGTGATCGTTAATCGATCGCTGGTTTAGGATATCATTGAACACCCCGGCAGAAATGCCGGGGTGTTTTTTTTGTCATGACCACCACTCCGGCCAGAAGACTTCCACCTTGGATCAGGGCACGCCTCTCGGCCGGCGGGGCGTTCGCAACTGTCAACTCCACTCTGGAACACGGCGATCTGCACACCGTGTGCCAAAGCGCGCTGTGCCCTAACAGGCACGAGTGTTTCAGCCGCGGCACAGCCACCTTCATGATCCTTGGCGCTGTGTGCACGCGGAAATGCGCCTTTTGCGCAGTAACAACGGGGGCCCCCGGCCCACTCGACCCTGACGAGCCGGCGCGCGTGGCCGGCGCCGCAAAGGAACTTGGGCTCGGCCATGTCGTGGTGACGAGCGTAACGCGCGACGACCTTGCGGATGGCGGGGCTTCGGTATTCGCCGGTGTAATCCAGGCGCTCAGGCGGGAGATGCCGGCCGCAACCGTGGAAGTGCTTGTCCCGGACTTCCGCGGAAATGCCGGAGACATCGCCACGGTGCTTGCCGCGGGCCCCGATGTGCTCAACCACAATCTGGAAACGGTCAGGCGCCTCCAGCAGCAGATCCGGTCAGGCGCCAACTATGAAACCTCGCTCTCGGTACTCCGACAGGCCGCCGCCTGGCTGCCGGCGGTCGCGGTGAAGTCCGGCTTGATGGTCGGGCTCGGCGAAACCGACGAAGAAATTCACGAGGCTATGCAGGATTTGTTTGCTTCAGGATGCAGGCTGCTTACAATCGGCCAATATCTGGCTCCTTCGCCGCAGCACCGGCCGGTGGACCGCTACGTCGAGCCGGAAAGGTTTGACGGCTATCGCGCCGATGCTTTGGCCATGGGTTTCGTCGCCGTGGCCGCAGCCCCGCTGGTGCGCTCATCCTATGAGGCGGGACACCTGCTCGCAGCGGCACGGATGGCCCGCACAGCATGACTGTCGATACGAAACGGCTGTATTGATACGGCCGGATCGTTTGGTGGCACAGCACACGTGTTCAGCGAAACTGGGGATACGGAAATGGAACAGGACAGGATGAATGGAAAGTTCTGCGTCATAATCCCGGCTTTCAAGGAAGCCAGGCGCATCGGCGAGGTGGTCTCGGAAGTCCTGAAGCATATCGGGACTGTCATTGTCGTCGATGACGGGTCACCCGACTCCACATCCGATGCTGCCCGCCAGGCCGGCGCCACGGTATTGCGTCATGACACCAACAAGGGCAAAGCCGAGGCGCTCAACACCGGGTTCAAGTACGCCTGCAGCAATGGTTTCGAGGCCGTTATCACCATGGACGGCGACGGCCAGCACGACCCTGAAGACCTGGATGGCTTTCTCAAGGCTTACGAGAAGGACGGCTGCCCGGTCCTGATAGGCAACCGCATGACTGACCCGGAAGGCATGCCGCTTATCCGCCGGTGGACCAATCAATTCACAAGCTGGCTGCTCTCCCGCGAGATGAAGCAGCACGTTCCGGATACACAGTCGGGATACCGCCTGTACAAGTGCGAGATCATACCAAAGGTCTGGACAGAGTCCGGCAGATTTGCCGCCGAATCGGAGATACTGCTACGCATTTCGGAACTCGGCCTGAAGATCGGGGCCGTGCCGATCCAGGTGATATACAGGGACGAGAAGAGCAAGATCAACCCGATCACGGATGCATTCCGCTTCTTCAAGGTGATTGCAGATCATCGCAGGGCAAAACGGAAGAGCGGCTAGCTGGTGGGCACTACAGGGTCCTCCCGCCGGCGGCATGCCAAGCCGTAGTCGACGAGCGCGTGATGGAGTAGTCCGCCGGCGGCATGCCAAGCCGTAGTCGACGAGCGCGTGATGGAGTAGTCCGCCTACGCAATAGCCCTGCGGGCTATTGGCTCCGGCGGGACAGCCTTCGCTCCTCGCTGCGCTCGTCGCGAAGGCTGGTGGGCACTACAGGACTCGAACCTGTGACTTCCGCCGTGTGAAAGCGGCGTTCTACCAACTGAACTAAGTGCCCTTCGTCAGGGTCAGGGAACATAGGCGACGGCGCTCACAATGTCAACACCTACCCTGCTGCCCAAATTCATGCCCAAAGTCATCCCCCTGATTATCCGGTTTGCACAAGCAATGTTGACGTCCCCCCCGCCCGCCGCCTATTCTCACAGACCATGAGTGGCTCAAGAACCAATCCGGAAGCAAGCGTCATAGTGAGCACCCACAATGCTCCCCAGTGCCTCTGCATGGTATTGATGGCGCTGCGGCGACAGACCGTTCTCCCAGCCGAGGTTCTCGTGGCCGACGACGGATCAGACTGCACCACGCTCCACGCGCTTGCAAGGACCGCCCCGTCACTGCCTTTCAAGCTGGTGCACATCCATCAGCCGCACTCGGATTTCCGGCTCGCACGCGCACGCAACAACGCGATACACAACACCGGCTGCAGGTTCATCGGATTCCTTGACCAGGATACCCTGCCGCACGCACAATGGTTCGCCACTCATCTTTCGCATGTTGGACCACGCAGGATCTGCACAGGCAACATGCTGAGGCTGTCGGAACAAGTTTCGGGAGGACTGACCACAGACTCGGTTGACAGCGGTGAGTTTGAAAGCCTCCACGCGCCGGCTGAACTTCGCAATCTCAATGCCATGCAGAGGAAGTATGCCTTGTATTCCGTCCTCCGCCGGATCGGGTTGGGCATCAAGGGCAGACCTTCAACTTCGTTCAGCAACGGCTGCGCCTGTCGCGAGGACCTGACGAGAGTCAACGGCTTCGATGAAGAGTATATCGGCTGGGGGCAGGAGGATGACGACCTCGGCTGGCGGCTCTATATGACAGGAGTTCAACCGGTGCCGGTTGTCAACAAAGCCCTCGTAAGCCACATCTTCCACCAACCCCGCCATGGCAACTGGCGGGACGGTCGAAATATCGATCGTTATCGCAGACCGCGTTCATCTGCAAGATGCTCTGTGGGCCTGGCCGCCCATCCCCATCCCGATGTTACCGTGACAAGACTCAGCTGACAAATAATGCGCCCCCTCCAAGATGGGAGCGTGTGTAATTGTCTTGGCGACGCACCCTGAAGAACAGAGACACCCATGCGGCTCCACATGAGGCACTCCTGTCTCGTATTGCCAATGAGATGCTCGAAACATCTAGAGATTCACAAGTTTTGTAGTGACAGTCTGTGGGTATTGCGGCTACATTACGCCCTCATTTGCTTCTGAGCACTTTACGGGGTGTAGCGCAGCCTGGTAGCGCGCTTGGTTCGGGACCAAGAAGTCGAGGGTTCAAATCCCTCCGCCCCGACCACTCTATTCCTTTCACGTCATCGCGTACACCACACGGGCTCAAGCTCTTCTGGCATCATGTCGACCTTCAACCGTCATCTCGTTACGACGGGAGATCATCGAGAATCGCCGTCGCCGGCATCCAGTGAGCAAAATCGCCCGTTCATCCCTGCCGCGCAACCACCTCAGAGACGACTCCATGTGCCTGTGCACCTGCAATGGGCTAGGAAGACACCGCCCGCCGCAGCCTGCGGTGAATCGAAGGGAGGAACAGCAGGACGAGAGCACCTGTTCCGAGTGCATACCCATACAACTGCGTGAACAGGTGGTGTGATATGCTGGTGAGAATGGCTATCTTCTGCGGGAATCCAAGGAGTGTGAAGACCATCGCCCAGGTCCCCTCATAGACTCCAAAACCGGCTATTCCCGAAATCGGCAGGCTGGCCGCCAGTTCCGCGGAACACAGCCCGAAGAACAGTTTGGGCACAGGCAGGTCGGCCAGCGTATAGCCCATCGGGCTGGTCATGGCAAAGAAGAGTACATAAAGCGCGCTGTACTTGGACACACGAACAAGCAGGGATATGCCCAGAAGATGCCAGAAGATGCCGGCCCGCCTTGCCTTGCGGATCTGAAAGTCGGTGGCAGCAACAAAATCGGCCAGCGCCCTGCCCGCCCTGATTCCCACGGCATACTTCCCCGACAGCACCCAGTATGCGGTTCGTAGCAGGCATGGCATGGCAAAGATCACACCTCCGGACGCAGCCAGCAGAACCACGCCGCCGCCAACCAGCCACGCAACCGGCACCTCGGCCAGGGGCTCGACAAAGAGCGCCGCCACAAACACCAGCGGTGCGAGCGCAACAATGTCAAAGAGGAAAGCCAGCGCAAAACTCGCCGTCGCGGTCCCGAGGGGAACTTTCAGCCTGGTCTTGAGCAGGTAGATGTATACAAGTTCACCAAGTCGCGCCGGCAGAAGATCGACAAACAGACCGCGCACTAGAACCACGAGGAAGAGCGGAACAGCGCCTGGAACGTGGCCCGCAACCTTCAAGACGAGCCGGTACCTGACCGTACGCAGGATGTTCATCGTCAGCGACAGCCCGAAGAAGACAAGCAGGGCCTGCCGATTCATTCCCAGGATCATCCCCTTCACTTCCTCCCACGTGACGTTGGAGAAAAGGAGGGTGAAGATCGTGACCGCAATCGTCACGCTGAGCGCAAACTTCAGCCATGGCGACGCCGCCCATCGTGTCTGCCCGCCGGTGTTCATTCGTCGATTCTTCTCTCCACGCGAACCTGGATCACGCCACCACCCCGCCAAACCGAGATACAACCGATCTCCGTCCCGCCCAAAAGCCTGTTTGCATTTCAGATCCTCTTTTGCAAGTATTAACGAATATGTCCTGCTCGTCACCCAAACGTAGCCGCGCGACTGTGGCCAATTCGTTCCTGGCCGCGGCGGCCATGATATCCCTTTGCCTCGGCGCGGCAGGGTGTGCAGCACCCTCGCGACAACAACCCGCAGGGGAACTCAGAGCCCTCGACTTGCCACACGGTTTCGCAGTCTATCAGCATGAAGGGGAAATCCTCCTCAAGTCACTGGACACCAACTCTCCGCCCGTCCGCATCGCCCAAAGCGGATCTTTCCCCCGCTTCTCGCCGGACGGCACACAGGTGGCATTCGTCGGCAGCAACCGGATAATGCTGGCAAACTGCGATGGCACTGGGCTCCGGGCCCTTGCGGACGCAAGGAAGGGAAAGGCTGTCGCATTCCACCCGAACGGTAACGAGGTCCTGTTCACGGACGGGGAGTACATAAAGGCCGTCACTATCTCCAATGGATCTGTCAGGATCGTTGCCTCCGGATACAGGTTCCAGGGCATGGACGTTTCCCCCGACGGCTCACTGCTGGTGACAACGGTACGAAGCATGGGTGTCTCGATCCGGCTCTTCGACCTGGTGAACGGCGGCAGCCGCAGCCTGATGACGGGTTGCTCGGCAAGCTTCTCCCCCGACGGCGAACTCGTGACATGCAACCAGAACGACCACAGCAGACTGAATATCATCCAGCACAGCACCGGCAAGAACGTCGGTTCAGTATCAGCGCCGGCAGGGATGAAGTTTGACAACCAGTTCTGGTCGAACGATCCGGATTGGCTGGTCAGCGTCTCCGAAGGCCCCGCCCAGGATATCTTCATTCATCACGCGGCCTCCAACCTGTATTTCAGGGTCACCGGCACCGGCAATTGCGATCGCCCCGACCTGTTCATAGCGAAAGGCACACGGCCATGATCCTGGTTGATGCACACGTACATCTTCACCCACGGTTTCCTACCGGCGAGTTTCTTGATGCCGCGGCGGAGAATTTCGCCTCTGCCGCCGCTCTCGCCGGGGCCGGCGCCTCATTCACGGGCGTAATCTGCCTGACCGAATCAGCGCAGACCAACCGTTTTGAGGCCCTTGCCCGCAACGGACAGCCCGAAAGCGACGCCACGGCCGGCGGATGGACATTCAGGAGCAGTCCGGATGGAGTCATGCTTCAGGCGGGGTGTGGCCGGAACCGCACCCTGTGGATCGCGGCCGGACGGCAAGTGGTGAGCAGCGACGGCCTCGAGGTGCTGGCACTGTGCACGGCCGCAAAATTCCGGGATCGGGAACTGCCCCTCGCCGAACTGGTCGGGAGAGTCCTCGACACCGGCGCTTTGGCAGTGGTCCCGTGGGGTACAGGCAAGTGGTGGGGCCGGCGCGGACGCATCGTTTCCGACCTTATCGCCTGTGGCCCCCGCAGAGGCCTTTTTCTCGGCGACAACAGCGGGCGCCCGGCCTTCCTCGCGGCGCACCCGCACTTCGATCAGGCAACAACCCGCGGTATCCGCATCCTGCCCGGGACCGATCCCCTGCCCTTCGACCGCGAGGCGCGGCGAGTCGGCGGGAATGGGATCATTCTGAATGGCGACCTGGACCTCTCCAGGCCCTGCGACGATTTGAAAGCCCGGCTGACCTCGCCCGCCGCCATGCTCACGCCGTATGGAAACCGTGAGAGCCTGGTTCGTTTTGTTCGGAACCAGATTGCAATGCAGTGGGTGAAAAGGTTCAATGGCGCCTCACCAGTGAAGAAGCCGCCTCAATTGCCCCATGACAGGGGGGCCGGAAAGTCATGAATAGCAGGAACTTGAGAGCACTAGTGATCGCGCCGCAGCCGTTCTTCACTCCGCGGGGCACGCCGTTCAGCGTCTATTACCGCACCATGATATGCGCCGGGGAGGGAGTCCAGATCGACCTGCTGACATACGGGCAGGGGCAGGATGTCGACATCCCGGGCGTCCGGATCATCCGGATCCCCCGTTTCAAGTGGCTCGGTCCCGTCCCTGTCGGCCCTTCCAAGCTCAAGCTGTTTCTCGACGGGTTCATCCTGCTCAAAACGCTCTGGCTGCTGTGCCGGAATCGGTACGACTTCGTGCACGCCCACGAGGAGGCGGTATTCTTCTGCACCTTCCTCAAGCCGATCTTCGGTTTCAAGCTCGTCTACGACATGCATTCATGCCTGCCGCAGCAACTCACAAACTTCAAGTTCACAACGTCGGGGAAGATGATACGGCTTTTCAAGTGGCTCGAGGACAAGTCCACCGGCAGCGCGGATGCAGTGATCACAATCTGCCCTGAGCTGGCTGACTACGCGCTCTCACTGATCAGCGACAAGGGCAAGCACTTCCTGATCGAGAACTCCATTTTCGACCCGGTCAGGCTCAAGTCGCCTGGCAGGGCCGACGCCGTCCAGGCGACCGCGCCTGAGCCGCCCGTACCGCCTGCGGGCAGATATGTCGTCTACGCCGGCACCTTCGAGGCATACCAGGGGCTCGACATCCTGGTTGCCGCGTTTGCGCAAGTCATCCGTTCCGTTCCTGACGCGTTTCTCCTTCTGGTCGGCGGCAGCCCCGGGCAGGTTGTCAAGTACCGCGAGATGGCCGACGCCGCCGGACTCAAGGACCGCTGCCTGGTTCTTGAGCGTGTGCCGCAGGCTGCGGCCCGTCGCTACTGCGAGGCGGCCAGCGTGCAGGTATCGCCGCGCAGCAGCGGCACCAACACCCCCCTCAAGACCTACGAGCAGCTTGCGAGCGGCATCCCGATTGTGGCCACGCGTATCCGTTCGCATACACAGGTGCTGAGCGAAGATGTGGCGTACCTTGTTGACCCGAACCCTGACGCAATGGCGGCTGGAATCATCCAGGCGTTTGCGGACGGCAGAACCGGCAACGCGCGGGCGGCAAACGCGCTCAAGCTCTATGCAGACCGGTACTCAAGGCCGGCGTATGTGGCGAAGATCCGGCAACTTCTCGAGAGGCTGACACCATGTGCGGAATAGCCGGGATAGCGTACTTTGACACCGGGCGTCGCCCGGACGCCAGGCGCGTCAGGGCGATGTGCCAATCCATCCTCTATCGCGGCCCCGACGAGGAAGGCATCGACATTAGCGGGAGTGTCGCCCTCGGGATGCGCAGGCTCTCGATCATCGACGTGGCCGGCGGCAGCCAGCCCATCTTCAATGAAACAAAGACCGTGCGGGTGGTCTACAACGGCGAAATATACAACTACCGCGAGCTGCGCGAGAAGCTGCAGCAACGCGGCCACGAGTTCGCCACAAAGAGTGACACGGAAGTCATCGTTCACGCGTACGAGGAATACGGCGCCGATTTTCCGAAGCACCTCAATGGCATGTTTGCCATCGCCCTGCATGACAGCCGTCTTCACACACTCATCCTCGCCCGCGACCACATCGGCATCAAGCCGCTATACTACTCTTTCGCACCCGACCGGATCGTGTGGGGCTCGGAAATCAAAGCGTTGCTCGCGAGCGGCGAGATCGCACGGCAGCTCGACACTGACGCACTCGCCGAGTACATGGCATGGGAATACATACCGGGCGAAAGGACCCTGCTCAAGGGAGTCCTGAAGCTTGAACCCGCCAGCATTCTCGTCATCGACCTTGGGCGGCCCGCCTGCAACCCCTTCCGCTACTGGGATGTGCCGCCGCAGGAGAAGTCATCGAGATCGGAGGAAGACTGGATCGACGCGATCGACGCCAAGCTGAAGGCGTGCGTGCAACGCCAGATGGTCAGCGATGTGCCGCTGGGGGCATTCCTGTCGGGCGGCGTGGATTCATCACTGCTGGTTGCCGGAATGGGCAAAGCGTCCACGTTCAGCATCGGCTTCGACGACCCGTCGTACAGTGAGGTGCAGTGGTCATCCAGGGTTGCCAGTCATCTTGGCGTATCGCACACCACCGAGATTCTCAAGCCCGACATCCTCGACCTGTTCGGCCGTTTGATCACTCATATGGACGACCCAATAGGCGATTTCTCGATCTTCCCCACGTACCTCGTGTCGATGGTGGCGCGAAAACATGTCACTGTAGCACTCAGCGGAGACGGTGGTGACGAGCTCTTCGGCGGCTACGAGACATATCTTGCCGACGACCTTGCGCAACGGGCCGCCGGGTTCTTGTCGGTGATCAGGCCTCTTGCAGCGCTACAGCACCTCGTCGCCCCCCGTCCTGCGAAGAAGGGGTTGGTCAACAAACTCAAGCGGTTCGCCGAAGGGCTGCAGCACCCCGACGCCCTTTGCCACGCGCGATGGCGGCTTTTTGCCGGGGAATCACTGCGGCAGCAACTGTTCACAGCCGACGCGCTCAAGTCTGTCGAAACCCCGGTCGGCGCCCACATACTGCGCCTGCTGCAGGACGCCGGGCCGCGGGATCACCTCAACCGCAGCCTGTACGTGGATCTGAAGAGCTATCTCGTGGACAACTGCCTCGTGAAGGTGGACAGGATGTCCATGGCCGTATCCCTTGAAAGCAGGGTGCCGTACCTCGACAGGGAAATGGTTGAACTGGCATTCCAGGTTCCAGGCAGCCTCAAGCTCAAGAACCGCGAAACCAAGTCCATCCTGAAGAAAGTGGCCGTCCGCCACGTCCCGGCCCAATGCGTCTACAGGCCAAAGGAAGGATTCAGCATTCCCATAAAGAAGTGGCTGTGTACGACCCTGCGGCCGCTGATGGAAGATACGCTCAGCACAAGCCGGATCAATTCCATGGGAGTCTTCAACCCGGTGACGGTGAACCGCCTCAAGGATGAGCACCTCAGCGGCCGTGCCAACAATAGTCACATTCTCTGGTCTATGATCATGTTCATGTCCTGGCACCGCAAATGGATGGAGCAAGGGGATCATAATGGGTGACAAGATTCTCGTGACAGGCGCATCCGGTTTCACCGGTCGCGCACTGTGCAAGCGGCTGGTTTCCGACGGAGCGACAGTCGTAGCTTTCGCACGCAACGCCGCCACTGTGAGTGACCTGGCGAAAGCCGGTGTCGAAATCCGCATCGTCGACATCCGCGACGCCAGGGCCGTGCGTGACAATTTCACCGCGTTCAAGCAGGTCTACCATATCGCAGCCGCGTTCAGGACAGAGCATGAGGATCTCGACGAGTTCAGGCGCGTCAACGTCGAGGGGGTCAGGAACATGCTTCTTGCCGCGAAGACGTGCGGCGCAGGCCGGTTCATCCACTGCTCAACGGTCGGTGTTCAGGGAGATATAGACGACCCGCCCGCCGCCGAGGACTACCGCTTCAAACCCGGCGACCACTACCAGCAGACGAAGATGGAGGGCGAGCTTCTGGCCCGTGAGTATTTCTCCGCAGGGCTGCCGGGAACCGTGGTCAGACCGGTCGGCATTCACGGCCCGGGCGACACGCGCTTCCTCAAACTCTTCAGGTCCATAGCCCGCGGCAGATTCGTCATGATCGGTCCGGGGACGACTCTCTATCACATGACATATATTGACGACCTGGTGCAGGGCTTCCTGCTGGCCGGGGAGAAGAAGGAAGCTCTTGGCCAGGTGTTCACGATCGGCGGGCCGGAATACACTACGCTCAACGAACTGGTATCCGCGATCGCGTGCGCCGTGGGTGTGCGCCCCCCGCGTCTGCGGGTGCCGTTCGCGCCAGTCTACTGGCTGTCGTTGCTGTGCCCGGTCTTGTGCAGGCCGTTCGGGATCAACCCGCCGCTTTATCCAAGGCGCGTGGAGTTCTTCAGCAAGTCCAGGGCTTTCAGCATCGAAAAGGCCAGGCGGCTTCTCGGCTATGATCCGAAGGTCAACCTTCATGAGGGCTTGAAACGAACAGCAGACTGGTACCGCGAGCAGGGACTCCTGTAGTTGACAACGGAGCGCCCTGTCGCCTATGTTGGGCGGTTCTGTCAGCCGCGAAAGGACACTATGAGAGCCATAATACGACTTTTTCGCCTCGCCCGTATCCTGTTCTACTACAGGACAAAGCGTGAGAACGTGGGGATCGGCCCGATACGCCTCTGGTTCGACACGAGCGCAAGGTGCAACCTCCGCTGCGTAATGTGCCCGAACAAGGAACTGCCGGCGAGCCAGAAGGGTCTCCTCAGCCTCGATCTCTTCAAGAAGACCATCGACGAGGCGCTGCCGGCGCTGCACGACATCTACCTGCACCACCGTGGCGAGCCGCTGCTCAACCCGGCCCTGTGCGACATGATCCGATATGCCAGGTCACGCGGCGTGCGAACCAGGTTCCATAGCAACGGCACCCTGCTCACCGCGGACTGGTGCGCCAGGCTGCTGGACGCCAGGCCTGACCTGATCTCGTTCTCGATCGACGGCTTCTATAAGGAGGCCTACGAGAAAGTGCGAATCGGCGCAAACTTCGAGGCAACCCTTGAGAACGTTTTCAGGCTGCTGCAGATGCGCAGGGACCGGAAACAAAAGGCGCCCTACATCGTCATCGAGAAGATCCACTTCAAGAACTCCACGCCGCCGGACTCACCCACCGGGGCTCGCATCAAGGAACTGGCCAGGCGGTTCATGGAGGCCGGCGCCGACGAAGTGATAGAGAAAGAGGAGTACCAGTGGTCGACCACTGACGCTCCTGAGGACAATTCAACCGGCATCTGCTCGAGATGCACGTTCCCATGGTACGCCATGGTAATCTCATGGGACGGCACGGTGACGCCATGCCCTCAGGATTTCGACACCGTGATGAAGATGGGCAACGTGTCCAGCGCTTCGCTCCGGGACATCTGGAACAGCCCAGCGTACCGCGAGCTGCGCCGCAAGCACTGCTCGGACATCTCATCCCTCCAGTTGTGCCGCAAGTGCGACCGGCTGCGACGCAAGACTGTCGGCGGACTTCCCCTCCAGTACATGGTCACTTTCCTTGTTGATCACCTGGTTGGCTACAACCGCCTGAGGAAGATGCTCGGAACCGCGGAGCGCAACGTTTGAACAAGACGGCCAGACACATCGCCCCTGCGTTCCTCCTTTCCATAGTCCTGCCCGTGGCAATCGCACTTCTCGTATGGAGCTGCAGAGCCGATCCTTCCTCGTGGCGGACGCCGAAACCCGGCAGCAGCATCCACATCCCTGTCCTTGCCATGCACCGCGTCATCCCCGGGCGGAAGGACTCGTACATCATGACTCCGGAGGACTTCGACCTGCTCCTGACGGAACTCGCGCGACAGGACTTCACGCCAATCAGCCTGGCCCAGCTCGAGAAAGCCCTGACGCGAAAGGGACGACTGCCGCCTCGCCCGGTTGTCATCACCTTCGACGACGGCTTCCTTGATGGATACGTACATGCCTTCCCGATCCTGAAGCGGCACAACTTCAAGGCCGCCTTCTTTGTCCCGACCGGCTATATCGCGGACTCACCGGTGGAGCACATCAGGTGGGGGGAAGGCATCGTCCCAGCCGGCATTACAAATGCCGACCCTGGCGATCTGGTCTGCATGAACTGGTCCGACCTGGCGAAGCTCAGGGATGCAGGCATGGACATCGGGTCCCATGGCATCTCCCACCTGAACATGATGAAGCTGGACGATGCAGCGTTGAAGACGGAGTTGACCCTCAGCCGGAAGACGCTCGAGGACCATCTCGGCATCGGCGTGACATCCATCACATATCCCGGAGGACGACGGGATGACAGGGTATGCCAGGCCGCACGTGACGCCGGCTACACGATGGGATTCAGGAGCCACGGCTCGTCGATTCTGCTCTATCCAACGAATCTGGTCGACCTCAAGCGGGTGGCCATTCCAGGCTATGGCAATGTCACGCAGATCGTCGCATCTTTACCGGGGTGTGACTGGAAAGAAGCCGAAACAAAGTAGTGTCGCGACTCTCTGAAAATGTCCAACAAAATATAGTTGCCGGAGCGCACTCCGTGCTGTACCGTCGCGCCTAGGTTCGGGGGGTCTTCCGGCAATTCAGGGCCGGCGTCTTCTCCGGGGTATTTGTCTATCACAAAGGGAATGAATCATGATGAAGTGGCGCCATTCAATTTCGTGGGTTGGTCTCATCGCTGTTGCGTGTCTCGCCTGCTCATTCGGGTGTAGCCAGGAAGAGGATGGATGGGCCGGCGGTGATGCCTCTACCGAGCAGGTGTCATTGTCGGATGGCGATACTTCGACACCGACGCCATCCCCGGCACCTGCCCCTGCCAACAGCACCGTCAGCATCCCGTCCACTCCGGGTCAGGTAATGACGGTCGGATCCGGTACCGATCCCGACGTGGCCGTGGACTCCCAGGGACATCTCCACCTCGTGTACGTGAGGGATGGGGTGACCTGGTACACCGAGTATGACTACGCCACCGGGAGTACAATCGTTCCTGAGATGGTCGTCGGCGGCGGTGATGATCCACAGATCGCGCTCGACAGCAATGACAGAGCCCACGTCGCGTTCGGGAATGTGTTCTACTCCCATCGCTCCGGCAGCGGTTTCTCGACGCCGGTCTCGCTGGTGTCAGGTAAGGGAAAGCCCCGTATTGCCGTGGACTCCATGAACCGCGTATATGTAGTGGGCATGCGCTCGACGGTTCCACGCAACCTGTTGTTCGTCTTTGAAAACAACAATCTTATCGTGAACGGCATTGTGGTCGGCGACAATGACATGGGCGGAATAGATGTGGATTCGTACGGAAGGGCCCACATCTGCTGGCGCTCGGGACGTTCGCTCTACTACACCTCCTACCGGGTCGGTGAAGACACCGGCGGCGTCTCCGACCGTTCAGTGCTCATCTCCGGCACCGCAAGCGACTTCTCGGACATTGCCGTCGATCACAGGGATGGCAGCTTGCACGTAACACACACCCATTCGTTTGGCGGCGGCATTGACTACATCCACCGGAACGGGGCCGGCGCATGGGGGACTGATTTCAATTATGCCGCCGACCACTGTCTCGACGGTGCCGATGCCATCCAGCCGACAACCGCGGTCGACGCCAGCGGCTTCCAGTACGTGGTCTTCACAGGCAACCAGATGGTTCCGAAGTACTACGTCGTCGGGCAGGACGGCTCATCCATTGCCGTTCCCTGCGGCGATATCGACGCGAGCCGCAAGTCAGGCGGCAAGAAGCAGAATCCGAATGTCGCCTCCCGGCCAAACATGAACGGCGCTTACGTGGCATGGGGGATGGGAGCAGTCTATGTCCGGAGCCTCGGGAATATCTCATTTGCAAATTGACCTGCTGTCTGCCATCAGGCGCATAGCGTCGCGCCTTGTCGCACCCATGCTGGCGGTTGCCATTGCGGCCATCCCGGCCGGGTGCGGCGATGACGGCGAAGACGACGTCCATGTCCCGCTTGGACAGGGGCACGATTTCGGCAGCAACAACCCCAACCTCTACGTGGCAATGGGCGACAGCATAACGGAGGGCAACAAGGACCCTGAGATAGTCCCCTACCCAACCCGCCTGTCGGAAATGCTCGGCAAGCCCGTGGTCAACCTTGGTGAGGGCGGGGCGTGGAGCGGAGATGGTGTCGATCAGGTCGACGAAGCCCTGTACCAGTTCCAGCCGGGTTTTCTTCTGCTTCTCTATGGTGCCAACGACATCCACCCTGACCACAATCCAGCCGAGACGGTCTCCAACATCGCCTACATGGTGGATGCGGCCAGGGCAAACAAGACAATTCCTGTCATAGCCACCCTCACGCCATTCATTGAGGGTAAGCGGGGCTACCTGGCGCAATACGTGCCACCTGTAAGTGAAGCGATAAGGCAGTACGCCGCAAGGGAAAACGTCCCGTTGGTCGACCTCGAGAAGGCGTTCGGCAACAATGCCGCCTATCTCAAGCCCGATGGTCTCCATCCGAGTGAGTCCGGAACCCAGTTGATCGCCGAGATGTTCTGTGATGTTCTCAAGTAGCAGCCCGCCGCACTGGGCAAGACACGACGCAAATACAAGAAACGGAGGGTGAGACATGAGATCCGGACGGTATCGCCTTGCACGCTTTTCGGGGTTGGTACTCTCCTTGTTCGTCGTGGGCGCCGCCGGGTGCGATGACGAGAAGGCACCTGCCACATATACGCTCTCAAACACCCCGCCAGTCGCCGGACTGGCGGCCTATGTGGCCCCTGGCTCTGATCCCGATGTGGCAGTTGATTCCAAGGGTGACCTTCACCTGGCGTACGTGCGTGCCGGCGCAATCTGGTACACGAAGTTCGACTATGAATCCGGCACCGTCCTGGTTCCCGAGATCCTCGTGGGTGGCGGCGACGACCCGCAGATTGAGGTCGACAGCAAAGACAACCCCCATATTGTCTTCGGCAACGTCTACTATGCCTCATGGATCGGAAACGGGTTTACCCCCCCGATTCCCTACATCAGCGGCCGCGGCAGACCGCGGATCACGATAGACTCGCAGGACCGCGTGTATGTCGCCGGGATGAGGACCTCAGGGCCACGCGACAAACTCTTCATGTTCAAGGACAACGCCCTGCTTATCAACGGCCTCGAAGTCGGCGGCAACGACCTCGGCGGTATAGATGCTGATGAAAGCGGAAGGGTGCATATCGTCTGGCGCTCGGGCCGGTCATTGTACTACTCGACATACGGGGAGGGCGATGATGTCAACGGAATCAATGACAGGTCTCTCCAAATATCAGGCTACGCCAGCGACTTCTCCGACATAACCGTGGATGAGCGGGACGGCTCCCTCCACGTCTGTCACACACATTCATTCGGAGGAGGCATAGACTACCTGAACAGGAGCAGTGATGGAGTATGGAGCACCGACACATTCCATGCTTCAGGCCAGTGCCTCGATGCTGCCGACTTCACGCAACCGACAATCACCGTCGACCGCGACGGATACAAGTACATCGCTTTCACTGGAGATCACTTCATTCCGAAATACTTTGTCATTGGACGCGATGGAGCCGAAATCGTCGGCACCTCCGACATTGATCCCGCAATTGTTTCCGGCCCCAAGAAACAAAACCCGAACGTCGCATCCCGTCCAGACATGAGCGGAGCGTATGCGGCGTGGGGCCAGGGAATGGTCTACGTTCGTCCGCTGGGTACGGTTTCGTTCTAGCGTTATCAGCCGGACTTCCGGGCTGGCGAGCGAAGGTACAGAAGGAGCAGGCTGCCGGCTGTGGCGACGGCCGCGCCTGCTCCGCCCATCACAAAGCCAAGGGGCGACTCGTCCATTCCGGTCGCCACCCTGACGAGCATCAACTGCACGGGAACATGCGGCAGGAGTCCCAGCACGGCAATCACCCAGACTCCCCTCGTCCTGTCGACCGCAAGGATCAGCAGGATCATCATCGCAAGGACGACAAAAGGAGCTGTCGCAGCCGCCCACTGAACGGGCGTTGGAATCCACGTGTCCCGGATGATGAGCATGGTGATGCCAACGGCTGCCACCAGCAGGCCACCAACGGCATGGAATCCCAGGTGCAGCCATCTATTCTCCAGAAACCTGCGTTTTCTTCCGGCGGCAGCGGAGAATGCGAGAAGAAGTGCCCACGCGTATGGATACGCGATAACCACGGCCACGGCCGTGAAGATCGCCGCCGCTACCACGTCATCGAGAGAGGAGACGGTCTCTGCGATCCCCTTGAGGACCTTGGCCGGTGAGCGGTCGGAATCAGCGGGCAGGAAGAATGAAGCCGAAAAGACGAGCGCCGCAAGCGCCACCATGATCCTTGCCAGTATTTCTTTCACACGTCCCCCTTTCTACCGGGCCACGAAAATCCCAAGCGCGTTGCAGAGCGACCGGCCTTTCGATTTGTTCACGAGATTGTGTTTCCTCGTGTACATGACCGCCGAACCGCCACCGTCGAACATCATTGCATCCCACGATCCCAATTCAACCAGGAGCCTGGCTAGTTCATCCACAGTCATACCCGGGCTCGAAGCCCGTCTGCCAACCGCGACCAGCATGATCACGGTCTTACGGTCCTCGCTTATCCCAACCGCCGATCTGGGGTGTCTCCCGTGAAGGTAGCCGGCGTGCGATGTGCTGAAGGTCTCCTTGTCGAATTCCAGCGAGGGCTTCCCGCCTTTGACGATTCTGGGGCCTCCGCCAATTGCTTCAGACGCAGAGGGCGTAATCACCGTCCTGATCGCAATCCGCGCCCCAACCTTGAGAACCCCGCCCGGATAGTCCTTTCCCGTCCCATTGCAGGACAGCACAAGCCCGTTGGCAGGCAGCTGCACCTTCTGACCTGCCTCCACCACCTTTGTGACCACTCCAGTAACTACTCCGTCGACGCCTGGCTGCACCGCCTCAATTACTGCCGCGCCGGCAAGCGACGATACGTCGGCAAACTCCTTAGCGTATCCGAACAAGTGCAGCCCGGGGACTGCCTCAACGCCCGATGGCCGGTTGAAATCAACAACCGGATAAACTTGCGGGTCAGCATCGAGCTGCACTGTTATGCTGCATGTGGGAATGGCAATCAGGGGCAGGCCGCTCTCGTCAACCAGCAGTGCAGACTTCCCTGTCGGTGAGTAATACAACTTCTTCTGCTGCAGGTGAATACCCCATGGACCAGCAACCCCGAAGGCATAGTAGTCGCCGTTGATTGCAGCAACGGCAGATTCCAGGTCGGTCGCGGCGTCGTTCACCATATTGGTGATCTTCTGCTTTGCGCCGCTTGACGTGATGCCGGGTTGCAGGACACCAACACGCAGTCCCTTGCGAGCGAGATCCGCCTTCACGACATGGTAGACAAGCGGGGGCGACGCAAGCTGGCCACGTGCATAGGCCACTCCGGGCGCAATCTCCTCAAACTGCAGGTTTGTCACACCAAGATCGCAGTTCGCAAGCGTTGGCACACTCGCCATCACCTGGTCGCCAGCCCGGACCACCTCATTAGTCACAGCAGCCTTGCCGGCCGTCACAGGCTTGCGCAGCACATGCACCAGCGCAACGACAACGAGGACTATCACACACACGGAACCCAGACAAATCGCGGCCGGCTTCATGCGTTTCAATTCAGTCACTGATGCTTCCCTCCCTGGCACGCGCCACATGGGCGTGGCGCCTAAAGCAGCCCCACTATAGGGCACACGCAGTCATGGCGTCAAGGGCGCCTTCCGCCCGACCGCGGCAGAGCTAAAGGCTGGCCGGAACTGTCTGCTTGACGCGGGATGCGCGTTTCGTGATAAGGTACAAGTCGTTTCCGGTTCGAGCCATCTGAACAGGCACGAGGGGTATTCCTAGAATGCTTTACAGGCTTATTCTACTCACCGGCCCAAATACTGGCCAGCAATTGACGGTGTTGAGCCCCTGCATGACCATTGGCAGCGGCCCTGACTGCACTGTCCGGATTTCCGACAGCGAGATGGCCGGCAGGCATGCCCAGCTCGAACAGACTGAAACCGGCCTGATGATCCGCGACCTTGGCACCATGCACAAGATTCTCGTCAATCATCATCAGGTTGAGCAGTGCCTCCTGAAGCACGGAGATGAGATTGAGATCGGCATGACGAGATTCCTCGTCCACGCCACCGTCAAGGCGGAAGTCAATTCGCATCAACCGGTTGAAGGACTTCAGAGGAGCGGCCAACGCCCGCGTCTCCTGATAAAGCTTGTATACGCCGCCGCCGGTGTTGCCCTTCTCTATCTGATGGCCCGCCCGTTTCTCATCCTGCCTGAGGCCAGTGACGAGACCGAATCGGCGCCGTCGAAGTCAACCAACTCCCCCGTTCTGCCGATCGCCACCGGCACTAACCTTCTGCCCCGGCCTGTCGGCGCCGGCACAAACACTTCGCCACGGATCAATACCGTAACAAACCTGCCGGTTCCAACAAATGCTGCCGTGAGGCCGCCTGCCGCGCCGGAAACCAGACCGCTTGTAGACGTCTTGCCCCCCACCTCGCCGGCCACCAATCCATCGCCGGCTGCCACACCTGTGCCCAGGGAACAACCTGCCGCTGCACGCTCGCCGGTTCCCTCAGGCAAGGTCATCAGGATCCTCTCCGTGACCTCAAGCAAGTTCCCTGCAACCGACGCGTATGACGAGATGCGAACATTTACGATCAGTCTCCAGCAGGCTCTTGATGCCGAGATTGACCCCGATTCAGTTTCCCTGGATGTCAGATTCTTCGACGTTCGCAACCGGAACACCGGCGAC
>JBAXKQ010000015.1:0-34575 GCA_037135275.1 bacterium
TGGCGGTTGTGCTCATTCGCAAGGATCTGGCTGCGCGCACTCCAGAGAAGATACCTACGATGTTCAAGTATACGACCTTTCTCGAGGAGAACTCACTCTACAACACTCCGCCGTGCTTCACGATATACATTTGCATGCTGGTCACGCGCTGGATCATGAAGATGGGGCTGGAGAACCTGTATCGGCAGAATGTCGAGAAGGCGGCAAGGCTGTACAAGGCGATAGACTCCAGCAAGTTCTACAAGGGAACCGCTGTTCCCGAGTGCCGATCCGACATGAATGTGACGTTCCGCCTTCCAAGCGAGCAGCTCGAGGATCAGTTTGTGAAGGAGGCGGATAAGCACGACCTCAAAGGGCTCAAGGGCCATCGTTCGGTCGGTGGCATTCGTGCATCCATCTACAATGCGTTCCCTGTGGAAGGCGTGGACGCCCTTGTGGCATTCATGGCCGACTTTGAGAAACGCAACGGGTGAGACCCGGTCCGAGATGCGATTAGCACAGTGGCTGCGGGATGATTGATTCCCAGCTCATTGCAAGAGTTCCGCAGACGACCTGCTACGCCAGACCGCAAGCTGACTTTGCGCTCTCGACGGTGTTGTGGAGCAGCATTGTAATCGTCATTGGCCCCACCCCGCCAGGCACAGGGGTGATGAGGCTGGCCTTTTCCTTGACGTGTTCAAAATCCACGTCGCCAACGAGGCGATAGCCGCTCTTTGTCCCCGGTGCTTCGACGCGGTTGACACCTACATCGATTACAACAACGCCTTCTTTAACCATGCCGGCAGTTACGGTGTTTGGCTTTCCAGCAGCCGCGATGATGATGTCTGCCTGCCTGGTGAAGTAGCCGATATCCTTTGTCCTGGTATGACACACCGTGACAGTGGCATTGGCGTTCCTGGCCTTCTGCATCAGCATGTTTGCCACCGGCTTGCCAACAATATTGCTCCTGCCGACGACAACCACGTGGGCGCCTTCAGTCTTCACGCCGCTTCTGGCCAGCAATTGTATGACCCCATGAGGCGTACAGGGCAGGAAGGCCTTCTCCCCTATCACCATCTTGCCGACATTGACCGGGTGAAACCCATCCACATCCTTGCGCGGATCGATAGTCATGAGGACCTCTGATTCGGACAGATGCCCCGGCAACGGGAGTTGGACGAGGATGCCATGAATCTTCGGATCATCATTCATTTTGCGAATCAGGGCCATAAGCTGAACCTGCGAGGTGTCGGCCGGAAGCCTGTTGTCGTCGGAATATATGCCAATTTCGTGGCAAGCCTTTTCCTTTGCGCTGACGTAGGACGCTGAAGCCGGATCGTTGCCAACTAGCACCACTCCCAATCCGGGAACAACCCCCGTCTTCTCCTTCAACTGCTGTACTTCGCGCCGCAACTCTTCCCGCATGTCATGCGCCACCTGTTTGCCGTCAATAATTCTTGCTGTCACCGCTCACCTCACATTGTTTCTATCGCGTCAATCGGCCGCCATTGACGCGACAATTCGCAGAATCCTTTGACAAATGCAAGACCCACTTATGCAACCCGCACCTGGCATGATCCTGAAAGCAATGATCCCGTCGCATAATACACTAAGAACTTGCATCGCGGGACACTTTGCTGCATGGTGCCGTCAGGGCTCGGTTCGGCAACAGTGGCTCAGGGTCTTTGAAGGCACAGGCAACGCAGCACCAAAGAGCAGAAATCATGAAAATACTCAAGCGAAGCGCGGATAGAGCAGGCCATCCATCGTCCGAGATGAGGATGAAATCACCAGAGAACGCCGCCGCCGCGCCAGCATCCAAACCGGCTGCACACGCCTCAGCACAGGGCGCCACACAGGTTCAGGATGGGAATCCAATCAAGATAGTCCATGCTAAGACAACCATTGGCCAGTATGTTCTGGCGAGTGCTGGCGGGGTTGTGGCGGGACTGGTACTGGGCTTCCTCGTATTCAAGGTGTTTCACGCTACATGGTGAAAGCGACGGCCGATTGTGCAGCATGACGTGTGGCATTCCCTCCTCCGGCTGCCGCAGCAGGCGCCCTGTACGCTGTGCAGAGACTCTTTCTTTCCCTGTGTGTGCGTTGTCATCCTCTGGATCTCACCGCCTTAGGACCTGGTGGTTTGAATCGACTTGGCATGGTGAGCCATGGGACAGCCAGTAACGGCGGCTGGTAGACAGTATTGAGCGGGTGCTAATGTCCGGGATGCGGTCATCATTGGTGGTAGGGACTCTTGCCAGACACGAGGAGGCTATGGCGGCTCTCTACACATTGATTGCGCGCAAGATACCAGCCATGGAAGGCTTCTGGCAGGCGCTTGCCGCCGAGGAGCGTGCACATGCCACGGTCCTTGCTTCGCTCGTCAAGCTTGAGGCTGTTGGGGATGTTGTGTTTCAATCTACCGCGTTTCAGTCAAAGGCAACCCTGGTGTCTATCGAGTTTGTCGACAACAAGATCAGACAGATCGAGGCGCAGGGAATCGGGATTCCCGAGGCGATGAGGCTCGCAATCGACCTGGAGCAAAGCATGCTCGAAAGCAGGTTCTTTGACGTATTTGAGGCCGGAAGCACGGAAATGCGATCTGAATTTGCGGAACTACGTCGCCATACGGTTGACCATATCAGCCGGATCGCGGAGGCCTTCACAGCGAAAGGTGGGTAGAAGGATGTCGGATCAGATTCAAGAGCAGGTCAAGGAAGCGCAACGGAACATTCTCGCTCATCTCGCAAGCTACGAGATGGCCATGGCCGAGTTGTACGCGGCATTTGCGGAGTGCATCCCCGAACACAGGATGGCTTGGGAGAAAATGGCCGAGGAGGAGCGCGGCCATGCGCGGATGGTCTCAGGGCTTGACGCATTTCTCGCGCGCGGTTTCCTGTTTCACAATATCGGCCGCTTTGACGTCGGGACAATGGACGATCATGTTCGGGCTATGGAACAGTTCCGGAAGGCGAGTCTGATGGATGGCATTGACATATCCAAAGCCGGAAAGATCGCCCTGGAGGCCGAGGCTTCAATTCTTGAAGGCGGGTTCTATCAGGTTGTCGAATCTGATTCCCGTGAGTTTCAGATTATGGCCAAACATCTCTCCGACTCTACCACTAAGCATGTAGACCGCCTTCGTGAGATGCTGAGCTCCGCAGGACCGAACCGATCGCCGCCTTGTGAGTGATGTGGTGTGATGGCCGGTCTCACATTCTTCCTGCAAAGTGAAACCGGTCCAGAGACTACTTAACACTGCCCTTCTTCGCCAGCTTGGTCCAGGCATCCTTCAGTGGCACGATTCGGTTGAACACCGGACAACCCGGTCTCGAATCGACCGGATCAACACAGAAATAGCCACGCCGTTCGAACTGGCACCTCAATCCGGAAGCCGCCGTCGCCAGACCAGGTTCCACCCTTGCACGGACTACCGATAGCGATGCCGGGTTCAGGCTGGATTTGAAGTCTGCATCAGCATCCGGAACTTCCATTGTGAACAAACGGTCGTAGAGGCGAACTTCTGCCTCGATCGAGTGTCTGGCCGACACCCAATGAATGGTGCCGTCAATCTTCCTGCCTTCCGGGGCATTACCCCCGCGTGTTGATGGATCGTATGAGCAATGCACCTCGGTGACATTGCCGGCGGCATCCTTGGTGACACCGGTGCACTTGATGATATAGGCGTACCGGAGGCGCACCTCCTTGCCTGGGGCCAGCCTGAAGAACTTCTTCGGTGCTTCCTCGCGGAAATCGTCCCGCTCGATATACAATTCGCGGCAGAACGGCACCTTGCGGATACCGGCAGCCGGATCCTCCGGGTTGTTTACGGCATCAAGATCTTCGCCCTGCCCCTCCGGGTAGTCGTCGATAATCAGTTTCAGCGGATCAAGAACGGCCATGACTCTCGGGGCGGTCTTGTTCAGCTCCTCGCGTATGCAATGCTCCAGAAGGGCGACATCGGTCATCCCGTCGTACTTGGTCACGCCAATCTGTCCACAGAACCTGCGAATGCTCTGAGGAGTATAGCCTCGCCTCCGAAGGCCCGATATCGTCGGCATGCGCGGATCGTCCCATCCAGTCACGAGTCCGGATTTCACAAGCTCCAGCAGCTTGCGCTTGCTCATGACTGTGTATGAGAGGTTGAGCCGAGCAAATTCAATCTGCCTCGGATGTGAAGGAACGGGCAACTGGTCCAGAATCCAGTCATAGAGCGGGCGGTGAATCTCGAACTCAAGGGTACATATCGAGTGAGTAATGTTCTCGATTGCGTCGGATATGCAGTGGGCAAAGTCGTACATCGGGTAGATGCACCACTTGTCTCCCGTCCTGTGGTGGATCGAGTGAGAAATGCGGTATATGACGGGATCACGCATATGGACATTCGGCGAAGACATGTCAATCTTTGCCCTGAGAACCCGGCTGCCATCGGGGAACTCCCCTGCCCTCATACGCTTGAATAGATCAAGGTTCTCTTCCGGGGAGCGGTTGCGATACGGGCTCTCTTTTCCGCCTTCCGTCAACGTTCCCCTGCTATCCTTGAGTTCGGCATGGGTCAGGTCGCATACGTACGCTTTGCCGGCCTTGATGAGGTGAACCGCATAACCATAGAGCTGTTCAAAATAGTCTGAGGCATAGTAGATGTGCTGGCCCCAGTCCCAACCAAGCCAGCGCACGTCAGCCATAATGGAGTTGACGTATTCAACGTCTTCCTTGGTGGGATTGGTGTCGTCGAAACGCAGGTGACAGACGCCCTTGCTCTCGGCGGCAATTCCAAAGTTCAGACAGATCGATTTGGCGTGGCCGATATGCAGGTAGCCGTTGGGTTCGGGAGGAAACCGCGTGGCTACGCGTCCCCCGTGCTTGTTCGACAACCGGTCGTCGGCAACAATGTCGCGGATGAAATCCGACAATGATGCATCGGTGACAGTCTCAGGCGTTTCCGTCATAATCTCCCCCACTCCCTACTTTTTAAGTCCGTATGTGGCTGCATGGTATTTTTCGAGCTCATCAAGCACCTTGCCTTTCAACTCACCACCTGATGTCGCAAGTGCCTCAAGCGCATACTGCAGGCGTCGCACAACGATGTCACGGCCCAGAAGTTCTATCGACTCGAACAGCGGCAGCGATACGGTGGAGCCTGCGATCGCCACAAAGAAGGTCGGCAGCAGCTTCTTGAGCTTGAGATCTTCCTGTTCGGAGATCCGGTTGAAAATATCCCTGACTACATCCCGTGTCCAGGCGGAGCTCTTTTCCATTTCCCATTGGGCTATTTTGATCAGCCTGGCAGCCCGCGCGGCATCAACATCGGCGCCGATAAGGGCCGTCGGAGAGTAGTCGAGCCTGTCCGCAAACAGAAACGCCGCCATGGGCACGAGATCGCACAACCGGTTGAGTCTCGGCTGTGCAAGTTGAAGGATCTGCCGCCACATCGCACTGTTCAACTTCCACTCACCGAAGCGCCCCTCAAGCGTCTCGACGTTGAACTCCCTGATGTACTGCCCATTGAAGTTAGTCAGCTTCTGAAGATCGAATATCGGGCCACCCAGGCTAACTCTGTCCAGGTCAAACGTCTCGACCATCTCCATCAACGAAAAGATCTCGCGCCCGTCGCTGCGACTGTAGGCCATGAGCCCAAGGTAGTTGAGTACCGCCTCAGGCAGAAAACCGGCTGCACGGTAATAGAGTATGCTTGTAGGGTTCTTTCGTTTGGACAGCTTCGATTTGTCCGGATTTCGCAGCAACGGCAGGTGCGCAAACTCCGGTGCCTGCCATCCGAAATACTGATAAAGCAGGATGTGCTTGGGCACGGAATTGAGCCATTCTTCCCCGCGGATCACATGAGTGATTTCCATCATGTGGTCATCGACTACATTTGCGAGGTGATAGGTCGGGAAGCCGCCCGATTTCATCAGGATCTGATCGTCAACTCCCTCCCAAGGCATCTTCACCGTTCCGCGAAGACGGTCTTCGAATACGCATTCACCGCTCTTTGGCACTTTCATGCGTATGACAAATGGTTCACCAGCAGACATCCGTCTCGCAGCCTCGCCTGCCGGCATGCCGGCGCAAACGCCGTCATATCCCATATGTGCCTGCTTTGCGGCCGCCTGATCTCGCCTGAGCTGAGCGAGGCGCTCCCCCGAGCAGAAGCACGGATAGGCATGTCCTCTTTCCATCAGAAGCCGGCAGTGATCACGATAGATCTGCGTACGTTCACTCTGGCGGTATGGTCCAAAAGGCCCGCCCACATCCGGGCCCTCGGCCCAGCTGATACCGAGCCACCGAAGGGCCTCGAGTATCTCCTTCTCGGATTCTCGCGTTGACCGGACCTGATCGGTGTCCTCTATCCGCAGAATGAACTTGCCGCCACGGCTTCCGGCAAACGCATGGTTGAAAAGCGCAACGTAGGCCGTGCCTATGTGGGGTGAACCCGTGGGTGAAGGAGCTATTCGAGTTCGCACCGGGCGTGAATCAGACACAGGCATCTCCTCTCTGTTCTCCAGAACAACTTCGAGAAAGCCAGACCGTAGCAAAAGGCGGCCCCAAGCGCAACGGTACTCTCGTGGCAGGAGTGAGCCGCGAACGCAACGGGCGTTGAAGCCGAAATGTTTGCGCCGCCAGACTGTCTGCCCCGCCACGCCTGTGCTCTTGCCGACTATGGTCACGCTGTGGTATTTTCACGGCGCATTAGTACCAGCACCTTGCTGACATTACGCTGGTGTTCTTGATGGCATTTGAAACAGCGGACAGACAATGCGTTACGCAATAGTTTCAGATATTCATGCAAATCTGCCTGCGTGGAAGGCAGTCCTGAGGGACATCAGGGCTAATGGAGCAGACGAGATCATCTGCCTCGGTGACGTGGTTGGCTATGGCCCAATGCCCCGACCGGTTCTCGACGATGTGCGTGAAAATGTTACCCACTCGATAATTGGCAATCACGACGCCGTAGTTGGCGGGCGATATGACGAGGATGACTTCAGCGATTCAGCCCGCGCCGTAATCCAGTGGACACGCAGTCAACTGCCAGCTGAGGCCGCCGAGTATTTTGCGCAGCTGCCTACGGACATCAGCGGCGACAGCTTTGTCGCCGCACACGCGGAAATCGGGGATCCGGAGCGGTTCGGATATATTGAGGACGAGTCCATGGCAAGGGAGTCGTTTGCCGCGTGCGATGCAACAATGATTTTTGTCGGGCACACACACCATGCCGGCATCTACATCATGGACACGGTCGGTAACGCGGTTCATCCCCATGCTGCGGCTGACTTTTCCGCGGCCCCCGGCATGCGGTACATTGTGAATGTGGGTTCTGTGGGCGACCCCAGGGACCGGGATGATATTCGCTCCTGCTACTGCCTGTACGACATCGATACCAATGAAGTCACATATCGGCGTGTGCCGTTTGATCTTGCCGCGTATCGCCTCAGTCTCAAACAGAGCGGCTTGTCCATCTACCCCTATTTCCTTTCCAGCGTTGACGGACATCCGGAAGTCATTCCCATCCAGGACTGGAAACCACGGATTGTCGTCCGGCATGCCCGCAACACCGCGAGTGTGACGCTCCACAACAGTGGAAATGCCATCGCTGGAATTGTATCGCCAGTCACCGGCGCACCCCATGATAGATTGAGCCGGGAGGAGCTTCTTCGAAGGCAGCAAGCTGCGCTGGTCAAGTCGCGTGAAAACAATGCAAGGGCTGAACGGGACAAGCTGGATCTGGCGGCGAAGCTTCGTGCAGCACAGCAGGCAGCGCTGGCACGATCTGGGACCAGAAATGCCAGTGGCGAGACTACCGGCCGGGAAATCACGCCTGGCCGTACAGTAACCGATGATACGCTCACAAAAGCGCAACTGGACAGACAGGAGCTTGCAGCAAAGCTGAAGGCCATGAGGCTGGCAGCGCTGGCAGCGCCCGGAAGCAGGGCCTCTGGCGGCGGGGTGCCCATCAAGCAGGACAAGTCAGGTATTGCCCCACCACAGGACGACCCGATCCGGGCCCAAAAAGAGAAACAGCACTGGGCCGCCAAGGTCAAAGCGATGCAGCAGGCGGCACGGGCGCGGGCAGGCATCAATACGACAGCTGACAGGCCAGTCGCTCCCGCTCACCAGACCACTCGGCCCGAACTTCGAGATGGGGCTTCCCCTATGCCGGACATTGAAGAACCGACGCAGGCGGCGAAGAGTACAGATGAGTTGGTTCTGCCGCGCCCGGAAGCTGGCACTTTCGTCAGCACTAATGAGCAAACCCGACAGCAGCAGGATACCCTGGCCAGGCTGCAAGAGGAACTCGCTGCCACCCGGAAAGACAAACATGATCTTGAGGCCAAGCTCCTCGCATTGCAGCGGTCAGCCACGACCTCTTCTGCCGGTTCAACCACTCATCAAGAAGTCCGTCTTCGCACTGACGATGCCAATCTATCCCAGGCGCAGGTGGACCCCATAAGGGCGCAGGCCAACAGGCCGCAGGAGCTTGCAGCTAAACTGAAAGCCATGCGGCAGGATGCTTTTGCCGCCCGTGCACCCCAGACCAAGCCTGGCAACGGTAGTGCGCTCGTACGCCCTGACTCGACAGCTGGCGCCTTGCCGGACAATCTCACCAAAGCGCAGCGGGACAGACAGGAGATTTCCGCCAAGTTGAAGGCAATGAGGCAGGCAGGACTTGCTGCCCAAGTTACGGCTGGCAGCGCCTCCGCCAGTGGATCGATCTTTCGGGATGCAAAGGTGCTTTCCGCAAGGCCGCAGGATACCACCCAGGCTGCACAACGGAACAAGCAGCCCTTGGGTGCACCCCAAAGGTCCATCCATCAGCCGCCCCCCCCATCCATCCCGGTCGAACCCATGACCAAGGATGCACTTGCCCGAAAACACAAGGCGTTTCTTGCCAGGTCCCGGGAAGACCAAACCAAGGCACAGAAGGAAAAGCAGGACTTGGTGGCAAAGCTGATGTCAGCACAACAGGCGGCTCTTGCACGCAGACAGACGGAGGAGCAACGGTAACGCCATGTCTGTCCCTGCAACGCATAGCCATTAGAGCGACGAAGCCGGCTTGTGATACCGGTTTGAAGGGATCCTTTGTCGGATGCACTACTACGCCATTGATCTGGAAAGCTTCGTCTTTTCCGGTGCCGGAAAGTACGCCAACCTGTCAGCGATCGAACGAAAGTCGATAGACGGCGGAACGGTGGTCAGGCACACTGAGAAGTTACTTGAACTGTTGCGCCGCCGCAAAACCAAGCTCTCGTTCTTCATAGTGGGTGAGATCAACGACTGGTATCCGGATCTGGTCGAGACCATCAGCCGCGAAGGACACGAGATATGCTATCATACGCATACCCACCTCTACCTTCGGCAGCCAGGCATGCTTGCTGGTGAAATCCAGAAGTCCAGGGAGTTTCTCACAAAGTACAAAATCCGGGGTTTCCAGGCGCCTGCGATAATTTTCCACAAGGACGACTATCGAGTTCTTGCGCAAAGCGGCATGACATATTCAGCGTCGGTCTATTCATCGGCGAGGCCGTACACTGTCGACGGTGTACTGGAGATCCCCGTGTCCACTCATCCATGGCGGAGCGGGGAGCGACGGGTTGAATACCCCGCACGAATGAGTTTTGGAATGCTTGTCCGTGAACTTCCATTCGGGTCAAGCCTTCTACTGAAAGTGCTGGGGTGGCGGAGAATTTCAGCCCTTATTTCCGGCCTTGAGAAAGAGGGCAGATCAGCGAATCTGTTCATCCACAATTGGCAGCTCTACCCTGAGCCGGCCGCAGCGCGACGGGACCGGCTTATTGACTGCATTCTCAATCCCTTCGCCCTGCCGTACTCGTTCAATGTTCTCGAGGAATTCGAGTGTCTCCTCAAGGAGCACCAGTTCGGGCGGATGGACACTGAACTCGAAAGGCAATGATCTTGTGCCTATGACCTACGGTCGTCTTGACGGAGTGGACAAGCGGATTTCACGCCTGGTCATGGGCACAACGATCGACTTGGATCAACCCAGCGTCTGTGAGCTGTACGACGACTTCTTCCGCAACGGCGGCAACTGCTTCGACACAGCCCATGTCTACTGTCGCGGTCGAACAGAGCGGCGCCTCGGCGAGTGGATCAGCAGCCGCAATGTGCGCGCCAATGTCGTTCTTGTTGTGAAAGGTGCCCACCCTCCCCACTGCAATCCAAAGATGCTCGTGAAGCAGTTTGAAGAAAGCCTTTCCCGCCTTCACACGGATTATGCAGACATCTACTTCTTGCACCGCGACAACACTGACATTCCTGTCAGTGAGTTTGTTGACGCCCTGGCTGGTCTCAAGGCCAGGGGCATGTTGCGCTCCTATGGCGGATCCAACTGGACGCCCGATCGTTTTGACGAGGCTAATGCCTATGCACAGTCAAAAGGCCTGATGCCCTTTGTTGCGGTAAGCAACAATTTCAGTCTTGCACGCATGGTCACACCAGTCTGGACCGGATGCCTTTCCTCATCTGGACCAGCGTTTCTCAAATGGCACATTGATCGCCAGGTGCCATGTTTTGCCTGGTCGAGCCAGGCCAGAGGATTCTTCTTCAAGGCTCTGTCGGCCAGGCAGGACCATGAAGACGAAGAACTGGCACGCTGCTGGTACAGTGAGGACAACTTCAGGCGTCTCTTGCGATGCAAGGAGCTCGCCCTCAAGAAGGACGTGCAGGCAAGCACCATTGCCCTTGCCTACGTTCTTTGCCAACCATTCCCTGCGTGGGCGATAATTGGACCGTCATCACCGGAGCGATGCATGCCATCATATGCCGCATTGAAGATCAGGCTGACGGATGATGAGATGAAGTGGCTGAATCTCGAGCAATAGTTTCACACCACCGGCAGGAGGCGGCAATATGGGCAGCTCTATTGAAATCAATGATACACTGAAGCTCAGGCGGGGAGCAGGATTCCCGTCTCCGGTCGAATTGAACGGCGTTTACAGTTTCAGCCTGCCTGGTCGGCGCCTGTTCCATCTCACGCCAGTAAGGGTGTTCCTCGTGGAGGAGATCGATGGGAAATGGAATTTCGTGGGGCACGCCCAGATTCTCGAGCAGACCGTTGACGCGGTCCGGGAAGAAACCAGGGGAGTCTTCCGGGTTGTAAGCCTGTATCCGCCGGAGCATGTTCGCATGCTCAACCAGCACGACTCGCCAGCCGGGCGGGGATACGGAACGGGCCCCTGAGTAAACTGCGGGGCGGTGCGACTCTTGTCCTAGAGCGTCCCGTAGTCGGAAACCAGCAGGCGCCACGGAGTTTCATCCTCGACAATACTTGGGAATCTCCCGATGGTCTCGAAAAAACGGTTATCTGAGTGGTCATCATTGACCTGACTGACCTCCCCTACAAGCACCCGCTTCTTCTCCCCATAGAACCGGTGATAGAGACCCCGTTCCAGACAAATGCTTTCGCCCGGCGCCAAAGAAATCAAACCACCTGCCGGAACGGTACGCCTCAGACCGTCAATGCTGACGTTGACCTTTGTGCGGGCTTTGCCTTCCCTTGCGTCGGAGTTCCATAACTGCAGAACCAGATTGCCGCCACCTCGATTGATTATGTCCTCGGTCTTCTGAAAGTGGAAGTGCGTCGGGGTTTCCTGATCAACTTCGACTATCATAACCTTCTCCGCGTAGGTCTTGCCTCCTGAACCCGGCACGCCGTTGCGAATTGTGAACAGAAGCAAGCCGCGCGTCTCATAGTCGCCGGACCCGAAGTCGGTGATATCCCACCCCAGCTGGCTCTTGAAAATCTCCTCGCACGCAGTTCTATGCTTCTTCCAATTTGCCGCGGACCATGTGGACCACTGCGGCAAGCGGAACTGATGAGTGTCGAGGAATGACTGTGCATCCCTCAGGATTTCATTTATCTCGCTACGTTTCATGTTTGAAACCCTCCATACGCCAAACATCACTTCATTGACTGCCGTCGATCACGTTCAGCTCCGACCGTGCCATCCAGCTACGCAGATTGCCGCTCGACTTGCAGACACTCTGGGAAGCACATCGGGGCGCCTGCTGAAACAGTATCGCATCCTGTCGGAACAAGTGCCCAAAGGCAAGAGATAATGCGCAACACAACACCTCGAGAGAGCACATGCTTTCCGGAAGCCACAACGGCAGCGGGACGCCGCCGCGACCCTGTTATGTTTATGTCCGCAATTGATCAGACCCGTGCCTGTCGTTCAGCTGTTCGCTGGCTGATTGGTGCCGGGATTCATCACCTGACCGGCTTGCCGGCAAAAGGCGCCTTCCACACTCGAAGTCCCCGCCGCGAGAGATATATGGGGATTGTCTGGAACCCCCGGCGGATCAGCTCCTTCTGCATTTGCCGTTTCTTGGCCGTGTCACCATCAGTGAGCACCGCGATAGAGCCACCGTCCCCGCCAGCGCCGTTCACTTTGCAGCCGAGGGCGTCGAATTCATTTGCAACAGAGATGATCTCTTCAAACTTGTCGCACACCAGATTCCTGTGGAGAGAACGCTGGACAGCGGTATTGTCATTGAATACACGGCCAAGCCCGTCAAAGTCCCCTGCCTCAAGAGCCTGTCTTGCTTCCTGTGCCAGGACACGAAGACGCTCCAGCCGGTGATCCTTGCGTGGAGCACTCCCGAGACCGGCGATGACCATCTTATGGATTTCCGACGAGTTGTGGGGCCTGCCGATGTATGCAAGCATCAGGCGATGCTCCAACTCCCACCATGTGTTGTCGGGTATACACAGAGGAGTAACCACGGCGCGCGGAAACTCCGCAATATCCATGAAATTGATGCCCCCATATGCGCCTGCGAGTTGATCCTGGACTCCGCATTCTAGACCCAGTTCTTCGGTCTCAAGCGCGTGCGCGAGCGCCGCAGTCTCATGGGGAGTAAGCTGCCTGTCTCCAACCGCGGCAAGGGCACCAATCAACGCGACCGACACGGCAGCTGAAGTACCCATTGAAGCACCCGGCGGCGCGCAGGAGAAGACGTTGATCCGCAGTGCCAGATGCTTCGGAAGCCCCATACGCTTGATGGCTGCTTCAATAAGCGGGTGTTTATCGTAGACAATATGAGCTGGATCCAGCTCGTATGATGTGCCGTAGTTTTCAACGCAAACGACGACCCTGCCATCCGTTTCCTCGAGAGGCAATGGGTGAATCTGCACCTCCACATAAGGGTAGATCGCAATATTGCAGACTGCTCCATGTCCGGCAAAATGGGTATCGGTCCAGCCCCCCACGTCACATATCCGTGTCGGGGCAACTGCGTTGATTACATACTGTTTCACCACTCTTCTCCGCTCCAAGGCGACTGCTACTGCACACTTCTCCGACCGGCCCCATGGCACCACCCTACTTCATGTCACCGCGAACCCTAAATAACCGATGCCTCAGAGACTACACAGAGGCGCGCCGTGGTCAACCTGTATTTGTAATCCTGTTGGCGCTTCTCCCTGTTTGCAAATCATTTTTTCTTGAAACAGCCGCGCAGTGATGTTACCTGGGGGCAATGCGCACTGATTCTGAAAAGAATGATGTTATCGACGGGCTTGAGAAGAAGCTCGATAGTCCTGACGCTGCTGTCCGCGCACGTGTGTTGCGCGAATTGTGCAAGATGGCTGAGGCCGACGGCAACCTGTTCCCGGAACAGCGACCGGTCTCAAACATGCATGCTCACACCTTCTTCTCCTACAACTGCTATGGCTATTCCCCCAGTCGCTTCGCATGGCTGGCGCGCCGGGCCGGACTGGAATGTGCAGGAATTGTGGACTTCGACGTGTTGGATGGCCTGGATGAATTCCTCTGTGCAGGGCGGATGGCCGGCATCAAGGCCGCAGTAGGCCTTGAATCAAGGGTCTTTGTTCCTGAATTTGCCCATCGCGTGATCAATTCACCGGGTGAGCCTGGAATATCCTACCATATGGGCGCCGGCCTGACATCCACACAACTTGGGGCGGACGCCACGGAGTTCCTCAAGCACATGCGGAGCTCGGCCTCCGACAGGAACCGCGAGATTGTAAAGCGGGTCAATGCATTCCTGAAACGCATTGAACTGGACTATGATCGGGACATCGTTCCCCTCACCCCCTCCGGCAACGCGACTGAGCGCCACATCTGCCTGGCGTACGCCTTGAAGGCTGCCTCGGCACTCAGGGATACGAACGACTTGCGGGACTTCTGGTCGGAGAAGCTCGGAGAAGTAGTAGAACAATCCGATCTACCCATGGGCCCAAAGCTGCAAAACCTCATACGGGCGAAAATGATGAAACAGGGAGGCCCTGGATATGTGCCCCCCGGTAAAGGTTCTTTTCCCAAGATGGCCGCCATGAAAAAGTTTGTGCTTGAGGCAGGCGGAATCCCGACAATTACCTGGCTCGACGGCGCATCCGATGGCGAGCAGGCAATAGAGGAACTCTTCGACACAGCAGCAGCCACCGGCGCCGCCGCCCTGAATATCGTTCCCGACAGGAACTTCAAACCCTTCGTGAAGGACAAGAAGCTCGAAAACCTGTACGCTGTCGTCAAGCTTGCGAATGAGCGGCACTTCCCTGTCATCGTCGGAACCGAGATGAACAGCCCGGGCCAGAAATTCGTGGACAGCTTCGAGGCTCCGGAACTTGCAGCCCTCGCGCCGACCTTCATAAGGGGCGCAAGGATATTGTACGCCCACACCGTCTTGCAGAGCCGCGGCCAGATGGGCTATCTCAGCAAGTGGGCAAGTATTCATTTTGCGGGCTCCACATCGAAGAACGAGATCTTTGAGGAGATCGGGCGGTGTCTTCTGCCGTCCGACAAGGGTGACTCAGATCCCGGAAGCGAAGTTATTCAGTTCAACAGGATAATGAGCGACCTCGCCGACAAGCGCATTCGCTCCCGATAACACTAGTGGCACAACATTGCAGGGCAAACCCAACATTGGAGTACTCACATGGAGAACCTGAAGGATAGGACCGCGATTGTTACCGGTGGCGCACAAGGCCTCGGCGCGGCCATATGCGGACGTCTGGCAGCCGAAGGCTGCAACGTCATCGTTGCCGATCTCAACGAACCGGCAGTCGTGCAAACAGCCTCAAAGGTCAGCCAGGAAACCGGCAAACGCTGCATTCCGGTCAAGGTCGACGTCACAGCCGAAGACCAGGTTGAGAACATGGTAAACACTTCAATCAGGGAATTCGGACGCCTTGACATCGTCGTCTCCAACGCAGGCGTCCTTATTGCCGAAGACATTGCCGACTTCCCGGCTGACAAATGGAAGTTTGTAATGAATGTGAATCTTTTCGGATATTTTCTCACAGCCAAACATGCCGCCCGCGCAATGAAACAGCGGAAGTCCGGCGTGATAATCCAGATCAATTCCAAGTCCGGCAAGAAGCCAAGCTTCAAGAACTCAGCATATGCAGCCAGCAAATTCGGCGGTATTGGTCTAACCGAAAGTATTGCGCTTGATCTCGCTCCCCACGGCATCAGGGTCAACGCTATCTGCCCTGGCAATCTACTGGACTCACCTCTCTGGTCTGAACCCAATAACGGTCTCTTTGCCCAATACTTGAGAGCCGGCAAGATCCCGGGGGCAAAGACAATCGATGATGTGCGCAATGCCTATGTCAATCAGGTTCCGATGCGCCGCGGCTGCAGCTATGAAGACGTCTGCAACGCTGTGGTCTTCCTTGCCTCAGACCAATCCTCCTACATGACGGGACAGGCCGTAAGCGTAACAGGCGGACAGTAGATTCGTCTGGTCGCCGGCTGCGCCCTCACACAACCGCAAGTTATTTTACAAAGCGCGTTTGGGCCCCAGAAAGAAGCGTGCGGCATCGCCTGATGTTTCCTGACTGATTCTGATTGACTTATCACACCTTCTGCGCAACTCTATCAACTTCAATCATTCAGTCAATTTGGTCGCTGATGACAATCATGGCAAATACGGGCAGAAGATTGGACCTTCCGTCAGAAAGACTGGAGAAGCTTCGGGACATTCTGAGGCAGGATGGCGTATCCAGGCTTGACGACCTGTGTCGGCGCGTCGGCGCTTCGGCAGCAACGATTCGCCGCGATCTCGACATTCTCGAAAACCACGGAAGCATCCGCCGGGTACACGGCGGGGCTGTGAGCGTCGAAAGCAGGCTTGAAGAACCGCTGTTCGACGACAAGGCTTCGATTTCCGCCAGGGAACAACTGAAGATTGCCGAAGCCGCCGCCGGCATGATTACCTCGGGAAACTCGGTCTTTCTTGATGGCGGCAGCACTGTCCTGCTTCTGGCCAGGCTGCTTTGTGAGCGAACAGACATCACTATTGTCACAAACTCCCTGAGGGCGGCTGTCGAGCTGGCCGGCAGGGGGCCTCGTCTGATTGTGACCGGTGGCCAGCTCAGGCGTGTCAGCGAGACAATGGTAGGCCCCCTCAGCACAAGGATTCCCGACCAGTTGAGGGTCGATCGTGCCTTTATGGGAACCATAGGCATTTCCATAAAGGCCGGCCTGACCACCACCGACCCTGACGAAGCCTACACAAAGGAACAGGTCATCTCGCGTGCGGGAGAGGTGATTGTGCTTGCCGACAGCACAAAGCTTGGTAAGGTTTCGTTTTCGCGATTTGGTCATGTCAGCGACATGGACTTACTGATTACGGACAGGAAAGCAAACGCCGCATTCACACGGGAAATGCGGAGGCGCAGTGTAAAGGTTGTAATTGCGTAAAGGAGAACTAGATGAGCAAACATGATCCCAACTACCTGAGCAATTCACGACCGGTTTTCAAGCCGGCCAAGATCGATTGTTGCGAGATACCTCAGTACATTTACAAAGGCGACCTCAAGCGCGAACTGAAGGCCCGCCGACTGACGCCCGCCGGCGCAATAGCCCTTTTTGAAGACATGCTGATCATCCGTGAAATGGAAGAGATGATTGTGAAGATGCGGTCGGGCATGTACCCTGCCCTCGGGAACTTCAACTACCGTGGTCCGACACACGTTTCCATCGGCCAGGAGGCGGCATCAGTCGGCGCCTGCAGCGGCCTGGCTGCCGCCGACAACATCACGAGCACACGCCGCGGCCACGGCGGCAGTCTCGCAAAGGGGACAGTCGCAATACGCCAAATGAACGACGACCAACTCCGCGCACGGGTGCCGAACTCCTCATCGGGCAGCCGCGAGGACCTGCTATGGAAAGCGATGGAGGAGCATATCTATCGCACGATAGCCGAGTTGTTCGGCAAAGAGGATGGGTACTGCAAGGGTCGAGGCGGTGGAATGCATATTGCCGATTTTTCAATCGGCCACCTCGGAGCCAATGCCATCGTCGGTGGCGGTGTCCCGATAGCTACCGGAGCCGCCCTTGCACACCGTTATCTGCGAAGCGGTTCGGTGGTCTGCTGTTTCGCCGGAGACGGCGCCTACGCCAACGGTGTGGTTCTGGAGTCGCTCAATTTCGCGGCCCAGCACCAGTTCACAAACCACCTCGCTGGCAATCACAAATTCGGCCTTCCGATTGTGTTTGTCATTGAGAACAACCACTATGGAATGACACACCGCAGCGATGATGAAACCATGGGTGTGCAGCGCCTGGCACGCAGGGCCGCAGGTTTTGCCGACAACAATATGCATGCAGAGGTTGTGAACGGCATGGACGTGCTTGCCGTAAGGGATTCACTCCTCCGCGCGTGCGAGGGCTGCCGCAAAGGCAAGGGCCCTTACCTTCTCGAGCTCAATACATACCGCTACTACGGCCATTCACTCAGCGATCCCCGTAACGAGTATAGGACCAAGGACGAGGAAGCAGCGTGGAAAGCGGTCGACCCGATCGAGCTTTTCAAGAAACAATTGATCAAAGCTGGTGTCGCCGGACCTGCCAAGATTGCGAAACTTCAGGAGAACATCGCAGCTCTTAACGAACGCGCAGCGAAGCGCGCAGCTGCTGCGGCCGATCCGGTGCCGGCCGACGTGATCAAGTACATGTACACTGAAGAGGTCGAGACGGGGGTGCCCGCAGAATTCGCCACGGTCGAAATCATCAACGCGCTTCCTGTTGTCAAACGCAAGGATGGAAGGATCTCCTATCGAGACGCCATCAAGGAGGCCATGATTGAGGAGATGAAGCGCGACTCCCGTGTGGTATTCTACGGGGAAGACGTCGCTGATTACGGCGGAGCGTTCAAGCTTACGAAGGGCCTGCTTGAGTCGTTCGGCCGTGACCGGGTATTCAATTCCCCTATTTCCGAGGCTTGTATCTGCGGATCCGCCGTCGGTGCGGCGATGAGCGGATTGAGGCCGATTGTCGAGTTGATGTACATGGATTTTGCCCTGATGGCATCGGACCAGATATCGAACCAGGCCGCCAAGTGGCACTACATGTCGGGTGCGCAGGTCAAAGTTCCGCTGGTTATCAGAGCGTCGGTAGGCGCAGGCAAAGGCTACGGCGGCCAGCACTCACAGACACTGGAATCCATGTTCGCCCATATGCCCGGACTGTACGTAGTGTACCCGTCAACGCCGCACGATGCAAAGGGGCTGTTCAAGTCGTCTGTCAGGGACAACAACCCGGTGATGTTCGTCGAGTCCCAGGCTCTCTACGGAATAGAAGGCGTAGTTCCTGAAGAAGAGTATCTGGTGCCCATCGGAGTTGCCGATGTGAAGCGCGAGGGCAAAGACATAACCTTTGTTTCCTGGGGTCCGGGCGTTCAGGATTGCCTCAAGGCCGCGGATGAACTGGCAAAAGATAACGTCAGTGCCGAGGTCGTTGATATCCGCTGTCTGGTGCCGCTGGATATCGAGACAATCATCAGGTCGGTGCAGAAGACCGGCCGTTGCGTGGTCGCGAGCCATGCTATCCAGATCGGAAGCTACACGGCGGAGATTGCATCCACCATTCAGGATGTGATCTTTGACTATCTCGATGCCCCAGTGAAGCGCGTCGGGGCGAAGAACGGGATTTCCCCCCAGTCGCATATCCTCGAAGCAGCCTTCCTGCCGGGGCCCGGCGATATCGTGGCCGCGGCCAGGTCCATTCTGTAAGGAGACATCAACATGGCCCAAGCTCAACAGGTCCTGATGCCCAAATTCGGGCAGATGGTAGAGGAAAGTACCATCATCACCTGGCGCAAGAAGGAAGGCGACAAAATCGCCACAGGTGACATTCTCTTCGAAATTGAAACGGACAAGGCGAATATGGAAGTCGAGAGCTTTCTCGACGGGACACTGCTCAAGGTGCTGGTGAAAGAAGGCCAGACTGTAGCCGTGCAGACGCCGGTGGCCTTCGTGGGCAGCCCAGGCGATTCCATTCCAGATGTCAAAGTGCAGGTGCTGACGCCAGGTGAAAAGAAGCAACCGGCTGAGTCAACCGCGAGGGCTGCAACACCAGCCCACTCGGTCGCTGACACCAGTCTGATTCTTCCTGCTTCGGCCCCGGCGCCACAGGTACCTCTTGCCTTGGTCGCACCGCCAGGCAAACTCTTGATCAGCCCTCGCGCATCAAAGCTGGCCCGCGAAAAGGTCATTGATCCTGTGACCATAAAGGGCACCGGACCGCGCGGAAGAATCGTCGAAAGAGATGTCGTTGGCCACCTCGAGAAAAGCGGGTACAACAGCCTGCGCATCACCCCGGCAGCTCTGAAACTCGCCGCCAAGGAGGGAATAGACATTCTCTCTGCGCGCCCCCAGAGCCCCGGTGGCCGGATTGAGATAGCTGATGTCGAGCGCGCCATGGCGGAACTGCCCAGGCAGATGAGCAAGATGCGGCAAACTATTGCGCAGCGACTGACACAGAGCTTCACCACTACCCCGCACATCTATGTTACGGTAGAGGCGGATATGACCGACCTGATGGTCTTCAGAGCATCACTGAAGGAAAAAGGCCTGTCATACACGGTCACTGATTTCATCATGAAGGCTGTGGTTGACAGCCTGGTTGAGTTCCCTGACGTCAACAGCTCAACCGATGGCCGCGCCGTTCGGTGGCACAGCAACGTCAATCTCGGGCTGGCAGTATCGGTCGACAAGGGTCTGGTCGTGCCAGTGGTCCGCTCCGCCCAGAATCTCAGTCTTGCCGAGCTCCATGATCGTGCCGCCGAACTGGCCGCACGGGCGCGGGACGGAAAACTCATGCCTGACGAGATGACAGGAGGAACATTCACCATCTCGAACATGGGAATGATGAACGTGGAGAACTTCAGCGCCATCATCAATCCTGGTGAGAGCGCAATCCTGGCCGTGGCATCTGCCGCCAGGAAGCCTGCGGTAAAGGGCGATCAGGTTGTCGTGCGCTCGATGATGAAGATGACCGTTTCGGCCGATCACCGCATTGTCGACGGCGCACTGGCTGCGCAGTTTGTCAACTCGATCAAAACCAAACTGGAGGACGTGGAATCATGGAACACTTTGATCTAGTCGTTATTGGTGCAGGTCCCGGTGGCTACCCTGCCGCTATCCGCGGCGCCCAACTTGGCGCGAAGGTCGCCATTGTCGAGAGGGAGCAGATTGGCGGGACCTGTCTGAACTGGGGCTGCATTCCCACAAAGACGCTGATAGCAGCTTCCGGCCTCTTTGCAGAAATGAAGCATGCCCAGCGTTTCGGCATACGTGCAGGCGCGCTTGGTGTCGATTTTGCCTCTCTCATGCAACACAAGAAGAACGTCGTCAGCCAGCTCCAGAACGGCGTCAAGCAATTGCTCAAGGCCAACAATGTAACAGTTCTTGACGGTTCAGCATCATTCAGTGGACGGAACTCGCTCAGGATTACCGGCGCAGGCGGCACGACCGAGATATCCGCCGCAAAGACTATTGTCGCAACGGGCTCCACCTCCATCATGCCAGGATTCCTGCCAAAGGATGACAAGGTTGTCGACAGCCGTGCGTTCTTGAGCATGGAGAAACTGCCGACAAGCATGATAGTCCTCGGCGGTGGGTATATTGGCTGCGAGCTCGCCTGCATGGCGGCCCAACTCGGAACCAATGTTACAATTGTCGAACTCCTTGAGGATATTCTCCTCCTTGTTGATGAGGATATACGCCGGGAAATCCGCAAGCATATGCAGGAAGCCCTTGGAATACAGATCCTCACCGGGAAAGCTTTTGCCAACGTCACGGCAGACGGCAACTCAGTGCGCGGAATGGCCGGCGATGTCACCGTGCAGGGAGAGCTCCTCCTGGCATCAGTTGGCCGAAGGCCCGTCACCGACGGACTGGCGATGGAGAATGCAGGCCTCAAGACCGATGGAAAAGGTTTCCTCACCGTCGACGACTACGGCAGAACTTCCGCGACAACAATCTACGCAATCGGCGACGTAACAGGACGAATTCAGCTTGCGCACTCGGCTACTTCGCAGGGCGTTATCGCGGCAGAAAACGCCTGCACACGCAAGCTCCGCAAGTTCGAGAATCTGGTTCCAGCCGTCATTTTCACAGCCCCGGAGGCCGCCTACGTCGGGCTGTCAGAGCAGGCCGCTGCCGCGCTCGGCCTTGGCGTGAAGGTGGGCAAATTCCCATTCAGAGCACTGGGCAGAGCCCTCGCAGCTGGACAAGCTGATGGCTTTGTGAAGTTGATTGCCGACGCGACTTCAGGAAGGCTGCTTGGGGCCGCGGTAGTAGGGCTCCACGCCACAGACCTTATCTCTGAGGCCGCCGTGGCAATCAGGAACGAGATGACTCTCGATGATATCGGAGGCACCATTCACGCCCACCCCACTTTTGGCGAACTATGGATGGAAGCCGCTCACGCTGCGCAGGGCCATGCCATTCACGCTGCACCAGTGAAGAGGAGAGCGTAGGACGCGGCGCAGTTAATCATGTGTCCCCATACAGCCCGTATTGTGTGGACGGGGCCGCTTCTCGGGGCAATAGCAGTGTCTCTCCGGTGAATCTCAATCTTGAAGCTCCGTAGCGCCCCAACAGGTGGGGCGCTACGGGGTTTGATACCCATAGAGCCACTCCCAACGCAGATCTGGCTCGCCCAGGAAGCGCAGCGACATCTGATTGAGTGTTTTCGCTGACCGCTGGTACGTTTCCATATCGAAATAGTCACCGGGCGTAATATGCCTTCTGCTATGATCATCCCGTCATGGTGCCGCCTGTGCCCGTCGCGATAATGTGAAGAGGCGGCTATCTTGACTTTGCGACCTCAAAACAGCATCATTCCACCGTAAGGCAGCGGTGTTGCGTGTCTGTCCATCGAACATTGACAAGGAGGATCGATCGCCGTGAAAATGAAGTTGTTTGTCGCAATTCTCTCAATCGCAGGCATCACCTGCTACGCGGCCCCGCTCAAGGTGGCACTACTCGATTTCAACGACGAAACAGGAATGAAGGCTGATGCCTCACTGGGAGGAAGGGTTGACACAAGCCTGCTCGCAAGCAAGGGCGTGTATATTCTCGCCCGCAAGCTGCTGGACGAGGCTAACTTTACGGTTGTGGACAGGCGTGACTTCATTACGCAGATCGACAAATCGAATTCAAAGGAGGCACTGGCCGGACAGCCAAGGCCATCGTTCATTCACGCAGCCCAACTATTGAATGCAGACGCTGTGGTAGCCGGTAGCCTTCTCAGTCTCTCCACGGGCAAGCAGAAGATGGATCAGGGCGGGTACCAGGCAGAATTCACCACGCTTTCTATCCGGGTTGTTGTGAGGGCCATGGATGCTGTCGACGGCACCGTCATTGCCGTGTCAGAGGGCTCGGCGCGACAGGAATTCAGGCAAACTGACAATCTCAGGACTGAGCTTGGCGAAGACGAGCTGCTGGCAATAATGGAGAGGGCCATGACTGATGCGATAGTGCCTTTGAAGGCGTCCCTCTCAAAGAAGGTTGCCGCACGGGATCAACAACCCAAGTTGACACTTACGGTCAAGACCACCGCGGATCCGTCGCTTGCTGAAATCGACGGCATTCTCGTCGGCACCACGCCAATCGAGAGTCTTGAGGTATACAAAGGGGACCACGTACTGTCGTTAAGCCGTCCGGGCTACGCAACAATCACGAAGCGAATCATCATGGACCGGAACATTCAGATAGCGGCACCGATGCTCCGCACGGACCTCACAGCAGATGAGAAGAAGGAGTTGCTCAGCAGGGCGGAGATCAAAGCGTATATCATCAATGGAAAGCCGGACATGCTGATCCAGACCATTGAGTAGCTGATCGCAAACTACTCATCACGGCGGGCGATGCAATCCGGCGCATCTCCCGCCGCCGCAATCCGCCGAACACACCGGCACCAGTCTCTCGACTCTTTCTTCGCAGACGCAGTCCGCATCACAAGCCAGTGCACGATACCCGGGTCGGCATGCTATGCTTTATGCATGCCGACCCGGCGCCAAACCGATCACCCATAAACAGGACCGAACAGCTTGCACGCGCGATAGTCAGCGCCAATAGGATCATCGGCCCCGAGCATTCCCCAAACGTGCGGTCGGAAAACTGCCTCATCAGGCACGTTGGACATGGCCACCGGAATCCTCAGCATAGACGCCAAGGTTATCAAGTCGGCACCAATATGGCCATAGCTGATCGCGCCATGGTTTGCGCTCCAGTTATTCATCACGCTATAGACGTCGCGGAACGCTCCCCTGCCCGTCAGCCTCGGCACAAACCAGGTGCATGGCCACGTGGGATCGGTTCTCGCCATAAGCGTATTGCTGACGTCACCAGGCAGGTCGGTTGACCAGCCCTCGGCAATCTGCAGCACAGGACCCAACCCCTTGACACGGCTTATGCGTGTCATAGTCATAGGCATGCCACCTTCAGAGAGGAAGCTTGAGGAGTATCCACCACCGCGGAAATACTCAACATTGGCTGGTTCCCAACGGGTTGAACTCAGGCACGCATCAGCCTCCTTCTGAGAAATCTCCCAGAACGGCTTCATTGCCGGCTTCCCGCCGTGGCGTTGCTTGCCGCAACCGTCAAGGCAGGCGGCACCCGAATTGAGGAGGTGAATGATGCCATTCGCATTCATGCCGGTCATCTTCTTGCCAGTAACACGCTTGATTGCGTCCGCACTCCAGTACGTACGCACGTCAGCGAAGATCTGGGCACGATTCGTCAGAAGGTACATGAGCAGCATGCAGACACCGTTGAGGGAGTCGTTCTCCGTCGCAACCACGTATGGCGCCCGGATACCGTTCCAGTCAAAAGAGCTGCTCAGGATGGCCTCTGTAAAATCACCATTAGGCCAGTGGTCGGTCCACTGCCGCTGTCCCTGGAAGCCGGACGCTATTGCGTTGCGTCCGACCGCTTCTTCACCAAAGCCCATCTTCTCAAGCGCGGGATTACCCACCATCAGGTCGCGGACGATCATGGTCATCTTGACGACGTACTCCCAGTCAGCGTCCTTGGCGGCACGGGACTTCTGGAGTGACTTCTTGTTTCCGTCCTTGCCTTCGAGGCAGAATTTCCGGGTCCACGCCAACGCCCTCTCGTACTCGGAGTTGTCGTAGATGCCCTCGTCAATCCTGCGAATCAGCTCGCACATGTCGACGTTCTCGGTACGCATGCCCAGGTAATCCTGAAAGAAGTCCGGATCCACGAACGATCCCGCGATACCCATCGAGGACGTACCGACCGATAGATAGGTCTTTCCACGCAACATCGCAACGGCAAGGCCACCGCTCACGAAACGAAGCAGCTTCTCACGCACGTCTGCAGGTATCGACGTGTCGGTTCGGTCCTGCACCTCGCGACCGTAGATTCCAAACGCCGGCAGGCCCTTCTGCGCATAACCAGCAAGCATCGAGGCCAGATAGACAGCTCCTGGCCGCTCGGTCCCATTGAAGCCCCATACGGCTTTCGGCATCTGAGGATGAATATCCATTGTCTCTGTGCCGTAGCACCAACATGGAGTCACCGTCAGCGACACGCCGACCTTTTCACGCTCAAACTTGACTCCACAAGCCGCCGCCTCAGCGCAACCACCTATGGTCGTGTCAGCAATTACGCACTGAACCGGGGTGCCGTCCGGATATTGAAGATTGCCGGAAATGAGCTCGGCCGCGCTCTTCGCCATGTTCATCGTCTGCGTTTCCAGAGATTCGCGAACGCCGCGCCGCCGGCCATCGATAGCCGGCCTGATCCCAACCTTTGGAAAGCCGCCAATGAGTTTCCATGTTGAACCCATGCCCTTCGAACTCGCGCTTGCCGTCATCGTTTTCCACCTTTCATGCTGGTATGTCGTTGCTCACTATTCCGTCAAACTCCTATTCCGCTGCGCTCTGTCGGGGCACCGGGGCGCCAACCGATCCTTCTCCCGGGGAAGAGGGATTCGCGGGTACGCTCAGAGCACCGCCAAAGTCCACCTTGGCCAGTACGCTTCGAGCGTCCTTGATCACCTCATCCGTGATGTCGACAGCTGCCCGTGCATAGAGAACCGATCTGCCGTCGCCGGAGTCAATAACCACATCGCACCGCCTTGCCCGCGCAATATTCCGGACCGCAGGGTCAACTTTCGCGCGGATCTCACGCCTCAGGCCCTCCCGGTACAACAGAAAGTCCTGCCGTGAGCGATCAACCGCAGCCTGCGCCTCAGCCTGAAGACGCCGCAAGTTTCCCTGCAGAGCCTTCCGTGCCGTGGAGTCTGCCGCCTTCGCAATCTGCGCTTCAAGCTCAAGCGCCTGCGTGCTGGTGCGCTCAGCCACTTCGTTGATCCGTGGAGATACCGTGTTCATCCATCGGCGCTCTGCGTCACGAACACGCTCAGTGACACCGGTCTCCTGAAGCACACGGTCCATGTTGATCACAGCCACTGCGGACTTAGGGGCGCGCATAAAACTCAGGTAGGCGCCTGCTGCGACAAGAAGAAGCGGAATACCAACCAGAGCCACATCCAGCCAGATTCTTGACTTTCGATCATCAGCCATGGAATTCCTCCACTGTTAGGTTACGCAGGTTGTATCACAGGGTCGCCGCACTGACAAGATCTTCGCGCAAAAGAGATGCTCGGATGGCGCACGTGCCGGATCGCCACTTTTCTCTTGACCTCACCCGCGAGACTTCTACCCTGACTGAGTGACAAACAGATCTCAAGTTGCGCGAATTCTCCGTCGGGACGGATCCATTGCGTCATATGACCGCGAACGGATCGTAAACGCCATATTCAAGGCAAGCGTATCATCCGGCAAACCGGACATGAGGCTTTCACGTCTTATTGCGCGGCGTGCCGAGAAGACACTCGGATCGACGTACGGCAGGGACGGCGTGCCGAGTGTCGAGGATATCCAGGACATAGTGGAAAACGCCTTGATGGAATCAGGGCATCCAGCTGTCGCCCGGAACTACATCATCTACCGACACCACAGGGCTCAACTTAGGGCAGTCAGAAGCCAGCCTTTTGAAATGAGCGACATTATCCCCTACCGCAAGATATACGAGGTGCTTCTCTGGAACCTCAACCATAAGTGCGATTCGGTCCCCGCACTCAACTCACTCATCGCTGCCGGCCAGTTCCCACGCCTGATCCGCGAGTGTGAGGAGCGGTACAGGGATGAAGTGACAGCTGCTGCGTCGCAGATACTTGCGCGGTCCGACAACCTGCGTCTCATCATTATCGCCGGCCCCTCTGCGTCCGGCAAGACTACAACAATGATCAAGATCAGTGAACACCTGAAGAAGAATGGGTTCCGGCTCAAAGCCATAAACATTGACAACTACTTCTTTGATCTCGAGAACCATCCTCGTGATGAATTTGGCGACTATGACTATGAAACGCCGCAGGCGATCGACCTGAAGCTCATAAATCAGCATCTGGCACAGCTACTGGATGGCGGGAGGGTCCTCACCCCGCACTACGACTTTAAGACCGGAAAGCGAGCACTCAACGTTCATGAGATGAAGCTGGCTCCCAACGAGCTTCTTCTTATCGACAGTCTCCACGGACTCTACAAGGACATGACACGCGTGGTCTCCGACAGCTGCAAGTTCCGTCTCTACCTCGAAACGCTGGGCCAATTCAGATCTGAGACTGGCGACTTCATGCGATGGGCTGACAACCGCCTCTTGCGCCGGATGATCCGGGACAGGCAGCACCGCAACAGCATGCCGATCCAGACCATAATGCACTGGCATTACGTCCGCACCAGTGAGCTTTCGCACATTATTCCGTTTATCAATACCGCCGATGCAGTAATTAACTCCGCCATGCCTTATGAGCTGCCTTTGCTACGCGCCAGGCTGCTCGACTATTTCCCGAAGGCAATGAGGGAGTTCAAGAACAATCCCAAGAAGCGTGACGCCTACGTTCGCGCCCGCCGCGTATACGGATTCTTGAAGCCTCTGGTGCCAGTTCATGACATGAGCGCCGTTCCCAGAACCTCTGTTCTCCGTGAGTTTATCGGTGGGAGCCGCTACAGCTACGACTGACGTAACCGTCCCGCGCCCTTGAAGTCATGGAATGGAGCAACAACGGATCTGAAGGCTGTCCCGCCGGGGTGCCTGTATCACGGCTCCGCCGGAGTCTTGATGTGGATGGCCTGAGGAACTACCTCGATATCAAACCTCTCGCCAGACGGCATTTCTTCCCCGTCCACCTGTGCAGGTTCCGGCCGTGACAGCAGAAGAACAATGTGTTTTCCCTGGACATGCGACGCTGCCTTGCCGAGCTTCGTTGCCATGTTGCGAATGGCACGCGGATGGTGCCGCAGGGACAGCAGATAGCGGCTGAGATAGTCAAAATGCCCGGTGAAAAGGACAACATCGAGCTTGCCGTCGTTACCGTAACCGCCCGTACAGAAATCGAATTCCCCGGCGTATATCCTGGTATTATTGACGACAACATTGAGCATAGGACCGGAGTACCAGGTGCAACCGTCCACCCGAATCTCAACATGAAGACTCGGCTTTCGCCAGAAGTTGAACAAGCCGAGCCAGCTGACAACGTACAACACGGGGCCACGCGCCAACCACCGCAGGCAAGGCACCCTCAGAATGTACTTCTTCCGGTGGTTGCGCCTTCGCAGGGTTCGCGAATCAACGCCAACGGTCAGAGCGTCTGCAAAATACCGGCCATCAAACAAGCCAAGGTCGAGGTGATAGTCTGCACCATGGACAAGTGTTGACACCGCACGCCGGAGATCGCTGGCAAAGAACTCGTCGCGGAGGATAAGCCCGAAGGACTTTGCAATGTCGTTCCCCGTCCCCATCGGTATGAACCCAAGTGGCGGGAGCACAGCATCGGGATGGGCGTTGCGGTATTCCATCATGCCGTTTATGACGGCCGACTGCGTCCCGTCGCCGCCAATGCCGGCAATGGCCTTGAACTCCGAGACTCCACCACGCGCCAACCGTTCCCTGACCTGAATATCGATGGGAACGTCACTGCGTGAGAGAAGCTCCGGTTCAATGTCAAATGCCCGAAAGATCTCGAGCATCTGAGGCCACCGCGACATTGCGGAACCACCGCCCGAAAGCGGATTCAGCACGCACAGAACCTTCATCAAAGCCACCCCGCCATGCGATATGCTTCTTCCTGCAGGCCGGCAGCAAACGGTTCAAGCTATTTGCCGCCTGAGCTGGCAAGCTTGGAAGGCCGTCGCAACATGGCCCTTACTTCACCTGTTGTCATACGACGAAGCGCTTCCTCCTTGACGCCAAGGGCCACGAGGCGTTTCTTCTGCACCTTCAGACGGCGTTTGCGCTCCACCGCACTCTTCACCGGCCGTGTCATGGGTGCCGTAGATCTGTTCTGTTTCTTCCACATTTTGTCTTTCTCCATTCTTGGTTCGCTGCAGCAAAGGAGCTGCAACATCGCATATAGACCACCGACGTGTCAATTGCCAATGAATCCCCTACTTCACAACACAACCGCTGTCCGCGCTCTCAACTGTGACAAGACGAAGCTTGTTGTCATCGGTCGATGCCGCAAGAAGCATTCCGTTCGACTCCACCCCTTTCATCTTCCTTGGCTTCAGATTTGCGACTATCACAATAGTCTTCCCTGGCAGATCCTCCGGCCTGTAGTGCTGGGCAATACCGGCGACTATCTGGCGCCGCTCCGAGCCCACTTCAACTTCCAGCCTCAGCAGCTTGTCGGCTCCGGCCACTTTCTCCGCCACAAGTATCTTCGCCGTCCGGAGGTGAACCTTCTCGAAATCTGCATACTCAATCATCGCGACCCCTTCAGGCCCCTTGTGAGGCTCGGCAGAAGCAACCTGAAGTGCAGGAACCAATTCCGTCCCGGCATGGCCAGGCCTGCCTGTTTCGCGCGGCATCTCAATTCTTGGGAACAGGCTGATAGCTTTGCCCACGCTTGCACCTGCCGGAAGTTTACCCCACACGCTTAGACCATCGAGGTCAGGCGCAGCCGCGCCTATTCCCAATGTTTCACGAAGTTCCGCCATTTTTGATGGCATCACGGGATACAGCAGGCCGCTGGCTATTCTGAGAGTCTCCGCGGCGGAATACAGGACGGTGCCCAGTTCTGCCAGACGTCCTCCCGACGCGAGTGTCCAGGGCTGTTTCTTCTCAAGGTATCGATTTGCCATCCTGACAGTACTATTGACAGCCCCGATTCCAAGGTCAATACGCATATCTTTCACAGCGGAACACATGGCCGCCGCAGCCCCGATGGCACTGTCTCGCAGTTCATCCTCCTCGGGGCCAGCCGGGCCAGGTGATGGAATCCGGCCACCGCAATGAGTAGTAATCATCTTCATCACCCTGCTCAACAGGTTGCCGAGATCATTTGCGAGGTCGGCATTGTACCGCCTCACAAAGGCTTCCTCGGAGAATATGGCATCCTCGCCCATTATCATTGCGGCGATAAGGAAATAGCGAAAAGCATCGACACCGTACTTGTCGGCAAAAGCCATGGGGTCAACAACGTTGCCCGCCGTCTTGCTCATCTTGCTCTCGCCAGCAAGCCACCAGCCATGGGCAAAGATAGTCTCCGGCATAGGAAGACCGGCTGCCTTCAGCATGGTGGGCCAGTAGACGGTATGCGTCGTCAGGATGTCCTTTCCGATCAACTGGCACGACGCCGGCCACCATTTGCGAAACATCGATTCATCGGCAAAACACCCGATTGCACTGATGTAATTCACAAGCGCGTCAAACCAGACATAAGTCACGAAATTCGGATCAAACGGCAGTTCAATACCCCAGGCCATCCTGCTCTTCGGCCTGGATATGCACAGGTCGTTTAGTTTCTTTCGAAGGAAACCAAGTGTCTCGTTTCGCCGGAACTCAGGCAGAATGAACTTTGGATGCTCGTTGATGTAGGATATCAGCCAATCCTGATACTTACTCATGCGGAAGAAGTAGTTGGCCTCGGTAATCCTGTCGACAGTCCGGCCGCATCCTGGCTCAGGGCACTTGCCGTCGAGAAGATCCTTTTCTGTGTAGAACCTTTCACAGGCGACACAGTACCATCCATCGTACTCTGCCCTGTAGATCTCTCCGCTGTCGTACAAGTCCTGCAGAAGCTTGCGAACGACCGCCTTGTGCCTTTCCTCAGTGGTTCGAAGAAAATCGTCGTTTGTGATCTCGAGCTTCTTCCATAGCTGTTGAAACCTCACAACTGTCTCATCAGCTTGTTTCTGCGGAGTCATAAGGCCCTTTTCGGCGGCGAGAGCGACCTTCTGCCCGTGCTCGTCGGTGCCAGTCAGGAAGAACGTAGGCGCGCCGGCAAGCCGGTGATACCTGGCAAGTACGTCCGCAAGCGTGGTCGTATAGGCGTGGCCGATGTGAGGCTGTGCATTGACGTAATAGATCGGCGTAGTAACGTAGAATCTGTTCATTCTTTCTCCCGCAGAAGACCGGAATATTGTCCACTTGACGTGAAGGCCTTATGTCAAATCAACGATATAGCATCGACATCAACCGAACAAGCCACTTTCGACGGCCATTGAAACTCCTTTAGAACGTCACGCAAAGGGGTTGTAATGGTACTTACGACTCTGGAACGCAGCATCAACTGGTGCCGGAACAGGCCCTTTGCCTTCGCAAGCGGCGCGGGCGATGGGCCACGCATAGTGACAGATTCGGGCATCACACGCCTGATCCGCTCGCAAAGTTCACGCATTCCGACAACGACCCGCTCATCGGACGGCCCCCTCGCTGTGATGCAGACGAGTCGAGAGAATGGAGGGTACTGAAGTTCGCGCCTCTCCAGGCATTCCTTCTCGTAGAAACCGACGTAGTCCATCGCAACGGCAGACCGTATGGCAGGCGCCATGGGGGTATATGTCTGCACCAGAACCTCACCTGGCACGTCCCCGCGCCCAGCCCTGCCTGCAACTTGCGTCAGAAGCTGGAATGTTCGTTCCCCCGCCCTGAAGTCGGACACGTACAGGCTCAGATCGGCATAGATGATTCCTATGAGCGTAACGTTCGGAAAATCAAGCCCCTTGGCTATCATCTGGGTGCCCACAAGGATATCAATCTTCCCGGTTCTGAAGTCGTCGAGAACCTCCTCATAGGACAGTTTACCGCCCATGGCGTCAGAGTCCATTCTACGCACCCTCGCCTTGGGAAAGAGCTTCGAGACGATTCCCTCTATCCTCTGTGTACCCATTCCTGAGAACTTGAAAGCAGGATCACCGCAATCCGGGCACTTTTCAGGAACCCTTCGGGCACCACCACACACGTGGCACCTTAATCCCTCAGCCACACGGTGATAAGTATAGGCGATGCTGCAGAGTGGACAGCGAGCGACATAACCGCATTTCGGACACTGCAGCGAAGTTGAAAAGCCACGCCTGTTCAGGAACAGTATCGTCTGTTCACCCTTGTCCAACCGCAGGCCCATGGCTGTAACCAGGTCGCGGGAAAATATGTTAGGCCGGCCGACCCGGTCAGCTTCGATGCGCATGTCGACAACCCGGATTGCAGGCATTTTCCTGTCATCAACCCGCTTTGTCAGCCTCACCATCGCGTATTTCCCTGTTTGCGCATTATAAAATGACTCGAACGATGGTGTCGCTGATCCCAGCAGGACTGAGCAATGCTCCATACGGCCCCTCATGACAGCCACGTCCCTCGCGTTGTAGCGGGGGGATTCATCCTGCTTGTAGCTTGTGTCGTGCTCTTCATCCACGACAATAAGGCCGAGATTCCTGACGGGGGCAAAGACGGCAGACCTTGCACCAATGGCTATCCTAGCCTTGCCTTCACGTATACGGTGCCACTCGTCATGCCGTTCGCCGTCAGAAAGCTGGCTGTGCAACACAGCAATGTTATCGCCAAACCTTCCGCGAAACCGCTCGACCGTTTGCGGCGTCAGCGCGATTTCCGGAACAAGGACCGCGGCCCCTTTCCCGCCATCAAGCGCGTGTGCAATTGCCTGCAGATACACTTCGGTCTTGCCACTCCCCGTCACACCGTTGAGCAGTACAACGGGCGGACTCACGGTATCCAGCGATCTCCTTATCAGGCTCAATGCAGAAGCCTGTTCAGGAGTTGGATCCCGGGGCGAGGTCGGAAGCACCGTTCTGCCCATGAACGGATTCCTGCCGACCGCAGAGGGTTCTATCCTTACGAGCCCTTTCTTTTCCAGAGCCCTGATCGCGGAAACGCCTACACCGGCTCGTCTTGCTAACTCAGCGAGAGCGATTCCATCAGCGGTTGCCCCGAGCAATCCCAGGGCAGCCGCCTGTCCCGGCGACCTCTTCAACAATTCGCCAATGTCCGGCCCATGCGCCTGACCATCGCATCGAACAGGGAAGACAAAGAGACACTCTTTGAACTTCGCACCCTTCCGTCGGACGGCTCCCGGCAGGACTGCGCGAATGGCATGTTCGACCGGAGCACAATAGTAGTCACCAATCCACCGGGCAAGCTTCACGATGTCAGCGCTCAAGAGAGGAACCGTGCCGGTAACCTCCATGATATCCTTTACGTCTGCTCGCTCGGACCCCTCCGCAAAGCCAACAACATACCCTGATCGCCTTGACCTTCCGAAGGGGACAAGAACAGCAGAACCGATCAGCACCTGCCCCCGCAACGGTTCTGGCACCCGGTAGTCGAATTCACGATCAAGAGCAATATCCACGACAACTTTCGCAATCTGAGTCTTTGTGTCCACGAATGCAAACAACCGCAAATCACCGGCAATGTCAAACAGGAACCACATTCTTCGCTTGGATTGGTTGGCGGAACGTCGCTATTTTGTGCGACGTTGGACTGAAGAATGACTCATCGACATCCATTCACCGTGGTCAGATGAAGAGACTCATGGACTTTTCTCCCGTTTTTCATATTGACAAAAAGAACGCACTGCGGGACTATCTTGTCAGTCTTAGTCATCGTTAGCTAACCAGGGAGGTGTGCGATGAGCGTGTTCAATAGAAGAATAGGTTTGAGGTCGTTTACTTTGATTGAGTTGCTGGTGGTTATCGTCATCATAGCGATCTTGGCTGCTTTGTTGTTCCCGGCTATTGCCAAAGTACGTGAATTGGCGAACCGCTCGGCATGCCAGTCAAACCTGCATCAGTTTGATATCGCCTTGTCGGCCTACTGCTATCCGCCTACAACGTCCTATCCAACGAACCATCTCACTGAGCTTGGTTCAGATGTAAGCCCCGAGCAGTTCATATGCCCGGGTGACAAGGCTCGCTCCGCGGCCGCTAACCTCGGTGCGATCGACGGATCCAAGAGCAGCTACTACTATCAGCCTGGGATGTCGCCCTCGATGACGAACCGTTTCGTCGTATGGGATAAGCATACCTCGAATCACAACGACGCCGGCTACTGCGCCTTGTTCACGGATCACTCAACGAAGTGGTATCGTACAAACACGGCTTCAGATCTTGCCGGACTCTCGGTCAACACCAAGGCTGACTGGTAAGTCGTAGTTCTGGCTGATCAGCCCGGGAGCGTTTGGCGCTCCCGGGCTTTTTTTATTCAACCAACATACAGTCGCCGTAGCTGTAGAACCGGTAACGTGCTGCGACAGCCTCTCTGTACGCTCGCAGGATCAGGTCTCTGCCGGCAAAGGCGCAGATCATCATGAGCAGCGTCGACTGAGGCAGGTGAAAGTTGGTGAGAATCGCGTCCACAGCACGGAACCTGAAAGATTCCCGAATGAAGAGGTCAGTTCGACCCTCGCACTGTTCAACTTGTCCGGACCGCAACGCAGCGCTCTCCAGTGCGCGCACCGTGGTTGTTCCAACGGCTACGACACGCCCTCCGCTTTGATGCGTGACACAAACTTTCTCAGCAGTTTCACCCGGCACCGAGAACCGTTCCGTGTCCATGGCATGGTCTTCAACATTGACGCTCTTAACTGGCTTGAACGTGCCGGCGCCGACATGAAGCGTCACAGTGGCCAGCGGTATGCCGCATCCAGCAAGTTGCCCGAGCAGCTCCTGTGTGAAATGGAGACCGGCGGTCGGCGCGGCAACAGCACCAGGCGTTCTTGAGTACACAGTTTGATAGCGCGTGCGATCGTATGGTTCCGGCCCCGCCGGACGCTTGATATACGGAGGCAGAGGCGTCTCGCCAGCTTCTTCCAGAACTTTCAGAATGGGAGCGTCGGACCGGATATCCACAACCACTTCGCCACCACCGCGAATTTCCACAACTGTGGCAGTGACCCTTCCACCTGCCAGGTTGAACACCAGACCAGTCCTGATCTTGCCAGATGCTCTGCACAGCGCTGACCATTTGCCAGAGCCTACGTCCTCAAGCAGGAAGACCTC
>JBAXKQ010000016.1:0-32884 GCA_037135275.1 bacterium
AACCCGCGACGTTCAGCTTGGGAAGCTGACATTCTGCCACTGAATTACTCCCGCACGAATCGGACTGATTAGCAACGAACGACCTGACAGTACCCAGCCACATTCCGACAGTAAAGAGAAATTTGGCCGGTGGTGGATATGAGCGCCGGAGCGGCGCGCCGTCGTGCAGGTCACGAGACGCGCCACTTTAGGGCTCAATCAAATCACCTGACCTCAAAGTATATGTTCAGCAGAGTGTCGTACTCGGCCTGGAGCGTTGTCCGTTCGGCGTCGGACAAGGCACCCGTCGAGAGTTGTTGCTTCAGATCCATGAGCCGCCTGAAGTCCTTCATAAGGACCTTTGCCTCCTCAGCGGAGAGGTTTTCGTTTGCGAGTGTGGCCGTGAGATCATCCTTTGCGTAGACATTTGTGCCGAGACGGAGTGTTGCCATCTGGGTGCCGTCGTCGTCATGCTTCTCGGCCCAGATGCAACGGCTCGCCTCGTTGAGCTCTGCGCGTATACCCTTAGCCTCCTCCTTGGTCAACTTCCCGTCCGCAAGCGCCTCTGTCTCGAGACCGGCCACCTTGGCCTGTTGCTCCTGAAGTGCGGCCACTTCAGCCTCGTTCAGGTAACCCTTCTTTATGCCATGCGTAATCCGCTTGGCCTGGTTGGTCTGCCGCTTATTGATGCAGTCATCGGCCTTCTCCTGCCTCTTCTCCCTTGCTTCCTTCCGCTCCGCAGCCGTTGCCTCGCGTTTTTCCTTTGCCGCAGCCCTCGCTGCCGCCCGGTTCGCTGCGCGAGTGCCGGCACCCGCATCACCGGCCCCAAACACAACACTAGCGGAGAACAGCGAAGCCAAACCCAACACCATTCCGTACGAGTATCTCACGATACAACCCTCCTTCTGTATATGTGACGCACGAGACCGCGATGTTAACGTAACTCCCTATTCGAGACGATGTCGGCTCCTCCTGCAGGCTGGCCGGCACCCATATGGGTCCCTCGCTGCCTGCCACGGTGTTCCGAGTGTAATCCGCCAAAAGGTGTCTTCGGACGGGCGGTCAGGCCGGAATCTGTACCTGACCACTCGTCCTCTGCTGTTCCGTATGCCTCCCTGCTACCGAAATGCCACCGCTCAGGCGGCGGTTTGGAAGATGTGGGTGTGGAACGTGATAAAGAAGAGCCCGGCCTGGAAGATGCTTCTCAAGCCAATGGCCTCCGCTTCACTCAGAGTGATATTCACCCGGCTCACAATGCCGCTTCCGCCGTCCTTCTTCGACAAGCCAACAAAATAGCCGCCTTTCTCGGATTTTTGAAGCGAAATGACAGTGCTGGTCGCTCCATTCTGATGGAACAGGCCGCTACGCTGGCCGCCGACCTTGTCCACCCGTCCTTCCAGGACTGCAAGCATTTCACAAATATCCGTGAAGTCGAGTTTGACAGTAAGCTTGTGCTCCCAGTCGAAGCTGGCCGGCACAGTCTTACCCTCCACCCGCGAGGCAGCGCTCTTCTGGGTCGCCATCTCTAGGAAGAAGCAGTTGTAGCGGTCGTCACCCTTGCGGTTGACGCGCGGCTCCAGTTGCAGTGCGGCGCCCGTTCCGGAGCTTGTCGGATGATATATCACCAGCTTCTGTGCGTGCAATCTCGAGGCCAGTTTCGCTTCTGTTGTGCTGTTGTTCATCGGAATATCCTTTCTTGTTTCCTTCTCTCGTGTTTGTCTCGCTCCGGCCGCATGGCGACCCGCCGATGCGGGCTGCCACGGCCGCCATATCAGCGTTCATTCGTCAGTTCCACGCAAGTTCCAGCTCGCCGTCTCAGAACGGCATTGAGGTTGCCTGCATCTCTTCCCCCTCCGCCTCCGATGCCGCCGCGGCCGGAACCGCCGCGTGCTCGGGCTCGCCACTCTTCTGCGAACGGCCGAGGAACTGGACGCGGTCTGCGCGAACCCGCAGGCGGCTGCGCTTCTCGCCCTGGTCAGTCTGCCACTGGTCCAGTTGCAGGCGGCCCTCGACCAAAACCGGTGAGCCCTTGGCCAGGTACTGGCCGCAGGTTTCCGCCTGCTTGCCCCATACCACGACGTCGGCGAAACAGACCGATTCCACGACCTCACCGGACTTGTTCTTGTACTTCTCTGATACTGCCAGGCCGATATCCGATACCGACAGGCCGGTCGGGGTCTTCCTCAATTCCGGGTTCCTGGTCAGGTTCCCCATCAAGAATACTTTATTCATCGATCCCATGGCTGCCTCCTATGTTGTTTGTTGCCCGCTTTCGCGCGAGGGACGTTGTGCCCCTCTACTTATCTAAGGAATTCAGAAAGGCACTTTTCCGGTCAAGAACGGAAGAAAGTGAAAATAAGTTGCACGAGAGCGCACAATATTCAGGAAACCCCAGTAATTACGCGGGTAATCGGCAGATGGGACTATTTTCAGATTTGTTGCAATAAAATCGGGGTGTCGTGCGTTATCAATTATAGAGGGTGGAAGCGTTCGTCGTCGGCGGCGGAGGGTTGTGGACGGTGTGGGCCCTAGTCGATGGAAGGGTGTAGAGGGGAAACAGGGAATGCCGGAACTTGATCAATGGCTGGCGTGGAGAGACAAGGGGGCGTTGGCGTTGTGTCCCTCAGCCATGCAGACGGCATTGCAGACGTTCGTTCACGGCCGGTTTTGCCGCTACGCAAGGCAGTATGCGCCTGCCTTCAGCGCGGACGGCGCAGCCAGTCTGCCGCAGCAGGATTGCTGGCATTGGTTTGAGACATACTTCCAGCTTCATCCCAACAGGCAGGGTAGGTCGTACAAAGAGTGGCTGTTCGCAAGAAGGGGGGGTGGTAACTCAATGACAATAGCGGATGATGTTGAGAGTGGTGTTTCATTGCTTCTGCGCGATGTTGTTCGTGACTATTTGCGGCGCGAGCACTCGAATAGTCGGGTCTTCTCTCTTGATGCGGGGGCGGGTGCTGGTGAGGATGGCGCGGCCTTGAGTGTAAAGGATCTCCTGCCGGACGAGTTGGATACGACAGATGAAGTTGAGAGGAGAGAGTTCGAGGAGATTGCGGCCGGGTTGGCTGATTCAGTCATTGGCGCGCTGGGGTATCGCGAGCGCCTTGCCCTGTTGGGACGGGAGGTCGGTCTTTCGCTTGCCAATCCTGTCATCCTGAGGCTTGCCGGCTGTGGCAAGAGTATCCTGGCGGTGGCGCACAGGTCGGCGCTGAAGATTGTTGCGGGTTGTGTCGCCGGCGCATTTCCTGACGAGCCCGAGGAGACGAAGGCGACCTTGACCGTGGCGGTCTTCGACATTGTCAAAGGCAGGCTTGTTGCATGGGCAAAGTCAGAGGAGAGCATCTCCTGCCTGTTCAACCTGGCCGGCGTCAAGGCGTCGGGCATGCCGTTGCCGGCCGGAGCCCCCCGTTGCACGACGGGGCGCGGGGATCTTTGTTGCCGCGATGAGGAGCGGGGGGCTATGCTCTACGGGGAGGGGTAGATGGATACAGCTTCGAAAAAGACGAACGCCGTAGCGACTGCCAGTCACCGCGCCGCGCTGGAGGCATGGCTCTACGAATGGGCGCTTGGCCGCACTATCCGGAAGGTCGGCGGCTCTGGAGCCGATGGACGTGCCGGGGCCGGGCGACCGGCGGGAGGCGAGGAGGTGAGCACTCGCCGGTCCTTTGTTCCTGTGGAGGGGCAGGTTATTCTCCTGCCACCGGTTACGGCGGCGTTTGCCGTTGGCCGGCCAGTATATGTCCTTGTTCTGAGGCGGGCGAAGGATGCGTTCCTTGTGGCGCCGTTCGGCCGGTTTGCGACGCCGGCCACTGATGGTGAGTGGAAGACCGGGCTGCGGGCGAGGCCACTTCGTGTCCTGAGCTTCTGGAACGCGCGAATGGTGTCAGGCAGGGCTCTGGGAAGCGGCTGGCTGACTGCGTCCCTGTCGCGGACGAGATGCGAACGGGCCATTCTGATACATGAACAGATTGCGTCGGGTGGCGGACGAACGATGCGCGATGTTGGTCCGCCGCTGCGTCATCCGCTTGACCCGCGTCACGAGTATCTGGCTGAGGAGGCGGCGTTGTTTGAGGAGCACCTGCTGGAACTTGAAAATCCTGGGAAGGTGGCGGCTGTCGTCTATCCCGGTGCGACGCCGGCGCGGCTCAAGGCCGCCGAAGACCGCGCTACCTACGGCAAGCGCGGCCGCAGACGGGATGATCCGGACCGGCGGTGAGTGGTGTTTGCCAGGGCGTGCCCGTGCAAGTTAAGCAGCGAGGTTGCTTCATTCGGCTTTTGCCCTGGAATCCGTTCCTGTAGTCTTTACTCATGAAATGGTTCATTGGAATTGCAGTCAGCCTGATTGTCGCGTTTTCGCTTACCTTTGTGCTTGCGGAGGCGTTTGGCCTGACCGACCAGCGACTGGTGACGGCCTGGTTCGAGTCCATGCGGGGCGGACACGGTGGCTCGTGGTTCATTGCCCTGGTGATCTTTGGCCTGCTTTCCGGTGACCTGATATTGCCTATTCCATCCAGCGTGGTAATGACGCTCTCGGGCTACATGCTGGGATTCCCGGCTGGCGCGGCGGTGACGTTTGCCGGAGCCATGGCATCAGCCATGCTTGGCTTTGGCCTGTGCCGCGTTTTCGGCAGGAAGGCGTTTGTCAGGCTGGTGGGAGCAAAAGACGAGTCGCGGATCGAGAGGTTCATGAGCCGCTATGGGGAATGGGGCATAATTCTGAGCCGGTCGGTCCCAATGCTCACGGAGGTCGTGAGCTGTCTGGCCGGACTGAGTGAGATAGGTTTCCTGCGGTTTGTGCTGCTCTCTGCTTGCGGCGCGCTGCCGATCTGCGTGGTTTATGCGTGGGCTGGGGCAACATCAGGTGGCGTACCTGCCGGCATTGGCTGGGCGGTGCTGCTGGCTTTTGTGATTCCAGCTGCCGGATTTGCGATCGTCCGGCTGTTGACGAGGAAGTAAGTGTGGCGTTTCCGCAGCCGCCGTAGTTTCCCACGACTGGCCACGTTCCATGGGTATAGGGGTGCTGAACGGATCCGGAGAATGTCAGCTATTTCTTCTTTCCGGAAGGCTTGTTGTTAACCACAGCAAGATTCGTGTAGCCGGCTGCCTGGAGAAGCTGAACCACCTTGGCCACGGCGGAATAGGGTGTCCCGGGCTCCGGTTGGAGAAAGATGGGGTTGGTCGTCTTGATGCCCATTGCCTCAAGCTTCTGTGGCAGGCCGCCGGCCGTTACCGACTGGCCATTAACTGTTACCGACTGATCCTTCCGAACCACGATGGTCGTCATGTCGCTCTGGGATGTGGCCACAGAGCGCAGCACCATCACGCCGGGGCGTTTGTGTTCGGGAGGGTTTGCGCACCCAACTGCACAGCCGGCCAGAAGCAGTATTGACAGAATGTGGCGCATAATCAAGTGGTGATTGAACACTAAGGCGCCTGAGGAATCAAAGACAAAGTCTCATTTCAAGGGTTCAAATGCCCAGCTTTGGCAGGATATCAGGGTTTTCACAGGTGACCCATATCATGTCGGGCTCGACTACTATTTTGAAGTCGATAGCGCACCCGGATTCCGGCGTCCATCTTTCATCCGATATGTGCAGCATCCAGCGGTTGTGTAAAGTTCGCAGGAATCCGGCCAGCAACGGGAGAAAATGCGGCGTGAGGATTCTGTCCGATATTATGCTGAAGTCGAGCGATCTATGGGGACGCCACGACTCCATGGCGATCTCGTAGTCGTCGTGTGGCCTCATGAGTCCGCGCTTCCAGCCCTCGATGAGCAGCACATTCTCAAGCTCATTTATGACGTCACAGAACTCCTTCTGGAAGTCTTCCTCCGAGCATTCAGGGGAGATAGGAACGTCGTACTCGGGCCAGTCCTTTGCCTCGAATTCATCGTCCCTGATGAATTGTACCGGTACCTGTATTTCTTCTGGTTCAGACACTCGTTGCCTCGCTTTCTTGAGACGCGCAGACATGTTGGTGTCTGGCTTGGACGAAATCAAGTCCGGATGATGGCTCCCGAGCATGGGGTGTGAGGAGGGCTGGAACACCTACCTGAGCGAGTCGCCCACGCGAGGAGTTGGGGAATATCCGAAAGAATCGACTCATCTGGGGCCGGCTGATACGCGCGGAAGAATGATCTGAGTATGCGCATATTCGTGTGGCTCTCGCGGCCGCGGTATCATCGGGTGTTGTGACACCCGGCGTCGCGTTGCGGGGGCGTATCTCCTTGCCGTTGCTGCAGGCTGTAACGGAACGTTTCTACCGTGTGGTCGTTGAATGACGCCCCGTTGTTGCGGCCAGCCGATTGAGCAGCTGGCACAGCTGGTCGAGATGCTTGTCCCACGTGAGCTCCTCGCGTGCGTGACGCGCCGCGGCGAGACCCATGCTGGAACGCAGCCCGGTCTCCCTCAGGCGCAGGATAGCCTCGGCGTACTGGTCGAAGTTGTCCTCCTCAACCAGGATGGCGGTCCTTCCGTCCTGTACAATCATGGTCATATTCCCGATTCGCGGGGCCACCACTGGCAGGCCTAATGCTTGGCACTCCATGATCCTGATCGGTGTGATGTAGAATCCGTACTTGGCAAACGGCGGGTGGATCTTCCGGGAGTAGAGGGCTAGGCCGATGTCGCCGAGCGCCATGTATTCAGCCACCTCGCTGTAGGGCACCCGGCCGGCTACGACGCAACTTCCTTCGAGGCCGGCCTGTTCGAGCAGCCGGACCGATGCCGAGGAGGCATCAAGGCCGACAAGCAGGAACCGGACGCCGTTGTCGGCTCTCGCGACGCGTTCGACCACATGCACGAGGGACTCGTTGCCCTTCGACCTGGTGTCGCTTGTCGCCAGGAGCACGACGAAGTGTCCCTCAAGCCCGAGTTTCCTCCGGAGCTGGGCGGCCTGTGGTGATTGGCGTAGTTCCGGGGCAAATCGCGAGGTGTTTCCGCCCCATATAGTCTGGCTGAACCTTGACCGGGCCGACTCTGGAACAAGACCCGCGTGTGTCCCGATGATATGGTCGGCTATCCCGAAGTGGATGCGCCTCACCAGGAAGATCAGGGCCTTTGTGATGGGGTTGCGGATCTTACGGTGTGCGATCAGTTCGTCATATATTGCGGTATTGACCTCGAGCAGGTACGGCGTTCCCCACCACAGCGCAAGCGCCTTACCGAGTCCGCCCAGGACATTGTTGCGTTCGACGACGATATCGACCGGGCCGAATGCCTTGAGCGCTTTCCGGTGACATATCATAGGCAGTGCGGAAAAAGGCAAGCAGACCCGCCACTTTGCTATCCTCAATACCGAGACGCCGTCCATTTCCCCGAAGACCGGCTGCTTGTCGTCGCGCCTGCACACAAGCAGCACCCGGTGGCCCCGCATTGCGAGACCGGTTGCAACTTCGTATACGTGGACCGAGCCGCCATTAGAGCCGGGAACGTCAATCTCGTTGGCTATGTAGAGGATATTCATTGTCCATTCCAATGTGCTGGAACGGCAGTGGGGTGTAAAGCACTTTCGCCGTGTCGCGACTCCCTGAAAATGCACTTTCGCCGTTGCGGCGGCGTCTGGCTTCGGATAAGGTCGATCAGCCATAATTGAGGAGGTACACATCATGAGGCCGGTATTCATAGGCGGCGCCAGCCGGAGCGGTACGACCCTCCTTGGTGCTATGCTCGGGATGGGCCGGGACTGCATCACAGTACCTGAATCGCAGTTCAAGATAGACATTCTACGTTCCCTTGAACGCGGACCCGGTGCCATCGATTCGGTGCGCGTGCTTGACATGCTCATTGCGCACAGGCGGTTCAGGATCTGGTCGCTGGCGCTGGAAGCGGCGGCTATTCCCCGGGAGTCTATCGGTTCGTCATACCCCCGGTTGCTGGAGTGGGCTGTGGGCAGATACGGCGAGAAGGTCGGGAAGGCCGACTGTGGCATATGGATTGACCACACGCCGGAGAATATCAAGTACGCAACGACACTGCTGGATCTGTTTCCGGAAGCTGTGATGATCCACATGGTGAGGGACGGGCGTGCCGTTGCGGCTTCGATCATGCCTCTTGACTGGGGGCCCAACACGATCGTCGGGGCTGCGCGTGACTGGGTTGAGAGCATTGGCCACGGTCTGGCGGTCGAATGTGCCTTGAAGTCGAAATGCATCAGGATCAGCTACGAGAGTCTGGTGACTGCCCCCGAGGACACTCTCCGTGCGGTCTGCCGTCACATTAGCGTCGAGTATCAGCCGTGCATGGTGGAAGCCAGGGGGTTCAAGGTTCCGGAGTACTCAGCCGCGCAGCACAGCCTGATCGGTGCGCGGCCCGATCCGGCCAGGGTGAACAGCTGGAAGAAGGAGTTGAGCCGGCGGGAGATCGAGATCTTCGAGGGGCTAGCCGGTGACATCCTGGCCTATTTCGGGTACGGGATGGAATTCGGCACAAGGGCCAGGCCGCCTACCGGGCGGGAGCTGTTCGCCTGCCAGGTCAGGGAGTTGTTCGAGACCTGGTGCTTGAACAGGTTTCGCTTCCATCGTCGAACCCGCCGGGCGCTTCGGGGTGGCGGTTAGCCGGTATCAGCCTCTTCCGGCGTCCGCAGCTATCCGGGCATGGACACGCTTGAGCACCCGCCCGATTTCTGCGTCGTTCTGTAGCAGATGTTCCTTGATTGTGTTCCTGGCGTTGTCATCCAGCTTCCTCCCTGCGGCGATGGCTGCCAGGATGTCCACGTCATAGAAGCGAAGCGCTGCCGTCAGGATGAAAACCTCATCCACCAGGTTGGCGGTGGTGCTGGGCGAGCAGATGTCGGCCATATTGTCACAACCGATCCGCACGTGGACGCCGGCTGCGAGCATTTCAAGCAGCCGCGGGAAGCTGTTGCAGGTGTGGGACGCAAGCGGCCAGAGCTGGCGCATGCCTATTGCGGCCGAGGGGCAGCTGATTACCCCTATGTTGCATTCCAGAAGGCCGTCCACCAACCGCCTGAATCTCGGCTCATCGTACTTCGACGGCGAGATGACATGCACAGCCCAAACCATTGGCTCGCCGGAAGGAGAGCGTGGCGCGCCGTACTTGCGCACGGCCCTGATGAGTCGTTCTGTGCCGTCTTCCGTGGGTTCATTTCTCTGGTCGACGTGCAGGTGGATCTTCTTGTTCAGTTCCTGGCACAGCAGGAGCATCCGCTTGAAATGTTCATCTATGCCGATCTTCTCCGGGTAATCATCAGTATCGTCGGCTTCGGGAAGGGAGCCAATGAAGTCTGCGATGCGTGCGCCTTCCACGAGGAGCTTCCAGCGGCCTGGGTCGGCGTCCGAGTAGCCGAACGGTGAGTATGCGCCTATCCGCAGGTCTATCTCGTGTGCGCGGGTCCGCTTGGTTTTCAGCATAGCGTGGAGGGCCGACATACCCACGTTGTCAGGCGTGACATCCACAAAGGTGTCGGCCCGGACCGTGTTGACCGCCACCATTGTGTCCAGGAAGCTGTTTGTGCGGGCCTCCAGGTCACCTGTCTCGTAGGCTGGGCCCTGGTGCAGCTTGACGATGAGGCCGTGCTTGGCGATCAGAGGAAGGTAGGAAGTCTTGAGAACGTCCAGCCCGGCGTATTCCCAGTACCGTTTAGCGAGCGTTCCGGCCCGATCAAGGTGAAGATGGGCGTTGAACATGCCGCCAAGTTCGCCAACCCTGGCCGAGAACTGCCCGTAGAACGGATTCTGCGTCGATGTGATAGTTGTCATGGCTGTCCTCCGCGCATTACTCATGATGATTCAAGCCCGGCACACTATTCCGACTTCCTTATCCTGCCGAACAACCGCAACACCTTGAAGAGCCAGTGTACCCGTACCCTGACGAGGTGTGTGGATGAACCTTTGTCCTTGAACCACGTATCTCCGCCTTCCACCATGTCAAGCTCAAGACTGTAACGCCGGGATTCTAACGGCGAAGCCAGCTGCAGATCAAGCGTTACGACACCCCCGGGCTCAAGATCCGCCGGCAGGGGAATTCCAGGGTCAACCGATATTACAACATGCTTCCATCGCCAGCGTTGTCCCAGCGTGACTCCCGCCTCGCCCCCCGGCCACGTTACCGGGCTCATGTTTCTGATCTCGACGGGGATGACCAGCCGGTCGCCCGGTGTCGTGCAAACGGAAGCAATGGTCCTGATACCGGCGCGGTAGGCCTGGGCCGGCAGCCCAGGGCCGCGGTTGTTCCCGTGCCACTTGATTTCGATGGGCGGTTCACTCTGGGCGCGGTCGATCTCCGCCCGCAGCTTGGCCGTGAGAACCTGGATGTTCGGTTCCCGGAAGAATTCACTGTGGCGGCCGGCTATTGCGTTTGAGGAGAATTTCCCGGTGTAGAACTTCTTCCAGGTTGTCTCGGGCTGGTTGAAGTAGTGGAACGGGTTACGCGTGCTGTCATCGCCGTAGAACAGTGCGACCCTGCCCGGATAGTGCTGTGGTATGAACTGTTCCTGCAGGCAGAGCAGGGTTATGTAATGACCGCGGTCCATCAGCTGCCTGGCTACCTGGAAAGCTATCTGCGCGGACTGGCAATTCCCCCCGAGCAGGAAAGGTCCGTCCGGCTGGACCTCCAGAATCTCGCTCACATACTGGGCTGCCAGGGCGTTGACTACGGGCTGGGTTCTCTGTTTGTTTTCGAGGACCTTGTGAATGGAACGCATGCCGTAGACCGGCTGGTCGGCACCCATGTACTTTGCCAGCTGGGTGAGTTCGCGGAAGCCCTGGCAGCACCAGAAGAGTTTCTGCTTTGTTCCGGTGGTGTTGAGTCCCATTACCAGCGAAGTGGGCCTGATGCGCTTGCCCTGCCACGCTGCGGTGTGGGCAAGAAGGCCGTGGTAGATTTCCGGTGAGAGTGTCCAGGTGGCTGGGACAGCCGGGAGGCCGGAGTCCCGGCTGCCTGCCGGCGACACTGACGCATGTGACGTGTCAGGCCTCTTGTCCTCCAGGTCGAGTTGACGCGTCAGTTCCTCGATGGTGCTGAGCCCTGACAGAACGGCTGCCGGCAGCTTCCTCTTGAGAAGGCCCTCCATTTCTGTCACAAGCTGCACCGATAGCAGCGAGTGCCCGCCCAGGTCAAAGAAGTTGTCCCTGATACCGACTTTCTGGTCCAGCCACAGGACACGGGCCCATATCTCCGCCAGTTGCTGTTCGAGCGGTGTGCTCGGCGCCACGTATTCGCGTTCCGGCGGCCTGCTGAGCGAGGCCGGCGCCGGGAGCGAGTCACGATCGACCTGGCCATTGCCTGTGCGGGGCAGGCCGTCGACCGGGACGAAAGCGTAAGGGATCAGGTAGTCCGGCAGCCGTTGGGCAAGGTACCCGCGCAGGCCTTCCATGCTCGGGATGTTGAACTGGTCGGGCACAACATAGGCCGCCAGTTTGCTGAATCCGGGCCGGTTCTTGTGAATGACGACGGCTACCTCGGCCACCTGCGGGTGGCGGGCGAGCAGGGCTTCAACTTCGTCTGGCGTTGTGCCAAGGCGCGGGGCCTCCGAAATGTGCCTGTCGGGATGTGTGACCAGAAACTCCAGCACTGTGAGATAATCCCTGGAGAGGCGACGTGCGGTATCGGTGTCGATAATGTCGGTATTGAACTCCAGCGTTCCACCGAGGTTGCCTTCCCGCAGTTCGGTGTACATGGCCATGTCGAAATCCGCGCTCAGTTTTCGTATATCCACGGGGCTCGCAGCTATTCCATCCAGATCCAGTGCCCTTTCAGGTGTGTTCCTGAATGAAAACATCGCACGAGTCAGAGGTGTACGGGCAAGGCCCGGCAGCTCCGCCAGTTTCTGGATGGGCACGTCCTGGTTGCCGTAGGCGCCCAGGGCAGCCTCGCGCACACGTCCGACGAATTCTGAAACAGTGGGGTTTCCGGACAGGTCGGTGCGCATTACGACGACGTTGTTGAAATAGCCTATCATCTGCTCGAGCTCTGACCGGTTGCGGCAGGCCACCGGCGAGCATATCACCAGGTCTTCCTGTTCCGTGTGGCAGTGCAGCATGAGCTTGAACGCCGCGAGCAGGGATATGAAAAGGCTCACGCCTTCGTGGCGTGTCGATTCGCCGAGAGCCGCCAGCAGTTCAGGCGGCACGTGGAAGGATCGGTGGTCGCTTCGGAATGTCTGGACAGCAGGCCTTGCGCGTGAGGCTGGAATCATCAGTTCGGAAACCTGGCCTCCGAGCTGTTTCTGCCAGTAGTCGGTCTGCCTCCTGGCGTCCTCGCTGTCGAGCCATGAGGTGTTCCAGTGAGCGAAGTCGGCGTACTGCACGGGCAGCGGCTCGAGCTCCGGGGAGTGTCCGGCCAGGAAAGCGTTGTAGAAGGCAGCCAGCTCGCTATTCAGGACGTTCTTCGACAAGCCGTCGAAAACGAGATGGTGCATGGTAAACGCCAGGATGTGATCATCTTCACCGAGCTTGATGAGTCGAGTCCGCCACAGGGGCCCGGATGCGACATTGAAGGGCTGCTGCATTTCTGCGCGGAGCATGTCCATCGCCTTGGCTTCCCGCATCTCCGCCGGCAAAGTTCCGAGGTCAACGATGGGGAGACTCACATCGTACGGGGGGGCTATCACCTGCCTGGGCGAGCCATCGGATGCTGGGAAGGTGGTTCTCAGGATCTCGTGGCGCCGAAGGATTGCGGTCAGGCTCTTTTCAACGGCATCCAGCTGGATGGGGCCCTTGAGACGGAATGCCGATGATATGTGGTAGGCGCTGGAATCCTGACGGAACTGTGCCAGCGCCAGTAGACGCTTCTGCCCGTATGACAGCTCGAGCGGGGCGTCACGGCTCACGCATGGTACAGGCTTCATCCCGGCGGTGTTCCGGCTGGCTGCCGTGAGGAGAAACTGAATGATCTCGGCCTTGCGAGCAGTCAACTCCGCCCTCAAGGCCGGAGTCATCACCTCGTTGGGGGCGTTGCACCGGATACGTTCGCCGTCAAGCCACAGCTTCACGTCCGCCGCGGCAAGCCCGGCCATGAATTCGCTGATGGTTGTCATATCTCGAATTCCTGCCGGCCTCGCTCCTTCGCGACAGTCTCGGCATAGCCGAGCATGTGGGCAAGAGTCCAGGCCTCGTCACCGAGGAAGTCCACGGTGTATTGCTTTTTCCAGAGGTCGGCCGCGCCCGCTGAAATATCCTTGTGCTTGTGGAATTTTGCATCGCCGATCATGCGTGACACGGCGTGTATTCCGTCGGTCATGCGTTTGTGCTTGTCATCCTGGGGCTTCAGCATCTGCGGGTCAAAGTCCACCCTGAGGAACCTGCACAGCGCCTCGGTCGATTCGCGCGGCGATCCGACAATGTCTTCGAACCTGACGCGGTACTGGCGGTGCTCCGGGACGCTCTTCAGAAAATTCAGGATGTTCCTGTTGATGACCACCCAGATCAGCTCGCCCAGCTCTGATGAACTGAACGGGCAGGGGATACTGCGGGCTGTGGTCTCACCGACGAGGCGTGGATACCAGAGTTGTTCCATCTTCATTTCCTCGAACGACCGGATCATGCCGTACGGGTGTCGTACCAGGTGTACGTAGAGCGCGTCCCTGAAGCATGTCTCCATACGCTGCAGGGTTGCAGCCTGGGCGGCGTAGTAGGGGGTCTTATCCACAAGGATCCGGTCGCCTGCCAGGTCCTGGATCATGCGGTAGAGCTCCAGCGTCGGTGTCGTCTTCGTCTCGAGGTCCGACATCAACGCCTGCGCCTGGGTCGCATCAATGTCCTTGAGCTGCATCAGGCAGCGTATCGCGCCCTCCATCTGGAATTTCTGGGAGCCGGAGAACCAAGCCTTGCGGTCCACAAGGTTGTCGAACGGCAGCAGGTACAGCTCGGGTGGTGCGAACAGGCGATTGTTCCCGGCCAGCATGGCACGAAGCAAGGTCGATCCAGATCGCGGTGGGGAGAGAATGAAGACAGCCTGCGGATTCCTGCATTCCGGCGGATTGAGGCCGGCTGACGTGCTGCCTATTGATTTGGCAAACTTCCTTATGGTGGCCGAATCGATCCGACCACGTGGCGCAGCTTCGGCTGGCGTGAGTAGTTGTCCCGTTATCTGTGCCGCCAGTTGTGGGTGGTTGCGGACGACGAAGGTTTCGAAGTTCCTGACGGTCGGTGCGTCGAACAGTGCCGCGACGAATACTGTCTCACCCCATTTCTTCTGGATTTCATTAACAAGGGTTGCGGCTTTGAGCGAGTCGCCGCCGAGGTCGAAGAAATTGTCGTCCATGCCGACATCGCTGATGCTGAGGACGGCGGCCCACATTCCAGCAATGGCTGTTGCCACCGGCGTGGTTGGCACGACGAATCCGGCCCGGCGAGTCACGGCATCGGCCTCTTCCGGGTGAAGCGTCTCGGCCAGGAGATTGCGTTTGACTTTGCCGTTTGGGGTTCTCGGGATGCTGTCCACGAAAAAGATGGTTCGCGGGACCTTGAAATAGGCGAGGCGTTCTGCTGAGAAGGCTATGAGCTCCTGCTTTTCAAGCGACTTACCCTTCTTGAGGACGACAGCAGCCGCCACGTCCTCACCCAGCGATTTGTGAGGCACAGGGAAGGCGGCGGCCTGTTCGACGGCCGGGTGAGATGCGAGGACATCGTCCACTTCGCCAGGCGATATCTTCTCGCCGCCCCTGTTGATCATCTCCTTGATTCGCCCTGTCAGGAACAGGTAGTTGTCCCGGTCTTGATACCCGAAGTCGCCGGTGCGGAGCCATTGCCCGTGGAAGGTGCCGGTGTTTGTGCCGCCGATGTCCTCGTAGCCAGCCATGACAGTCTCGCCACGGACAACAACCTCTCCGGACTGACCGGCGGGAAGCAGGTTGCCGGCCTCATCCATGATTCCGACGTCAGGCCCTGCCGGAAGACCCGCCGAGCCGTGAACGCGCCTGCCTGGCGGCAGCGGGTTGCCGGTGATCAGGCCAGTGGTCTCTGTCATTCCGTAGATTTCGATCACGGGGATTTTGAAAAGCCTTTCGAAGTCCGCCGCAAGTTGTTGTGGCATTGCGGCCGCGGCCGCGCGCATGAATCTGAGTTTTAGATCCACTGGGAGGCGGCCCGGGCCGGTTTTGATGTGGTTCACAATTTCAAGGATCATGGTCGGCACGGCCTGACACCATGTGGGCTTGAACTCATTGAGGTAACCGGTGAAGTCAGGGACAGTGAACCGTGTCGCACAGACAACGCTCCCGCCTGCCGACAGCGGGGCTGCGAGCAGGTCCACAAGGCCGCCTATGTGAAATTGAGGCATGATGTTGAGGCCGATGTCGTCAGGGCCCAGCGACAGGGATGATGCGATGTTGTTTGCGGAAGCGCGTATATTGCACTGGGTCAGGGGGACGATCTTTGGGCGGGATGTTGTGCCGGATGTGTGGAGGACCAAAGCGACGTCGCCGTGGTGTGCCCAGTCGGGTTCATCCGTCTCTCCTGTAGCGGTAACGCCCTTCAGGCTGAACAGGCCGGCCGCGAGCGAAGGTGACGTGTCGAGTTCCACCACCTGAATTCCCATTGCCCGCGCCACGCTTGCGGCAGGTGAATTCAAGCTCGATTGCGTGAGAAGCAACCCGGCCTTGAGGTCGGACATGTAGAACTCGAACTCACCGGCCTTGTAGTCGGGATTCAGCGGGGCGCAGGTGGCGCACGCAGCCGTTGCCAGGCATGCCGTTGCCATCTCAGGCCCGTTGGGCAGAACAATGGCCACCCGCTGGTTCCTGCGCACCCCCAGGCCGTTCAGTTGGGACGCAATGTGCCGGACGTGGTCATGAAGACGGCCGTAGGTCAGGTTGGGGCGGCCGCGAGCCAGGATGGCCACTGAGGCGGGGGTGCTTCTTGAATACTCTGCGACCAGATCGAAGATTGCACCGCCCGACATCTTGCGCACCTCCAGCAGATGACGAAACTCCCTCTCCGGTGGCACGGTTGTGCTCCGTGGATACCGATACGGACAATCACCCTCGTAACAGACAATGTCAAGCAGGGGCGGCAATGCAAGCGTGCCATGAAGCCATCACGATTGCTCAAGCGTGTTACAGGCCAAGGCGCACTCTCCCCACGGCCATGGCAACTCCTGCCTGTACCGGGTCGACGACGGGTATGCCGATTTCATCCTGCAGCGATTTCCGGTAGTTCGCCATGCCGGCGCAACCCATTATCACCACATCGGCGCCGTGTGTATCACGCAGCGCGCGGCCAGTCTCGACCATGCGAATGAAGGTCCTCTTCTCGTCAGACAGCTCCGCCACGCGGAGGCCGACGGCCAGCTCTGCTGCAAGACGCCCGGAGACCCCAAGGTCGCCGATTGCGCGGAGGTGGCGCGGGATTGACTGCTGCAGGATGGCGATGATTCCGAACCGCCGGCCAATGGTCATTGCTGTAAGCAGTCCGCATTCCATGATGCCCAGTACGGGCTTTCTTGTGACCGCGCGCAGGGCGTGCATGCCTGGGTCGCTGAAACAGGCGATGACGAAAGCGCTGCAAGCCATTTCGCGTTCGGAGACAAGCCGCTTCAGCGGAGCCACGACCCCGTCCACGTCCTGCTGTGTCTCAATGCCTGGCGGACCGTCTTTTAGCGTCGTGCACTCGATTCGCGGGCCTCCCGACATGCGCAGCGGTTCGCAAGCCTTGTCGATGCACCGTGTCACGGCGTCGGTCGAGTTCGGGTTTATGACCAGCACACATTCCACAGGTGAAGCCCTGTCCGGTATTGACTGCAGCTCGGTAGATTTCATCGTTGCCGCTCGGGCCGGCAAAGAATTGTTCGTCCAGCCCCATCCGCCGGCCAGAGTACTTCCACGTACCGATCAAGACAACTTCTTTTTGTGAACGGCAAGGCATTGCGCGAACCAAGGCTGCATTTGTTGTGGACAAGGATCCAGCGGCGTGCTAATCGTGATGGCTATGTTGCGGCTTGTTCTTGCCACCCATAGCGGTTTGGCGGGCCGCGCCAGACCGAAAGGTTGCAGGTGAAGAGAGACTCCAATACTGCCTTGGTCACGGGAGGCGCGGGTTTCATAGGATCACATCTGGTGGAGTACCTGCTGGCCGAAGGATGGCGGGTCACAGTGCTCGATGACCTCAGTACAGGCTCGCGGAATAACCTCCAGGCGGTTATCGACCATCCGGGGCTGAAACTCGTGGTCGATTCAATCCTCAACGCCAAGCTGGTAAAATCACTGGTCAGCCGGTCGGCGTGCGTCTACCACCTTGCGGCGTCGGTAGGGGTGAAGTTGATCGTCAAGGATCCGGCGCACAGTATCCAGGCCAATGTCGTGGGAACGGACATAGTGCTGCGCGCGTGTGCTGCACGGGGGTGCCCGGTGCTGCTTGTCTCATCGTCGGAGGTTTACGGCAAGTCCACCGAGTTGCCGTTCCAGGAGGATGGGGATATCGTCCTGGGCGCAACCACCCACGCGCGGTGGTCCTACGCATGTTCGAAGGCGATCGGCGAATTCCTTGCGCACGCGTACTTCCAGAAGATGTCGTTGCCGGTTGTCATCACCCGGTTCTTCAACGTTGCCGGGCCGAGGCAGACCGGTCATTACGGCATGGTCATCCCAAGGTTTGTGGATCAGGCTCTGGCCGGCAAGCCCATTACTGTGTATGGAAGCGGCAGGCAGTCCAGGTGCTTCTGCCATGTCGCAGACATCGTTCCGGCGCTGGTCAAGCTGGTGTGGGAGAAGAAGGCCCGTGGAAAGATTGTGAACCTGGGGGATGACGACATCATTACCATCCATGCGCTCGCCCGGAGGGTGAAGCAGGTTACCGGCAGCAAGTCGAAGATCGTCAAAGTCTCGTTTGAAGAGGTTTACGGTCAGGGCTTCGAGGATATGCGCGCGCGGCAACCCGACTTGTCGCGAGCGAGGGCGCTCATCGGGTACAGGCCGAAGTACGGGCTCGACAGGATTTTGTTCGACGTTATTGACCATGCCAGGGCGCGGACGAAGTCCACAAAACCTGTGAAGGCCGGTCGGCGATCCTGACGGGCAGAGGCCCAGTTTGGCGTTTCAGGAACAACCGTGCAAGTCCTGGGAAACCACGCCAGTCGGACCGAGGTGAGCCGCGATCTTCGGCGCAGTGAGAGGGCATTCAATGACCAGGACGCGAGAATACTGCCGGCGGCTTATCGAGGGCGCCTGCCTGTTGATGCTGATTGTTGTCCCGATATTCTTCAATATCTTCTCCTCTCGGGTTTTTGATCCGGACAAGAGTGCGATACTCCGCTCATTAGCAGTTGCAGCCGTGGTGGTTGCATCTATTTCTTTGATTTTGCGGCTTTTTGAGGAGCCACCGGCGACATTTCCGGTGGCGCAATGGCTGAGGGGGGCGGCGAGGTTTCCTCTTGCGATACCCATAGCACTGTTTGCTCTTGTGACGCTGGTTTCAACGCTGCTCTCGATAGCGCCAGTCACGAGTTTCTGGGGGTCTTATCTCCGCCTCCAGGGGGCTTATACGACCTTCGCCTATCTCGTGCTGGCCGGTGGGTTGTTGTACGCGGTCAGGGACTGGAGCCAGGTCGAGCGGGTGGCCAGGGTGATTGTGCTAACCAGTGTGCCCGTTGCGCTCTACGGCATAGTCCAGAAAGTCTCCGGCGAAAACACGATGTGGAGCATCGATACCACGCGCCGGATAATAAGTACGGTCGGGAATCCTATCTTCCTGGGCGCATATCTTGTGATGGTTCTACCTCTCGCATTGCGGGAGTTGTTGAATGCTTTCAGCCAGTTTAGAAGTGATCCATCGCGCAGGGCGGCAAACTCGCTCCTGGTCTTCTCCCAGGCGGCGATAGTGATGTTGCAGGCTATGGCGCTTGTCATGAGCGGCAGCCGTGGTCCATTGCTGGGTGCCATGCTTGGTTTCACATTGTTTGTGGCACTGCACCTGCTTCGTGGCGGACGGCGCTGGCTGGCTTTGGGGGTCACGCTCCTGCCGTTTGTTGCCGGACTGGCGTTGATGGTAAACCAGGCGCTTTCTTCGCCCGCGCGGGGAAGCCGTGAAGCCGGCAGTCGTTTTGTGCATCTCCTGAATGTAAAGGAGAGAAACAGCCAGGTCAGGATAATCATCTGGAAAGGCATACTGGACCTGGTGGTTTCCAACCCTGAACTGGGCTGTCCGGATATCGAGACAGACAGTCTGAATGCCATACGCCCCATTATCGGGTTCGGCCCTGAGACCATGATGACCGTGTTCAGCAGGGTGTACCCGCCGCAACTCGGCCGTTTCGAAGACCGTAGAACAAAGATGGCGGACAGGGCGCATTGCGAGACCTGGAACGTCTTCCTGGAGACGGGAACCCTTGGCGTCATTGCCTACCTTCTTCTATTTGCCGCGATCTTTCACCAGGCGCTGAGGGGTATGGGCCTGATCAGGGATCGAATGAGGAGTGTTCTCTTTGCCGGTTGCTGCGCAATAGGAGCCATTCTTGCTGCTGCGGTGCTGGCGCTCAAGTGGGGGCTCGTGTTTCTGGGGCCAGCGATACCGATGGGCATGTTGTGCGGGGTGTTCCTGTACATATGGATTATCGTGTTTCTGGACGGGCCCGGTGTGTGTGTCTTCAAGGGCAGTCCCGCCGTGTTCGGCCTGCTGGCGGCAATCGCTTCGGCGCTGTTCGGCAATTTTGCGGAGATCCAGGTTGGAATTCCGACCGTGCTGACGCGTGTGTGTTTCTGGGCGTTTGTTGCCCTTCTTCTGCTTGTGACGAGGCTCGTCCCCGGACCGGAAGCACCGGGGGGCGCGGCGTCGCGGGAGAATTGTCTGCAATGGAGTTATGTGCGGATCTGGGGGCTACTTGGGGCCGCGATTCTTCTGGTGTTTGCTTTTGATCTGGTCATCAACATTAAGGCATCGTCGTCGGCAGCGGCGATTCTCAGTCGTGCCTATCTTTCCTGGAATGGAATTGCCATGGTTGTCTCGGCACTCCTGGTATGTGCAGTGCCGGTGTTGTTGGGAGTGCGCCGTGGAGAGGGGGCAAGAGCGATCGTGCGCTTTGCCGTAATTGCGGCAATTGCGTTCCTGGTGGCCGCGGTGTTTTCCGTATTCCATGCAATGGCGCAGGCGTCGCTGGCGAAGGCCGTCTTTGCTGATTCCGCCGCACTAGTTGCGCGGGAGGGCCGTGTCGAGATGCTGGTGACATGGTTCTATCTGTTTGTCTTCGGGCTTCTCGTACTCATGGGTTTTGCATTATGCGGCGGTGTGGAATGGAAAAGGAAGGACATCGGCGGGTGCCTGTCGAGTGCCGTAGTGTTCATTGTTGTCGCGGGGCCCCTTGTTTACGGAACGAACCTCCGCCTTGTGCATGCTGACATCTGCCTCAAGTCTGCACATGCTTATGCCGAGAAGGGTTCCATAAAGGAGGCGTCTCTCCTTTACCAGCGGGCAATAAGCCTTGATCAGACGGAAGAGCGGTGTTACGTCAGTTTTGCCGAGGACCTCTTTGCGCACGCCAAGAAGCAGGAACGGCCGGTCGTGCGGGAGCGGGCGCTCGACCGATCGGCGCACCTTCTGTCGCAGGCACAGGCGCTTGCGCCCTACAAATACGAAATCCTCGCGGATCTCGGCCTTCTCTACTGCTGGTGGGCTACAGTGACCACTGACCAGTCCATCATGACCACCAGGGGGCGGATAGCCGACACATTCTATGCGCAGGTGCTGACACTGAGTCCGAATCACGTCAACTTCTGGACGGAGCGAGCCTATCTCAGTATGCGTGTGCTCAACCGGTTGGATGTTGCGGAGAGGTACCTGCAACGGGCGATGCAACTGGATCCTGAGTATTCATGGCCGCACAAGGTGGCCGGCGATTTTTACTACGTAAAGGGCAAGGGAACAGATGACGGTGCGGCCAGTGCTGAAGCGTTCAAGGCTTCGCGTGCCCAGTATTCCGAGGCGCTGCGAACGTGGAGGAGGAACGACCCGCTTTCACGGTCCGAGTGTCAGCTCGGCATAAGCCGGATCATGGCCGAGACTGGTGACGTCAGTGAGGCACTGGTCCTTGCAAGGCAGGCGTACCGCGGGGCTGGTCAGAAGGACAAGGCCGGCATACGCAAGTACATCTCCACGCTTGAGAGGAAGTCGGACGAGGCGGACACCAGGGAAGAACCATGACTGTGATCATGCTGGCTTTTGTGGTCGCGCTTGTGGCGGCACTGGTCTTTACCCCCCTCGTGAGGGCTGTTGCGAGGCGGGCAGGTTTTGTGGACAAGCCATCCATGCGCAAGCTGCACGCGGTTCCCATTCCTTTGCTTGGCGGGGTGGCCATATACGCGGCTGTTGTCGGGTCAATTCTCATCCTCGGCCGGCACGACTACCATATCAGGGAGCTGCTGAGCATCATTATCGGCGCTACGCTCATGGCCTTTCTGGGGTTGTGGGACGACCGTGTGGCCCTGCCGGCGTTTATCAAGCTGGCCTTCCAGTTTTTTATTGTTGCGGGGCTGTATGTGGCGGGAGTGAGGGTGCATCTGGGCGGGCTGCCGCTGTGGGTCAATTTTCTGCTGACCGTCGTGTGGTGCCTCACCATCTGCAACGCGATCAACTTCCTGGACAACATGGACGGACTGTGTGCCGGTATCAGTGGTATTGCCGCGGCTTTCTTCACGCTCCTCGCCGCAATGAACGGCCAGGTCATAGTGAGTATTCTGGCGGCGGCCCTGCTGGGCGGGTGTGCCGGATTCGTTTACTATAACCGGCGGCCTGCCAGCATTTTCATGGGCGATGCCGGATCTCTCCTTCTCGGCCTCCTGCTGGCGGTAGCCGGGATCAAGCTGCGGTTTCCGGCCAATTCGAATTTTGTAACCTGGATGGTGCCGGTGTTCATACTGGCGGTCCCCATTTTTGACACCACTCTGGTGTTTGTCTCGCGCATAAGGCGCGGGGTGAACCCCTTCACGACAGCCGGCAAGGACCATATGTCCCACCGGCTTGTAGAGCGTGGCATGACCCATATGGAGGCCGTGCTTGTGCTGTGCGTGGCCGCATTCTTCTGCGGTCTGCTGGCGATTTTTATCATGCAGGCGAACGAAGAGGAGGGGTACCAGGTCGGCGTCACGGCCGCCTGCGTGGGGGCGTGGGTGCTCTGGAAGCAGGAATGGCGGAGGACTGGGCAGGCTTCGGGAGGCAACCAGGGGCCGGCAGGGACGTCGGGTGTCGGATGAGTCTCGCTGCGCGTATTTTGTCGTCGATAAAGTGGCGCGTGACGACAAGTTTCATTACTGTTCTCGTGCGTTTCCTGCAGGCCATACTCCTTGCAAGGCTTCTTTCGGTCGAGATCTTCGGTGTTTTTCAGTATGCCGTGGCAATTGTGACAGTATGCGCGGTCGTGGCCGACTTCTCGCTTGGTGATGCCATGATCAGCCGTGCTCCCGAGACGGAGGACCAGGACAAGGCGGCTTCTGTTCTCCTGACTATGCTCACGATCCTGGGGGCAGTGTGGGCTGCCGGCTGCACGGCGGTTATCCTTGTGCTGGACGCGCTGTCACTCATAGGTCCCCAGCTGTGCATTATCATGATCGTTCTTGTCCTGGCCCGTCTTGCCAGTGTTCCGCTGATTGTTCTGCAAAGTGTCTGCGTCCGGGCCGTCAGCCACCGGAGAATGTCGTTGCTCAGGATTCTCCAGGTGGTGATTGGAACTGTTTCCGCGCTTGTGCTGGCGATGAGAGGATACGAGATATGGGCGCTGCTGGTGATTCAGGTTGTGCCTCCGGTGGTTGTTGGAATAGGCCTGGGAGTGTGGCGGCCGGTCTGGCGGCTGCGTTTCGGGTGGGATCCGGCGATTGCCCGTTATCTTCTGAGGTTTGGATTGCCAGGGACGGTTGCCACTTTCCTCAGCAGGCTTCTCGACAGGCTGGATAACATATGGGTCGGCGGCGTGCTTGGCGATGCAGCACTGGGCCTCTACTCGAGGGCTTTCAAGTTCGCCCTGTATCCGTCAACGCTTCTCAGCCCCAGCATCAATGTGGTGTCGCAGGGCGCGTATGCGGAGTTGATGCACGACCGCAAGATGCTGTCGCAGGCATTCTTCAGGTCTACGGCTGTGTTGCTCAGGGCTGGATTTCTCTTCACCGGCATCATTGCCGTTACCGCGCCGGAGTTTGTTGTGCTGCTGATAGGGAGAAAGTGGTTGCCGATGGTGCCCAGCCTGTGGTGTCTCGTTCTGTTCAGTCTCCTGTATCCAATAAGGCAGACTCTCAACACTCTGTTTCTTGCTGTCGGAAGGCCGGGCGTCCTGGTGAGGGCGAGGGTGGCACAGATGGTTGTCCTCACCGCGGGTTTGGCGATCCTGGTGCCGGTCCTCAAGATTGAAGGGGCCGCAATAGCGGCCAGCACGATGACCCTGGTGGGGATCGTTATCTTCATAAAGGAGTCCAGGCAACACGTTGATTGCACAATATCGCGCCTGATTGGCGGGCCTGTCGTGGCAGCAGTTGCGGCCGCCGTGGTGTCACTCTCTGCGCCGGTGTTTGTTCCTCAGGTTTCCGGTCCGGTGCCGCTGTTCGTCTTTAAGGCCGGTCTTTTCGCTGGAGTCTACGCGATTCTCATCTTGATCTTCGAGAGGCGTGACATGCTCAAGATGCTGAGGCAGGCGAGGCCCCACGGCGGTGCGATGTTCTCAATGAAGCATTGATTCTTCTGCAGTTGTGATTGTGCGGCTTGCCGGTCACGATTGCTCACCGTCCGGAACGGTTACCAGACAATGAACGGTACAAGCGGTCGAGTTGTCCGACCATTGTCCTGACGTCGTAGGCTGTTGCCCGGCGCCGCCCTTCTTCGCCCATGCGCTTGCATAGTCCCCTGTCGGAGAGAAGCAGTAGAATCTGCGCCGCCGCCGCCGCAGGATTAGAACGCGGCACCAAGAGCCCGTTCCTTCCGTCCTCTACCGCATCAGCGGACCCGTCGGCGCGCGTGCAGACGATCGGTAGTCCCGTTGCCATAGCCTGCGGCAGGACCCGCGGCAGTCCTTCCCACAGGCTGTTGAGTGTAAAGACATCAAATGCCGCCATCAATTCAGGGATGTCCCGGCGCAGACCGGTGAGCACAACGGCATCGGCGAGGTTGCGTTCCCGCAGCAGTGATTCCACCTTGCCGCGCAGGGGGCCGTCTCCCACGACTACGAAGCGCGTGCGGGGTGAGGAACGGTGAACTAGCGCGAAAGACTCGATCAGGTCGAGCGGAGCCTTTTGTTCCGAGAGTCGCGTGACGCTGCCAACGACCATGGCGTCGGCTGGAATGCCGAGTTGCCTCCTTGTTTCATGCCGTGGCACCAGCGGGTTGCCGAATCTGTCCAGTTCTATGCCGCTGCGGATTACGACGTAGTCATCGCGGCGGCCTATCCCACGTGACAGGCCCTTCTCGATGTCGGCGTCGGCGACGACAATCATCTTCTGTCCGAACCGGCATGCCCACTTCTCGAGCGCGACATAGAAGTGGAGTTTCCACGCCGGCATGCGGTCGTGGAAACTCCAGCCGTGGACCGTGTGGACGACTGTTGGCACCCCTGCGAGCCTTGCGGCAATCCGCCCGACCACACCGGCCTTCGAGCTGTGAGTGTGTACTATGTCGAAGCGTGGGCCGCCGCCTGATGAAGTCATTATGCGGCGAAGAGCCAGGATCGCGCGCATGTCCGCGACCGGATTGACCTCCCGGCGGAGCGTTGGCACGACCTTGAGCGGAACTCCGCGGTGCCTGACCTCCTCGATGAGTGATCCTTCCGGGCCAGTCTGCTCTCCACAGGCAATGCTGACTTCGTACGCCCCGCCGCATGCGACGCCGCGATTCATGAGATCGGCGGTGAGCATGGTGTTCTCCTGGGCGCCCCCTATGATGAGGCGTGTGATGGGATGCAGAACAGCCAGGGGGCGTTCTCCGGTCATTGCCGCCCCTCCCCAATGCACTCGCGGTACACGGCAATGGTTTTGGCGGCCGTGTGCTCCCAGGTGAACTCCCGGCAGCGGGCAAGGCCGCGTTCTATCAACACGCCGCGCAGGGCGCTGTCGCGACTGAGTGAATCAATTCCCGATGCGATTGCGGCTTCTTGTGAGGGTTCAACCCTGAGTGCCGCGTTGCCAGCCACCTCGCCGGCAGCGGTCGTAGTTGCCACGATCACCGGGGCACCACAGGCCATTGCCTCGAGGATGGGGAGGCCGAATCCCTCATGAAGCGATACGGATGCGGCAATTCCGGCGGCCGAGTAGGCTGGGGGGAGTTCCGCATCGGACAAGGAGTCGAGAAAGTGAACCTTGGATTCAACTCCGAGCTGGTGCGCGGTGCGCTCCGGTAGATCGTAGCCCTGGCAGCGCTGCCCTGCTATGACCAGATCGTGCGTGGTGGATGAAGCGCTTGCAGCAAAAGCCCTGATGAGTGTGACGAGATTCTTGTGAGGACGCCTTTCGCCAACGGCGAGGACGAACTTGCGCGATATGTTGTGTTTGCGACGCCACACAGCTATCTCCTCGTCGCTGGATCGCGTGAACACCGGGTCGGCAGCCAGATGAACGACACGATATCCGCCCGGTCTGGCGCCAAACAATCCTTCAACCTCTGCTGCCGTGTTTTGTGATACCGTTATCACGGCTGCCGCGCGCCGGCCTGTCATGGCGAAAAGCCGCTTCATTGTGAATCGTTTCAGAAGTGCGGATCCCCTTGGAAAGAACTCAGGATGAAGGAGATACTTTACATCGTGGAAAGTCGCCACAACCGGCACTGGTTGCCATAGGACGGGCGCATCGAAGTGAGGATGGTGAACAAGCGATGCGCCCAACCTGCGCGCAAGCAGCGGTATGGCCAGATACTGCCGCGCCGAAAGGCATGGCAACTCAGTCACGTGGTGAACGAGATTAGGTGCGGCCAGAAGCCCAAGGCCATATCCAGGCCACGTCTCCTGTCTGTGAAGGAGATGAATCTCCAAGTCAGGACACTGACGGAGCAGTGGGGGAAGCAGCGACGCGATGTACCTGCCGATGCCTGTTGGCTTGGACAAGACCCAGCGGGCATCGAAGATGACGCGCGTTTTCATCCAGGAATCCCTTCATGTCATTGTTCAGCCCGACCGCTGATTCCAGTCTGCAGGCGTGCAGGGACGAGACTCAGATAATGCAAGAAGACAGGCCCGCGTGCCACAGAAATCGACATATTCCAGAGTCTTACAGGTGAATGGCCCAAAAAGACAACAAACAGGGCCTATTCTAACGATTACTTTAAGGTCTTTTTCTGTTGCAACCATGCCGAAACTGATAGATACTGCCGCCATGTTGAGAACGAGTCAAATCATGGCATCTAGCCTAGCTTCAGAAAGTTACTACAACGGGAGAAGATGATGAACGCTCCTCATGACGGTGCAGCGGTGTTTTCCAGACTGAGTAAATGGCAGAAGCGATCCTGGTTTGCCAGGTTCTTGTCGCTGTTTGCTGTGGCACAGCTGATAGTTCCACAGGTTCTCCCGATGGTTGCCATGGCGGAAGAAGTAAAGGCTGCAGCACCGGTGACTGCGCCCGTTGTGACAGAAGCAGCGCCCGCCGTACCAGCAAAGAGCGACTCACAAGTTGCCGGCCCCAGTGGCTTCTTGGGGCTCGGTTTCGAGCTTGGTGAGAATGAATCCCGTGGCATGGGCAATGCTCTTCTGCCGTTGTGGATGAGCGGTTCAGGGCGCAACCTCGTCTTCTGCGACCTGCGGGTATCTGCTGGTGACAACAACGAGGAAGAGTTCAATGCAGGCCTGGGGATCAGGCGCCTGGTCAACGCAAAAGGTTCGAATGGCGGCCTGGTGGTTGGTGCAAATCTCTACTATGATTCAAGGTGGACCCAGTACGACAATCAGGTCAACCAGTTGGGTGTTGGTCTTGAGCTGCTCAGCAAGTGGGTTGATGCGCGCTTCAATTACTATCTGCCTGAGACCGACAAGATGCTCGCAGGAAAGTCATCTCAATCCTGGACCGAGACCAGCCAGAAAAGCGAATATGTAGACACGACCTCTGCCAGTGTCGGCTCGATAAGGGCCACTGACCACCAGATCGTCCAGCCAACCACCTACACCACAACCAGATTGACATCGATCTACACGACCACTGATTCTTATCGAAACGATTTCGAGCAATATGAATCCGCCCTCAAGGGTTTCGATTTCGAAGTCGGAGTCAGGGTGCCCTATATCGGCAAGTATGTTGACACTCGTGTGTTCGCCGGCTACCAGCAATTTGATGATCCTTTCAACAGCGAAGACTCCGGAGGGGTCAAGGGCCGCATAGAGATCCGGGCCCTCCCGGGACTGACAATTGACGCACAGTACTTCGAGGATAAGGAACTCAATGGCGGCGACTACTACGTCGGTGCCCGCCTCTACGTTCCGTTTGATACGAGAGGACTTGTTTCGGGCAAGAATCCATTCAAGGGTGCTGGCAATAACTTCAAGATCACGGCCGCCAAGCAGGGGTTGGACAGGATGACAGAGCCTGTAATGCGAGACGTCAAGGTTCGCACAACCGGACAGACCACAACAAACGCAACGGTTTCATCAGCAACGACCACAACTACCAGTTCCGAGGTAATCTCGAAGCAGCGCCGCAACAATGTACTTCTTGACGATGTGCAGTTTGTGAACAACGAGAAAGGGCGTGATGTCAGCAGCGGCAGGGCAGAGGATTCCCTCGACACGATCCAGGAGGCTATTGATACCGCATTTGGAAAGATGAACGTATACGTCTTCGGAACTTCAACTCCTTATAATGAGAACCCGGTAATTGCAGACGGAGTAAAAGTCTATGGTAGTGGCGTAGATATAGTAGGCCCAGACGGCAAGAAGTATAAGGCCACAACATCTCCCACCATTAAGGGAGATGGAGTTACCGCTACGGTCACCATGGGCAACAATACCACCTTGGCGGGTTTCAATATCCAGAGCACGGCGGGTGCTGGTGGCACAGATCTCATCCTTTCGCCCAATGATCATGGTGTTTGGACGGGGAGCGAGTGGGTCTGGGATGCGAGTCGTGCGGGCATCAAGGCGGTGAACAAGACAGGGCTGACGATCTATGGTAACACCTTTGGAAACGTCAGCCACGGCGCAATCATAGTAAATAACAACGATCTTCCCGACCCGACAGCTACCCTGACCGCCAGCATATTTGAAAACAAGTTTAGCGGGACAGAAGAGATTGGACTTGTCATAGATACTGAGGGAGACGCTGGTAAGAAGGCTATCGCGGCGACTCCTGGGCTGGTCGCGACATCATCCTTTGATGTCAGACTTGTCGATAATGACTTCAACAGCAACGGGTTAGATGGTCTGTTTGTAGACGCCACTCGCTACGACAGCGCATCACTTACTGTTGCCGGTGGCAATGCGAGCGGAAACATCGACGGTTCAGGAATACGCATTGTGAACGTCGAGGGTCTCAATGGCGTCTCGGTGTTACTGCAGGACCTCGTCGCCGACAACAATCATGGCAATGGCGTTGAGGTGAACGGCGGAATAGTTGCAGAAACGGGCGATGCCGCACTCGCACTTGCGGGCATTCAGGCGGTTAGTAACACTGGGAGCGGTATCTATCTTTCTGGCGAACTTACTACAATCACAGGTACGGCAACTCTTGTACTCAGTGATATCAACGCGTCCGCTAACGGCAACGACGGTATCGAGTTCGACGAATTTTCAACGTGGGTTTCCGGCAAGGGTGACGCAAGCGCAGTGCTGGAGAACGTCGTAGCCCAAAGCAACGACGAGGATGGTATTCTCATCGGAACGGATGAGGGCGACGATGACCTCTTTGTCTATGCCAACAATGGCAACGCAACGGCGTTGTTTGACGGAGTTGATGTTTCGTACAATGGCGCTAATGGTATACGCATCGAACCTTGCTGCGACGAAGCGGCGGTTCATAGCGCAGAAGGTAATGCCTCGTTGACATTCAATAATGTCTCGGCCATTAGCAATGACGACTACGGCATAGTCTTCGAGGACAATGGTGATGCAGGAGAGCACTGGGGGAACGCGGTAGTCTACGCGGCGAACGGAAACTCAACGATTGTGTTTGATACGGTAACCCTGTCCAGCAACGGCAACGACGGCCTCGAGGCTGGCAGCACAATGGCGCACTCGATCACAGGGGATGCCACCGCGCTGTTTAGCAACGTCCTCGCCGATGGAAACGGCGAAGACGGGTTGTGTATCGCCAGCTTCGCCTTTGCTGAAAACGGAAACGCCGGTGCGCAACTGGAAGGCATAACGCTTACTAACAACCACGACACCGGCATGGATGTCTGGTACGATGCGGTTGTGGCGGGCGGCAGCCAGCGGCTCACGGGTATCACGGAAGCAGCTGTTGGCAATGCAACCTTCATCATGAGGGATGCAGTTGTCCAGAATAATGGCTATGACGGCCTGCAGTTCGAAAGCAACATTGCCGTGGCCCTGACTGGCGCCGCGAGCAGTGTGCTTGGTGTCGGCGCAGCCCATCCTCTCGCAAGCGTATTGTTTGAGAATGTCGATGTGTCCTTCAATGGCCGCAACGGCATTAGCGTGAACGGTAGCGGTGCCGTTGGCGGAGGAGGCGCCGATGCTCAGTTTGTGATGGACAACGTCACTGCGATGTCAAACTACGCCACCCCCGGAAGCAGCATCGTGGGCCAGGGTAACGGCATATTCATTCGTGGCGACGCTGCACGTTCGATCGCCGGAAACGCGTTCGCGCAACTGACAAACATCAAGGCGTCGTACAACGGCGTTCTGACCGGCACGGCACAACCGGTTTCCGCGTTGACTATAACCGATTCCGGCAACGGCATCTACGTGGGCGGAAGCATTGCGAGCTCAGTGGTGAGCGGCAACGCTACAGCAATCCTGAGCGGTATTGAGGTTACGCACAATGGTATCGACAGGAGCGGAATCACGGCTCCGGCAACGACGATTAGTTCGTCGGGCAATGGCATATATGTTGGTGAGGCCGTCGCGTCAGCGGCGTACGATGCCGGTAATGCCAGTGCAGTCATTACGGATGTCGTCGCCAGCTACAACGGTGAAAACATGGGGCACCAGTCGTACAATGCGTCTGCCATCACCATCACTGACTCAGGTAATGGAATATTCGTTGGTGGCGATGTCGCGCGGGCCGGACATGGCTCCGCCGTGGCGCTGTTGGGCGAGATCGAAGCCTCGTACAACGGTATTGGAATGATGCCTAGTGTGACAGAGATCTCGACTACGGTTGTCAACTCGGGGAATGGTATACTTGTCAACGGGTCGGTTGCACGGTCCTGGGAGTATGGTGACGCGATAGCGATGATGTCCGACATCACTGCTAGCGGAAATGGCAATATGTCGTGGCTGACTTGGCAGGCACCTGAATCTGGTGGTGCGGTTGGAATCACGAGCACGGGCAACGGCATATGCATCAACGGAAGCTTGGCAATGGCGAACTCTGGTGCAGCCGTAGGTTTGGTGCTCGGGGATATGGAGCTGGCGGCCAATGGCCGTGGGCTTCTGCCTCAAGACGATGATACGCTTGCCTTCCATATGTCCGGAAACGGTCTTGCGATGAGCAGTGGTGCATCAGCTGTCAGTGGAATGGCTGTCTTCGCGATTGCCGCGATCGAGGGTATGGATACACTGCCCATCGATCTGCCGTTCGGCATGCCCGAGGGTGTGACCTATGGCGGGCAATTCACGGCAGAACACAACATGATGGACGGTATCCATATCGAAAATAATGGCGCCGAGGTTGTGACAGGATCTGCCATTGCGGCGTTTGCAGGGAATATCAACGCGCACGGCAGCATTTCCGGGAATGGCATCTTCATTGGAAACAACGGCGCTAATGCGGTTAGTGGGACTGCAGCGTTCATTATGGCAGGGCTTAGCGCTGAGGCTAGGATTCCCGTGGATGGCGCTGCCGAGGTGTCCGTCATTAGCATAGACGCAGGCCTCAAGACGAGTAACAACGAGCTTGACGGTATTCACATCGGAAACAATGCCGCCAACGTGTCGGGCTCCGGTACGGCGATTGCCGCGATAATTGGCGACATCACCACTGAGTGGAACAATGGCAATGGACTGTACATCGGCAACTCGGGCGCGGCGGTGTCGGATACCGGCAATGCCATCTTTGTAGTGGGCGGGCTGAATGCGTCTGCCTGGCTAGGCGTGCCAGAAATAGCAGTGAGCTCTCCTGATTTGACGATTACGGGCAGTGTTACGGCGGCCTTCAATGGTGAAGATGGCATACATATCGGGGAAAGAGGAGCCGAGGTCAGCACGGGCACGGCTGTGGCTGTCTTCGCTGGCGGAATTGGTGCTTATCTTAATGGCCAACACTCGTCCGAGGGTAACGGCATTTACATCGGCAACGATGGGGCCAGGGTGGAAACAGGGACAGCAGTATTCGTGGTAGGCGGAATAGACCTCGAGGGCGTTGCACTGGGAATCCCGATATCGGCGCAGGCGACAGTGAATGTCGACATGAATGCTAACAACGGCATCTATATCGGAGACAATGGTGTCCAAGTCGACGGTTCGGGAACCGGCGTCACGGCTATCCTCGGAAATGTCAGTGCGAGCCATAATGGCTGGGGTGGAGCCACAGATAGCGACAATGGAAATGGCATATACTTTGGCAGTAACGGCGCGTCGGTAGAGGAGGGGGCGGCTGTGTTCATGATGGCGGGTTGCGACATAGCAATGTCCGGCAATGACGTGCAGATCTCAGCCGATGCCAGAATGAATCTAAGCCAAAATTATGGGTCAGGCCTTTCTATCAAAGGCAACGCAGCACAGGTCACGACTGGCGATGCGACTGCTGTAATTCTGGGTAGTGTGAATGCATCTGGGAACGGTTGGAGCGTACAGGGTGGCTCAGGTGTGTCCATCGGAAACAATGGCGCGTCAGCGACTAGCGGAAACGCAGTCTTCATGGCGGCTGGGTTCTCTGGCGGCTTTGCAGACGGCGTGAGCCTGGAGGGGACTCCAGTTACCATGACTGGCAGCCTGAATCTGAGCCATAACCAAGGCGCCGGCCTGATGATCGGTGGGAATGCAGCGCAGGTTTACACCGGGTACGGGGAAGCGGTTGCAGTCTTTACGGACATTACTGCTGACTCGAATGGGTATTCTGGCATATCTATTGGTGGGACAGCTGCGAAGGCTGGTGGCCGCGCCAATGCGACTGCTGTCTTTGGTGCAGGTACGGTACCGGATAGTAGTGCGATGTACTGTCCTTGGCTGGATCTCCATCTCCCGACAGAGATATCAGGTACAGTGAGGGCATCCAACAACGGTGGAAGTGGTATCCTGATCAACGGCGATGCAGCTAGCGCTGAGGTAGGGAATGCAACGGCCGTGTTTGATGGGGTGAGTGTCCAAGACAATGATGGAGATGGTATTGAGATTTCCCATGGTTTTGGTGCCGTCGCAATGACTGGCGACGCTACGCTGACAATGAAACATATCGATGCTATTTCAAACGGATACGATGGCATCTTCATGAGTAAGGCTGCCGGAGTGACGCACACAGGAGATGCAACCGCTCTGTTCGAGGACATTGTGACATCGAACAACGGCAACGATGGCATAGAGCTGTGCAATGGAGGTGTCGCGGTGACGGTGGGCAATGCGTCACTGACGTTCAGGCGTGTCAATGCGATGTCGAATGACGGGCGAGGGATTGGCATCGAGGACGGGTTTGCTGCGTACGCCATGACGGGGAATGCCAGCGTCACATTTGAGAGTGTGAACGCGATGAGCAACGGTTCAGGAATCGCTCTCGGGAGCGGTGCATCTGCTGTAGCGAGGGCAGAAAGCGGCACGGCGGCAGTGAGCTTTGAGGATGTGGATGCGTCCTTCAACGGAGGCGATGGCATTAGCACCGGCCACTCGATTGCCGCCGAGGTTAATAATGGCGCAGCGACACTGACAATGAAGGGTGTGACTGCGATATCCAA
>JBAXKQ010000017.1:0-32415 GCA_037135275.1 bacterium
GAACGCATTCTCGCGAGCTGTGAGAAAGCGGACCGGCTCTATCCATGGAACTATCTGTTCTGCTCCAGGGCTGCTGGAGCTGCGTTTGTCAACGCGGACGAGATGACAGATACGGCGGTTCGGACGCGACTGTTTAGTGCAGCCGGGCGGTGGTGCGACCGGGGCCTCCTTCTTAATCCATACTGTCGCGAGCTTGTTCTTCGGAAGGCGGGACTGATCGGTGCGGCCGGGGAAGGTGCCGTCAGGGCAGCAGAGTACTGGGCGAGATACACTGATTGGCACTACTGGAACCCGGAGAATCACTCAATTCTCGGCATGATGTACATTTGGGCGGGAGACTTGGAGAAGGCTGAGGCCTGCGCAAGTCTCATAGATAAGACCGGTCACGCTGCCGCCCTGCAGAGGGAGATTGACGCAGAATTGTCGCGCCGGTCCGAAATCCGCCGTCCGTAACCGTGTCATCCTGCCGTCAGAACTTCAGCGTCACGTCAGCCTTGCCCTTTGTGACGTGGCCCACCACCACCGGTGCGCTCGATGTCTTGCGCAGAAGGGACAGAGCCTTGCCGGCATCGGCACTGCGCACGAAGATGACCATCCCGATTCCCATGTTGAATACGTGGTACATTTCGGAACGGTCCACTTTTCCGGCCATGGCGATGAAGTTGTACACCGGTGGCACATTCCATGTTGCAGTGTCGATTGTGGCACTGGCGCCGCCCGGGAGAATTCTGGCAATATTGTCGGTAAACCCGCCGCCGGTAATGTGGGCCATGCCGCGGACCTTAACCCCGCTGATCAGGTGCTGCACGGGCTTGAGATAGCTCTTGTGCACAGCCAGCAGGATGTCGGCAGCAGTACGCCCAGTGCCTGGTATAATGTCGGACGGGGCCAGGCCAGCGGTCTCGAAAATCACCTTCCTGGCGAGGGAGTAGCCGTTGGTGTGCAGCCCCGACGATGGCAGGCCTATGACGGTATCACCCGGCCTGATATCGGAACCGTTGATGATTTTCTTCTTGTCCACAACACCAACGATTGTGCCGACAAGATCGTATTCGTTTTCAGGATAGAGACCGGGCATTTCTGCGGTTTCGCCGCCAATTAGGGCGCAATTATTCTGTCTGCATGCCTTGCAGAGGCCAGAGACAACTGCGCGGAAAATCTCGGGCTTGAATCGTGCCGATCCGAAGTAGTCGAGAAAGAAGAGAGGAACTGCCCCGTGGACGAGTATGTCATTGACGCAATGATTGACTATATCCTGCCCGATGGTGTCATGTCGGCCAGTCATTGCTGCTATCTTGATCTTTGTGCCGACGCCGTCCGTGCTGGCCACAAGGACTTTCCCGGCGCCTGGCGCCTTGAAGAAACCGCCGAAGGCGCCGATCTCATTCAAGGTGCCGCTTGTTGCCGTGCTGCCGATAAGGGCCTTGACGGAGCGAATGCCGTTCATCTTTGCGGTGATATCAACCCCAGCCTTTGAGTACGCGGATGTTTTCATGGTTTTAGAGTCCCAGGGCTTTGAATACTCGGTCTACGTCCTTGAAATGCATGCTTTGGTCGAATGCCTTATCCATGTCTTTTGCAGAAACCTTACCACCGATCTCGGGGTCAACCTCGACCAGTTTGCGGAAGGATGTACGTGTCTCCCACGCCTTCATGGCGTTGCGTTGCACTATCCCGTAGGCCACCTCTCTGGCTATACCCTTGCGTGTCAGCATAAGGAGAACCTGCTGGGAACTGGTGAGGCCCTGGGTGAGGTTGAGATTCTCCAGCATGCGGGTCGGGTGAACTTTCATCTTTGTCACCAATTTCGCAAGTTCCCTGAGCATATGATCGAGTGCGATCGTGCTGTCGGGGATGATTATGCGCTCAACCGAAGAATGGGAGATATCCCTCTCGTGCCAGAGGGCTACATTTTCCAGGGCGGCCAGGCAGTTGCCCCGGAGCAGGCGGGAGAGACCACAAAGTTTTTCCGCTGTTATAGGATTCTTCTTGTGCGGCATTGCCGATGAACCCTTCTGCTCGGGACCGAAACCCTCCTCGGCCTCCAGTACTTCGGTGCGCTGCAGGTGGCGAAACTCCATGGCCCATCTCTCGACCGATGCGCCGATAGTTGCCATTGCACACATGTACTCAGCGTGCCTGTCGCGCTGGAGAATCTGCGTGGAGATGGTCGCAGGTCGCAGTTTCAGCTTGCGGCAGACATATTGTTCAACCTTGGGTGAGAGGTGGGCGTGCGTTCCAACCGCACCGGAAAGTTTGCCTACCGAGATGATATCTCGCGCGGCTTCGAGCCGCTTTGCTGCACGGCCGAACTCGTCGTACATCAAGGCCATTTTGAGGCCGAATGTTATCGGTTCGGCGTGGACACCGTGGGTGCGCCCGATCATGGGGGTATTCTTGTACCGCCGGGCCACGGTAGCCACAGCCTTTCGCACAACCGCGATATCAGCAGCAAGGATGTCGGCAGCCCGCACCATGAGCACGCTCAAGGCTGTGTCCAGGATATCCGAGCTGGTGAGCCCGTGGTGAATGTACCGCGAAGAAGGCCCGACGTTCTCTGCTACGTTTGTCAGGAATGCGATGACGTCGTGGTGGAGCTTTTCCTCGAGGCTATTGATGCGGTCGACGCTGAAGGCTGCCCGCTTTGTGATCCTGTTCAGGTCGGCTGCTGGAATCATGCCGAGCTTACTCATGGCTTCGCAAGCTAGCACCTCGATCCTGAGCCATGTTTGATATTTACTCTCGTCGGTCCATACGGCGCCCATTTCAGGCGTTGTGTAGCGAGGAATCATTATTTGCCTCCAGTTGTCCGGCAGTCGTACCGCAAGGCCCAGACGTGGCGACGTCATTGCCGGTGCTACTGTCGCCGCGCCCTTCACCATGCTGTCTTTCGAAGAATGCCGATACTACATACATTACGACTCCTATGCAAATGGAAGAGTCGGCAATATTGAAAGTGGGGAAGTGGTGAACACCGGAGTAGAAATCGAGAATATCAACAACCGACGCGTACTTGATGCGGTCCAAAAGATTCCCGATGATGCCGGCGATGACCATTGCCATGGCAAGCCGGTGCGGCAGGGGGCCGCTGATAATCCGCCTGCGGAAGATGACGAGGACAATGAGCACCAGAGTCGAGAAGGCGGCCAGGGGCAGGTTTGAGTCGTGGAACATGCTGAAAGCTGCACCCGTGTTGTGCACGTGCGCAAGGTTGAAGAATCCGGGCACTACAGGCACGATTTCAAAGTGAACTATGCGATGAGTGACCAGAATCTTGGTGAGTTGGTCAAGGAAAGTAATGATGCATATGACAATCAGTACGAGCATGAAGCCTGCCCGGCCTTTCAGGAATTCACCAATCAACCGCGACGGTGGCGGCACCAGCGGCCCTAAAGGACAAAAGTCGCCTCGACATACTGACTGGCGGGGGCGAGTGGGTGAATCTTTACTCTTCCGATCCGCCGGCGGTCTGGCTGGCCGCACTCTTCGTTGCATCGGCCATTGTACTGCCAAATGGTTGATAGCGGCTCTTATCCTTCTCCGCGGTGGCCTGGCAGGTTATGCACATGCGCGCGAATGGAATGGCTTCCAGGCGGGAAGTGCCTATCGGCGTGCTGCACTGTTCGCATCTGCCGTACGTCTTGTCGGTTAGACGCTGGATTGCCTGGTTGATTTCAAACAGGATGTCGTGTTCCGATGTGAGCAACGTAAGGGCGAAGTCTCTGTCAAAATCGTCCGTAACATCGTCGCGAGGCTCGTCGGCGTCAGTCTTGCTCAGCGAATCCGTAGCAAGGAAGTTGATTTGCTTCGTGATCTTTTCGTGCAGAAGGGTGAGCAGTTCCGTGTATTTCTTCTTCTGGGCAGCCGACAACTGCAGCTTCTGAGTTGGCTGCTGCTTGCTGGCTTCCTTCCGGAGCTTTTCGGACGCTTCTGTCTCGGCGGCAGCCTTGCGTGCTTTGGCGACCTGACGGACCGTCTTGTTTGCACGCTTGACCGCAGCTTCCATTCTTCGCGTCTCGGATTTCACCGGACCACGAGCAATCTGCTTCTTCTTGGCTACACTCATATGGCCTCCGCTGTCCGGGTGGATAGTATTTCTCCACACCGTGAACAAAGGGCAAAAACATACTGCAGGACCTATATCCGTGTCAATGTAAAATCGGCTAAGAATCGGGTTTGGTGCATGGTTGTTGCTTCATCAGGCGCCGTGAGGAGAGGAGAGGTCCAGTGACCGGATGCTTGGCAGGCGATGCACCTCGCGGGTGCTGAAAAAAGAGTCCTAAACCTATTGACTTGATTCACCGGATTCTGTTTACTCCGCGCTTGTTGTTTGAATGCGCCATCCCCCTCGCGGCGCATTTTCGGTAGGAAGAGGGTACGGAGATGGACGCTCCGAGAAAGAACGTCCGAGCTCGGAGGAAAGCATGGCAACGGGTACGGTCAAGTGGTTCAATGAGGCGAAGGGTTTCGGTTTCATCTCTCCTGATGACGGTGGTGAAGATCTGTTTGTGCACTATTCCAGCATCCAGATGGAAGGTTTCAGGGTTCTTCAGGAAGGTCAGAAGGTTGAATTCGAGACCGCACCAGGCAGGAAGGGTATGCAGGCTGTTTCGGTGCGCAGCGCATAGCTGTTTGGTGGATGATGAACTTACGGGCTCCGGGTCGAACCGGAGCCCTTTTTCTTTGCTACACTAGTCCCCGCAGTCCCGTACCGGTTGGCGAAGCTGCTTCTTGCCTGCGTGAAGGTGCTTGTCATTGAGCATGCGTTCCTTCTGCCTGCGCGAACGTCTCCGCTTCTGGCGGCGGATTCTTTCCACTTCCTGCTGCCGCCTGCTGAGTGCCCCAAGTATTCGCTCCTCGATGCGATCGCAGAGCTCACGTCTTGCCAGGAACCGGTTCAGGGACTGTGACCTTCCTCGCTGGCACTTGATCTCGATGCCGGTTGGCCGGTGCAGGATGTAGACGCAGGACGAGGTCTTGTTAATCTTCTGGCCGCCAGGGCCGGAACCCTTGACGAACTTCTCGACGATGTCGGCGTCCAGCACGCGCAGTTTCGTCATGCGTGCGGCAAGTTGGCTTTCCTTGTCTGAACTTGCGGTCGGCGTCATGTCTGCACCTGTCGGTTGCGGCGGTTTCACGGCCCGGGAATGGAGCGCGACGGCTACGATTCCCGGTGCTTTGAGGAGATACGGCGTTTCCGCGCTGCGAACTCGGGGGCTTCGCGGACACAGGCGCCGAGGACTCTCAGGGACTTCCTGAACAGAGCCCAGCTGTTCTTCTTGAGGGTCAGCGGTTCCGGGCCGACGTCTTCCCAGCCGGGGGTTGTGAGATCGTCGGCCGGGATTGCCACCTTCTCCCAGTTGTGGAACAAGCGTCCCCACGTGCTGTGGAGGATGTCGTGGACTATCTTCTGGTGAGTCGGGTACCAGAACGAGTCGTGATAGAGCACGCTCGCGATGTACGACCACGGAGCCAGGAATGTCTTCAGCGACCAGGCCAGAGGGCGGCGCAACCAGCCCCAATAGATCCTGTGCTGCATCCGGCTGGCGAATGTCATCTTCTTGAACGGCCCGACGAAGTTCCACGGCTTTTCCATCAATTCCGGCTTGCCGACTATCTCCAATTCCCTGACATCGCCGCAACCGAGGCCCCGTTCGTGCGCAAGGCGGATGAACTTGACGTCGGACAGCGGGTCGAATCCCATCAGTTTGGCCGCAACAGCGTCGATTGCGACCTGGTCGGATGAGGCGAGGATGACGTTCTTCACGAAGGGAATCATGCATCGCGGCCCTGGGCCGTCGCCGGCAAAGGTTCCATCCATCACGGCGAAGATGCCGCTGTGTATCTTCTTCTGGATCATCAGGAGGTCAACGAGCGTTTCATGAATGACCGGGTGGGTCCAGTGGCGACGTTCGTTCAGGAGGCCCCCGAAAGCGTTCTTCATGGCACCGGTAGTGGTTGTGAATATGTGCGTCTTGACCGTTGGCAGGTGGATGATGTTTTCGCCCACAAATCGCTTCGGGATCATGAATCCCTGCGGAAAAACCCGGTTGAGGCACAGGAACTTGTCTGCCAGGTCACCGACAGCTTCCCGGACGTCTATCCATCCCTCGTGTTCGTAGAGATGCACGTTCTGGAGGCCGTGCGCCTGCGTGACGTTGATTTGCTTGTTCTCCCGTTCGCCGAGGTGAGCATCGATGACCACGGTGCGGTTATGGCATCCGTGGACCCTGTTCATGTCGTAACCATCCTTCTTGAGAGCCCGTATTACCCCGTCGAGCTGCCATGGCGTGGTGGATGATGCGGGATAAAAGAAGTGCCAGCTGATGTTTATCTTGAGGGCCGTGTCCTTGTCCTTGGGGAGTACATCACGGTAGCCGGCAAGATTCATAAGCGCATGGTAGTCCCGCAGGACCGTTGCCGGGGTTGTTTCAAGTATAGCGACTTTTGATTTGCTCATTTCGTGATGATACTTAATGATCGGGCGCAGAGGCAAGGAAAAGGGCTTGGGAACATGGGGGGTGACATGGACTTGACGCTGGTTGTACTCGCTGCGGGCAGGGGCAGCCGCTATCGCGGCTTGAAACAGGTTGATTCTGTGGGGCCTTCCGGTGAAGCGCTGATGGACTATTCTCTCTACGATGCAGTCAGGGCCGGGTTCAGGCGGATCGTATTTGTGATCAGGCGTGACATTGAGAGCCAGTTCAGGACGCACACTGGCAACGGGTTGGGCCGGGAGGTGGAAACGGAATATGTGTTCCAGGAGTTGGGCTCCGTTCCCGCAGGGGTTTCCGTGCCGGTCGACAGGGTCAAGCCGTGGGGTACCGGGCATGCAATCCTGTCGTGCAAGGACGCTGTCAGGGGGCCTTTTGCAGTAATCAATGCCGATGATTTCTACGGCAGGGATGCGTTCATGATCATGTCCCGGTTCCTCGCTGGTGCAACGCCGGCATCGAGCAAGTACTGCATGGTTGGTTTCCTGCTCGGGCTAACACTTTCAGACCACGGCCCGGTATCGAGGGCGGTTTGTCGCGTGGATGAGAACGGATTGCTCCAGTCGATAATAGAACGCACTCGCATAGCCAGGGACTCTGGGGTAGTATCCGTGGCGCTCGATGACGGCACCACAGGAAGGTTGACTGGCGATGAGAGGGTGTCAATGAACATGTGGGGTTTCACCCCGATGATCTTTGAACAACTCAAAGCGGAATTTGCATCTTTCATCCGCAATTCCGGGCATGATCCTGCGGCCGAGTTCTACTTGCCTGCCGCAATAGGCAATCTCATGCAGGCCGGGCAGGCGACGGTCAGGGTTCTTGAAACCGGTGCGAAATGTTTTGGAATAACGTTCCCGGAAGACAAAGCAGCTGTGGTTGAGAGCGTCAAGAAGTTGATCGGCGACGGTGTGTATCCGGGAAATGTTCGTTTCTGAAACAGATGCCAAAAGGCACACGGATGATCAGAAGCCCGAATTGGAGGAAGGCATGAATACGCGGACAGTACTTACGGTCGGAGTGTGTGTGGCCACCCTGGTGACATGCTCTGCCGGGGCGGCAGGTCTTGAAACAAGTGGCGACGTCTCTGCAACAGTGGCTTCTTCATACGTGTGGCGTGGCAAGGAAATCAATGACGATGCGGTGGTGCAACCCCAGATAGCCCTCTGCATCGATAAGTGGACTTTGACAGCCTGGGGCACGTGGGACGTCATCGCCGATGAAGGATCATCGGCGAGGACTCGTGTTGATGTCCAGGTTGACTACGGGATTGATTGGAAAAGACTGATGCTCAAGGGTGGGGCCGTGGTTCGTGCATATCACGACGATCCTGCCGGAAAGGCGACTGACACCTACGAGGTTTATGCGCAGGTGGCGGCATCCGACCTGGAATTCTCCCCGTCTCTGACCGTGTACTACGATTTTGGTACGATCGATGGAGTTTACGCATCACTTGCCGCTGGTGACGCCATGGCGCTCCGGGAATGGATAGATTTGGCCGTGGACGTGAGGCTCGGTGTTGGCTCCGATGGATTCAACAGGAGGTTCTTCGGGAAGACTTCAGCCGGGACAGAAGGTGATGCTGGCATTGATATCAAGGGGGGGTTGGTTGACATATCCGCGTCACTATCTTTCCCTATAGTGCATAAGGAGTTGGTCATTACGCCCAAGCTTGAGTTCTCGACCCTCATTGACTCTGCCCTCAGGGATGCGGCTGTGGCTGATGATAGAAAGGCCGATTCGCTGAGCGGTAGCATCAGTGTTGCGTGGGCATTCTGACAATAGGGCTTGTTTTGAAAAACATGCCCGGCAGGTTTTTTGCATTGAAAGCGACGCATAAGGAGGCTAGAGTCACGGCGCATTTTGGGTAAGGGACCGTCCTGCCAGACAAAACACAAAGAAAGGTACACAGATGAGTAGGTTTGTGAAGAGGCTGTTTGTTGGTTCGTTCTTGTTTCTGGCCATGTGTTCTTTCGCCATGGCCGGGGAGGCTGATATCAAGATTCCCGACCTTGGGCAGGTCACTTTTGCCGGGTTGGGTGGGGTGAGCGGTATCACGCTCATGTATATAGGTATCGCGATCTGCGCAATCGGCGCGGCGTTTGGCATTGTACAGTACCGCCAGACCAAGGCGTTGCCGGTGCATGAGTGCATGAGCGCAGTATCAAACACCATCTGGGAAACGTGCAAGACCTACCTGTTCCAGCAGGGCAAGTTCCTCGCCATTCTGTGGGCGTTGATTGCAGCCTGCATGGTGTACTACTTCGGCTTCCTCACCGAGCACAAGGACGCTGCAGGCGCGCCCATGGCGGGTATCCGTGTGGCATTCAACGTGCTTGTAGTCCTTGCCGCATCCGTTCTCGGCATCCTCGGCTCCTACGGCGTGGCTTGGTTCGGCATCCGCATCAACACTGTTTCCAACTCGAGAACTGCTTTTTCCGCTCTCAAGGGAAATCCTTTTGCCACGCTCTGCATACCGCTGCGTTCCGGAATGAGCGTGGGTCTGCTGCTGGTGGCGGTTGAGCTCTTCTTCATGATCTGCATCCTGGTCTTCCTGCCGCGGGAACTTGTGGGGCCGTGCTTCATAGGTTTTGCAATTGGCGAGTCGCTCGGGGCCTCGGTCCTGCGTATCTGCGGCGGTATCTTCACGAAGATTGCGGACATCGGATCCGACCTGATGAAGATTGTCTTCAAGCTGCCAGAGGATGATCCGAAGAACCCCGGTGTGATCGCAGATTGCACGGGTGACAACGCCGGCGATAGTGTTGGGCCGACAGCCGACGGTTTCGAAACATATGGTGTTACCGGTGTGGCGCTGATCGCGTTTCTGGCCCTTGCGCTGACAGCCAGTCAGACCATCTGCGCGACGCTCATCATCTGGCTGTTTGTAATGCGCGCCCTCATGATTGTCACGTCGCTGGTTTCCTATTTTGCCAACGAGCTGATCAGCAAGACCATGTTCGGCGGCAAGAAGGACTTCGATTTCGAGGCACCACTGACGCACCTTGTGTGGATCACTTCAGCCGTGTCCATCGGAGTGACATTCGTGGCCAGTAAGCTTCTTCTCGGTGACTTCCAGGACGCGGCAGGGGTGGCCCAGCCTGATCTCTGGTGGGTCTTGTCCGTCATCATCAGCTGCGGGACGGTGGCAGGCGCACTCATTCCGGAGTTCACGAAGGTGTTTGTCAGTACCAACTCCCGGCACGTCAAGGAAGTGACCAATTGCTCCAGGCACGGTGGGGCTTCGCTGAACATCCTGTCCGGGTTCGTTGCCGGCAATTTCTCGGCATTCTGGATGGGATTGGTAATCATGCTCCTCATGTTTACTTCCTACTACTTCTCCCAGTATTCGGCTTTGCTGGCGCTGATGCCGCCGGAGTTCACGTTTGCTGCCCCGATCTTTGCGTTCGGGCTTGTGGCCTTCGGATTCCTGGGCATGGGACCGGTCACAATTGCCGTGGACAGCTATGGTCCGGTGACGGACAACGCCCAGTCGGTCTACGAGCTGAGCCAGATCGAGGGGCGCAAAGGCATCAAGGAAGATATTGAGAAGACGTTCGGCTTCAAGCCGGATTTCGAGAACGCCAAATACCAGCTGGAGAAGGGCGATGGCGCAGGTAATACGTTCAAGGCCACTGCCAAGCCGGTACTTATTGGAACGGCTGTTGTTGGCGCGACCACCATGGTGTTCGGCATCATCATGCTCCTGCAGCGGATGTATGAAGTCCAGCTCGCTTCAGGCGTACCGGGCATGTTCAAGCCTGTTATCAATGCGCTGAGCATCGTCCAGCCAGAGATCATCCTTGGGCTGATCATGGGTGGAGCGGTGATATACTGGTTCACCGGGGCATCATGCCAGGCGGTGGTGACGGGCGCGTATAGGGCAGTGGTGTACATCAAGGAGCACATGAAGCTCGACGCTACCACTGCTTCCGAGAAGGACAGCAAGGAAGTGGTTCGCATCTGCACCGTGTATGCGCAGAAGGGTATGTGGAACATATTCATCGTGATTTTCTGCATGGCTCTGGCGCTGCCTTTCTTCAACCCCTACTTCTTCATCGGCTACCTCATCGGCATCGCGTTCTTCGGCCTGTTCCAGGCCATTTTTATGGCGAATGCCGGTGGTGCATGGGACAATGCCAAGAAGATTGTAGAAGTGGACCTTCGCCAGAAGGGCACGGACCTGCATGCCGCTACCGTTGTTGGTGACACAGTCGGCGATCCATTCAAGGACACCTCCTCGGTGGCCATGAATCCTGTGATCAAGTTCACCACGCTGTTCGGTCTGCTTGCGGTTGAAATCGCAGTGACCATGACGAACAAGAACCTGAAACTGGCGATCGGCGGAGTGCTGTTCCTGATCGCGCTGGTGTTCGTATATCGCTCGTTCTACAGCATGCGGATTCCGCAGGATTCCAAGAACTGATGCCCGAACAGCGCCCGTCATCAGGGTCGGTGCCGGGAATCAGGCTTGTGTTTCTTGGTACTGGCACATCGCTGGGAGTGCCCGCAATAGGGTGCACCTGTGGTGTGTGTCGATCCGATGATCCGCGCAATAAGCGGTTGAGAACCAGCCTGTATCTGCAGGCTGGTGGTATCCATGTGGTGGTGGATATCGCCCCGGATTTCCGGATGCAGGCGCTCACAAACCGGATTCCGCGTGTGGATGCCCTTGTGTTTACGCATTCGCACGCGGACCATATCCTGGGTTTCGACGATATCCGTCGATACAACACCATGCAGGACAGCAGGATTCCCGCTTATGGGTCCGCAGATACAGTTGCGGACATGAACAGGATCTTCGACTACATCCACCACGAACACGTTGCGGATGTCTATCGGCCGCGTGTGGACTTTCATGAGGTCTCAGGACCGTTCATGATCGGCCCCATCAGGGTCACGCCATTCAATGTGGAGCATGCACCGAAAACGACGTACGGATTCAAGTTCGAGGCCTGTGGACGGGCGGTGGGCTATTTCCCGGACTGCCACGTTATGCCGTCTGACACCATCAGGAGCCTGCAGAATCTGGATGTGATGGTGCTGGATGCCCTGAGGGCCAGACCCCACAGCACTCATCTGTCGCTTGGGGAAAGCGTCGAGGCGCTTCGTAGAATCGGGGCTCGCCGCTCCTTTGTCATACACATGAGCCACGACCTCGATCACTCACGGACAGAGGCAGAGCTGCCTGAGTCCATGTTTGTGTCATTTGACGGTCTGGCGTTGGATGTTTGACCCGGCCCAACCCTCTGGATCGGCTGCAGTCAGTGCCGGGGACGCTGGAGCGACCAGCTTCGATCGATGCCATGCGGCGACGGAAATTACACTTACGCCGCACGGCTGCCGATGATTACCCGCACCAGCTCCAGGCCGGTGCAAGTCAACTATTCATCTTCCGGGACAGGCGCCGGAGCTCCCTGCACCGGCCCGCGTCCACCCGACGGCCTGGTTCTGCCAGAGCCGGCATTCATCTGCTCGAGTATGCCAACCACACCGAGGACCTCGGACTGGGGCACATTCAGGTCAAAATACTGTGTATTTCCCTGCATCCTCAGGGAGAACGTCACGAGATCACCCATCGCCGGCTCCTGAATGGAGGGCGTAGGGTTTCCCGCGCCTGCGACCATGCGCTGTACCATGTTGATCGTGAAATAGGCGTAGGCTGGCAGTGAAGCAACGCCGGCGAACGTGGCGCTCTTCGACACGCGGGCAAGGGCTGCTGCCACCTTTGGGTTGCCGGCGAGATCGGGAGTTTGCCCTTTCGCTGCTTTGAGCGCGCCACCCATGACGTTCTTGCCACCCATGCTTACGACGGCCGTACGTCCAACCACCGCCATGCGCATTGTCATGCCTTCGGGGCCATACATGGATTCCACCATCTTCTGCGCCGCTTCTTGCTCGTCAGGCGACATGGCAGGAGTAATCTTTGTCGAGATCACGTCCACCGCAACACCGTCAATTGTCTCTGCTGAAGGCTTGTAATCCACCTTCATGTCCATCTGCGGCGTCGCGCTTCCAGCCGGGCCGAGGTTTGATATGGCCTTGGTCAGTTCCTCCGACATAGGCATTGCCTTTGCCATGGTTTTCCTGAAGGCATCAGGGTTTTTGACGGCAAAGGTCTCGGCCAGATGGTACACGCCTTCACCTATCGGGGCCGGTTTCATGACAAATGCGGCCTCATTTCCAAGCGTTGCGGCCAATTCGGCATATATTACCCACATGGCATCGAGGCTTTTACGGGCATCAGCATTTGAGGCCGGGATGAGCGTATCCATGAACGGCATGATGATCGCCTTGGTTGGCGCGACCATTTTCACCCAGTCCGTGCGACCCCATCCTGCCACCAGCAGCTGGTCTGTCGCCGGCAGGCCAGCTTTGTAGGAGGCTATGGGTAGGCCGGCGGAGGCAAGAAGGGCCAGTTGCGAGTTTGGCGCATATTCGAGTCCGACAGTCAACGCGGCAGCCTCCGGCTTAACATCCAGCGCAGCCGTGAGTGAGCTGACCTGGTTCAGCAGGCTTATCGCGGAGTTTGCAAGTGCGGCGTGATTTGGTTCTGCAGGGGAAACGTCCGTCTGCTGCAAATCCTGTGGAATTGAGGCCTTGAGCTTCGCGGTAAGGGCTTTTGTATTCACCCATGCCCACACGGAACGACCGTTTATGTCATTCTTCTGCTGCGCGGTGACAACCAGGCGAGTCTTTGCGGCAGACATCGCCTGAAGGGATGCCTGATTGTCCGACATTGCTACCCACGGCGCCATCTGGAGTGCGTATGAGGTTGTTCCAAAGGAGCTGACGACCTTTGTTATGCCGCCGTCAACCTTGTCCCCGGAAATGGCCGCGCCGGGTTTCATCTGGCTCATGACCACAATGCTGGTACGTTCGCCGCTGGAAAGCATCATTATTGCAACCGGACCAGTGAGGTCTATGCCCTGTGGCATTTGCATTTCCATCATTGCCGGAAAGTTAGGTATCTTGTCCCCTTGTCCGGACCACTGCTTCAGATTCGTCCAAAGGCTGCCGAAGTTGCGCGAACCAACGACGAACAGGGAGTCTGCCGGCGCCTGGGAAACCGCCCATGCAGTGTCCTTTTGCTGGGCATTGAGTCCTACCACGGACGAGACAGTGACGACAGCTACCACCAACAGAATACGCATCCGGTTCATGGAATGACTCCCTCCCGATTGTTTGCGAAACGCCCTTCCCTTGAGCCACAGTATGCCGCCGAATCGTCATCCGCAAGTGGAAAGTTTGCCATGTCAAAGTTTGCACGGTGTCAAAGTTTGCCAGAACGTGTAGGTGATACGGTGGCAAGCACGCAATGTGCGTGTTCCGAAAGAGGGGACCGGTTGCCATGCTGGCCATAGCCGGAAGACAGGGAGCCCTGCGGAACTGCCATGCGTGCCCGGCCCCCGTTGGATTCAAACAGTCCGGACTTGATAGGCTGCGCAATCGCTGCGAGAATGCTTGGGTCTATTTGCGGGTCTGTCCAGGGAGAGGGGGAAGGGAAATTATGCTTGGAAATATCGGTCGAACGTCGGCTGTTGCTGCGATCGTGCTTCTTGTCGCGTTGTGCAGTGGCTGCTCCATTTCAACAGAAAAGACGATGTACAGCATCGGAATCAAAGCCATGAAGCAAGATGCTTCTTTCCCGCAGGGGGCAAAGGTTGTTGCAGCCCCGAGAGCAAAGTGCGCGTATTACGTGGGCAAGAGCGCGGCCAGCATTGACATACCATATTCTGCAGACAATTCCGAAGCGGCCGCCGGCATATACACCGTGTGGCTGAAACGCATCGGGACGCGGTGGAAATTCGACCGGGCCGGTGTGGTGCCCAAGGGGTAGCTGGCCCCATATCCGTGGGTATTGCATCAACCGGAGCAGCCGCTGGAAGAACATCTGCGGGATGTTGTCGGCCGGCTCAGCCTCGGCAGTTCTTCAGACAAGATGATGGAACGGGCCCACAGAGCCTGCATTGACATTTCCCGCGCCAGCGGCGGTTCCGTCCCTGACGAGAAGGGGCTCCTGGACTGGCGGGACACTTCGTGCCGGGGAAGAGCGCCCGTATCTAACCGGCAACATCAAGCAGTTCGCGCAGCGAGACCCTCTTCTCGTAGAGGGCCTTGCCTACTATCGCGCCAGTGAGGTTGGGCATCTTCAGGTCCCGGAGAGTGCATATATCTTCCGCCGAGGCTATTCCGCCTGACGCGATCACCTCGCATGACACCGCCCTGCAGACGGCCGCCACCTGTACGGCATTGACGCCGCGCAGCATGCCGTCTGTGGCAATGTCAGTGTATATAAGGGTCTTGACGCCGATTGCGTCGAGATGAACGGCGAGATCTACACCCTTTACGGCCGTTGTTTCCACCCAGCCCTTGATGCTTACAAGGCCGTCCCTTGCATCTATTCCTACTGCGATCCTGTCGCCGAACCGGCGCACGAGCGGTACGAGATCGTCCGGCTTGAGACATGCCCTTGTTCCGAGTATTACCCGCCTTACCCCTGCATCCACAAGGGATTGGATATCGGCCTCGGTGCGCAGGCCCCCGCCTGTCTCGACAGGAATATCGACTGCGGATACGATCCGGGCTATGAGAGCCGCATGCACGGGCATCCCCTGGAATGCGCCGTCCAGATCCACGATATGGAGCATCCCGGCGCCATCAGCAGCCCAGTGACGGGCTGTTGCGACTGGATCCTCCGAATAGACCGTCACGTCGGTTGCATTGCCCTGCCTCAGCCTGACGCACTTTCCGTCCTTGAGGTCAATTGCCGGTATTATGTTTATCATTCTAGCTGTCCGGTTTCGCGAGAGAAGAGGAACACCCTTGAAACAGGCATATTGATGAGCGTAGCTATATCAGTCCCTTGCTCGACGGGACGTCATTACGACCATCCCTTGCGCATGCCATGCCCAGGGCTTTCGCCAGTGCCTTGAACACCGATTCGTAGGCGTGGTGAGCATCCACACCGTAAAGCTGGGCGACATGCAGGTTCATCCTGCCCTGGACCGACAACGCGCGCAGGAACTCCGGGATCAGGCCAAGGTCAAACTTCTCGATCCTCTTTCCGCGATGGGCGAACTTGCATACCAGATAGGGACGCCCGCCGAGATCTACCACGGCCCGCCCGAGGGCGTCGTCCATGGGCACGTAGCTCCAACCGTAGCGTGCTATGCCCTTCCGGTCGCCGAGAGCCTTGTTGAGCGCATCTCCGAGCGTCAGGCCGACGTCTTCCGCAGTGTGATGTGCGTCTACTTCCAGGTCGCCACGGGCGGCGATAACCAGATCGATGCGGGAGTGTTTTGCCAGCAGCACAAGCATGTGGTCCAGGAACGGCAGGCCCGTGGAAATACGGCTCTCTCCGTTGCCGTCGAGGCAGAGCTTCACCTTTACGTCGGTTTCCCTCGTGGTGCGCCTCAATTCAGCGGTTCTCTTCTTCATCTGCAGCCTTTCCGTTTGACAGCCAGGCCCCGGGGGCTCGGCACCCCAACCAGGCCCATTTCATCGATTGCTTCTATCAATCTGTCGACTTGTTCGTCGGTTCCCACCGTGATTCGCACAAAATCCGCCGTCCTTGGACCGCAGAAGTACCTTATCATAATCTGCCTTTCCCTCAAGCGTTTGCAGAAGACCTCCGCAGGCACCGCGGGCGGGCGCAGCCACAGAAAATTGGTCTCCGAAGGAAAGACAAAAGCACCTCTTTCCACCAGGAGTCTCGAAAGACGGGCTCGGGTCTGCCTGATCTTGCGGACATTTGCCTTCATGTGGTGAAGGTCGGAGAGGGCGGCAAGGGCAAGGCGCTGGGCGATCGTGTCGGTATTGTATGAGTCCTTGAGCTTGAACAAGGCGGCTATCAGCGGTTTAGCGCCGACTGCGTAGCCGACTCTCAGGCCAGCGAGCGAGAATGCTTTTGAAAGCGTCCTGACGACCAGTACATTGTTGTACCTGAGCGCCATGTCCATGCAGTCTTCACGGGCAAAATCGACGTAGGCCTCGTCTATTACGGTTACGCCCCGCAGCTGGCGGCAAAACCGGCCGACGGTACTCCTGTCGTGAAGCATGCCGGTCGGGGCGTTCGGGTTCGTCATGAAGAACAGGGACGTCTTGTACGCCTTCGGCATTCTCCAGCTGAAGTCGGCGGATAGTTCCACAGGTTTAGTCGCCACGTTTCTGATCAGGGCCAGCACCGGGTACAGCGAGTAGGATGGATTGAAGAAGCCTATGTCACCGTCGTCCTCCACAAAAGCCCTGGTGCACAATGCAAGTATTTCGTCCGAACCGTTGCCCACAAAGACGCTATCGATGTCGCAGCCGTGGATGGCGGCTATTCGTTTTCTAACCTCGAGAGCCGTTGGTTCGGGGTAGAGCCGTAATTCCTCCACCGGGAGAGCCTGCAAGGCCTTTGCCACCATGGGCGATGGCGGATAGGGGTTCTCGTTCGTGTTCAACTTGATGATGCCCGGGGCACGCGACTGCTCGCCCGGTACATATCCCTGCATTCTGCTGACGGAACGTCTCGTGAATCTATCCATTACAGTCTCCCGGGATTTGTGGCCGCGACGCGCAAGGACATCCCTGCACTCACCGGTTCATCGTCTCGGTTCCGCTCCACGACATTGTCACCGTGCCGTCACAGGGCCGGTTGCCTGGTCCGGCGCGGCTTCCATTGAGGGCGCGCAGTGCGGCAGAGTTGAGCTCAGAATCGGCCGTTGGTGTATCCAATCGCGTCTGGGTAACTGTTCCGAGCTCGTCAACTTCCACAAATGCCTTGAGTACCCATGGTTCTTCGCGCGCCGGCAGCGGCGGGGCCGATATGGCCGAGGCATCGAACTTTCTAGCGCGCAGAGCGTCTGAAACGACTACTCGCACCCTTGTCGGGCCCATGCGCAGAACCGGTTGAAAGACAGGTGAATCCAGATATGCCTGGATTCGCCTCGCTTGCAACATGCCGGGCGGCTCAAGCTCGGCAGCAGGTTTGCCGGAGTCGGCAGGCTGCCCCAGCAGCTTCGAAAGGTCGATTCTGCCCAGTACAAGTACCTCGTCGACATCAAAGTCCTCCCGCCCTATCTTGCCGGACCCGAGAATAGGACGGCTGAGCGGGGCAGGAGCGCTGACGTCGGCAGCCGGGATTGACCTGAAGGAAAACCTGGTTCCCTCGGATGTCGTGGCCCCACCGCCGTGAACGCCTTTTGATGCGGGCCAGAGAAGCCATATGGCAACGAATGAGGAGGCCACGAGTATGGATGCAAGGGTGTCAACCGGTGAGGTATGGACAAACCTGGTCTTATTCACGGGCATGTTCCCCTGGTAACCGGCCGGCAAGATGAACAGTCTTGAATCCTGTCCTGCTCGCTACAGTGCAGAGCCTGGCAATCGTGCCGTATTCAACGTGCACATCGGCTTCCACGACGAGGACGGTTTCGGGATGCTCCCTGGCGACGCGGAAGAAGCGAGTCTTGAGTTCCTGCATCTGGGCCGGGTTGTCCACAGCAAACGGCTGATCCTCGAAGAAGATCATCTCAGCCCTTGCCTCGGATGCGGTACTCTCCCTGTGCGACAGCACGACTGCCGTAACACTGCGCGTCCCCTGTGGGGAAACGGTTCCATCCGGGAGTTCGATGCTCCGCCCCGGGGGCAGGACAAGGCGTGGTACGAGCAGGCCGAACGCCGCCAGCAGGATCAGGAGGTTGAGCCACGGGGCTGCGGCGAATAACTTTCCGCGGATCTGCGTCCTGGGCCTGTACCGGGTTCGCAACCCGTCCCGGCGCCACCCTAACGTGGTTTCTGCACTCTTGATCACTTATTCTGACTCCTCAGGAAAGCGGTGACTTCAGATGCAACCCGTTCCATCTCGACGACGAGGGACTCGATCTTTCCGACAACAAGATTGTAGGCGACGTAGCAGGGCACGGCGACAATGAGCCCCGCTGCGGTTGCGGTCAGCGCGTGTTTGAGACCGAGGGTAACCCTGGCAGACTGCCACTGGGAGACCTCCAGGTCTCCCAGCAGCGTCATCATCCCCAACACCGTGCCCAGGAGACCAAGCAGCGGTGCAATCTGGGCCACAGTAGAGATGACGCCGACGCGGGATTCGAGCCTGGAGATTTCCGACAATCCCGAATCATTTACCGCGGCATCAAGCATTTCACGTCCCTCCGCCCTGTGGAGAATGGCGGTTCTGGCTATTCGCGCTACCGGGCCGGGGGTCTCGTCGCAGATCGCCAGTGCCTCCTCAATGTTTCCGGCCTTGAGGATATTCAGGATGCCGTGAAGGAAGTCGTCGGCCTTTATCCTTGCCCTGTGCAGGTGAAAGCCGCGCTCCACGAAAGTGATGAACGCAGCTGCGCCACTGAGGAAAATTACAGCGACAACCCACAACACCGGTCCTGAGCACTGAATAATGTCCCACATCGGCAATCTCCTCCAGGCCGAACTCAATTGGTCCCGTCATCCCGCCAGGTCGCGGCGCACAACACCCTATGGCAAGATCCAGAGTTGGAGCCTTATTTTGTCGATTCGCTTCTGTGCGTCATCGGAGGCCGGCACACCGGCATCCACAACACGCTTGAGTATCCTAATTGCCTCACGCCACTTTTTCTGCACTTCCATTCTTTCAACGATAGCATAAGCCGCCCGGGTGAACCACTCCTCACATGCCGGATACTCCCTGAAGAGCCCCTTGGGATCATCCAGATATGGTATCATGACATTCGAATACATTTGTTCCACGGCCTCGTCATGCCTTTGCAGTTTTTGCAGGCAATCGCCGATCTTGAACTGCGCATGCAGTTTCAGGTCCGGAGGGGCGAGGGGGCTGTCGGCGACGTGCTTGTAGGACCTGATGGCAGCTTCGTACCTGTTTGTGTCTCCGGCGCCGAGGGCGAATTCGCAGTAGGCCTTTCCGCACCAGGCTAGATCCACTGAATCGCTGCTGCTGTACTTGTTGATGATCTCCTCGAAGAGAAGAATAGCCTTTGCGTACTCGCCGAGTTCCTTGGTTGCGTCGCCCTGTTCGTAGCGCGCCCTGGCTATTCCATGCCATGTGGGATACTTCGTCACCAGTGACGAGAAGTAGTTGATCGCGTCAAGGTATTCCGCCAGCTTTGCGGCAGCTTGGCCGGCAGCCAGGAGGGCGGCAGGGGCAAGGGCATCATTGGTGTAGACACCGGCGATTCCATCGAACTGCTTTTCGGCCTCACCGTATTCCCCGCGGTTGAATGCGTATTCACCCAGTCTGTACAGGACGTGCGGAGTCCACTTCTGCGACGCAGGGTAAGCGTGCAGGAACTCGCGCCATGTGGCGATCGCCTTGTCTTCCTGGCCAAGAATCTGGAGGCAGCGTCCGCGCATGTAGGCGGCATGCTCGGCAGCCTCGGTTTGTGGAAACAGTAGGACAAGCTTTTCGAAATCGCCCAGGGCGGTCTCAAACAGCAGGCTGCGGAAGTTGATGAGGCCGTGGGCAAGCAGAGCATTGGCGTACAGGGTGCTGTTGGTGTAGGTGGCCATCAGCTGATCATAGGCCCCAAGCGCCGCGGCCTGTTCACCCTGGTCTTCCTTGATTTCGGCTATCCGCATGAGGGCCTGGTCGGCGAATACGCCGGCAGGATTTGTGGCAATTACGCTCCTAAAAAGCCGCACCGCGTCGTCCGGCTTGTTCATCCTGGCGGCACACTCTGCATTCTGGAACATAGCCTGTGCCGCCAGGGGCGCAGCAGGGAATTCCGCAATCAGCTGGTCGTAGGCCTGGGCCGCAAGGCTGAACTGCTTGTTGCTGAAGCGGCAGTCGGCCACCTTTGTGAGGCAGCGCACCTTGTCGGCCGGGTCGCTGAACAACAGGAAAGCCTGGAGAAACGCATCGGCAGCTTCCTCGTACGCCGGCTTCTGCCGGAGTACCAGTGACCAGCCTTTTCCGCTGAACGCGAGAGCTCTTCCCGCCTTGTCTGAAAATGCTTCCAGGTAGTGCTGGTATGCCTCTTCCGCCCTTACGGCGTTCCCGGCGTCCATGAACGCCGCCGCAACCTCGAGCTGGAGCGACGGTGCCGCAGCGTCAGGGGGAATTGCGGCAATGTATGGCTTCAGCACTGCCGCGCCTTCTTCCGCGTTCTTTGACCTAAGGAGCGCCCGTCCAAAGGCGAGTTCCGCGCGTCGCTTGAGTCGTTGGTCCGGGGCGAGCGCAACTGCCGTTGACAGGGCGTTGGTTGCGTCCTCGGGCTTCTTCTGAGCTTCATATACGCCGGCCAGTACGATCAGTGCATCCACAGCGCTCGCAGGGTCGGGGGGGAGCCGGTCGACAAGCGGGAGGAGCACGGCCTCTGCCTCCTTGAACTCACCCCCCGAGGCCAGCAGTCGTCCGAGAAGCAGCTGGCCCTGCCGACCCTCGGATGTTTGCGGCGAACGATTGATCAGTCTTTCCAGGACCTCCTTCGCGCGTGCGGTTTGTCCCGCATCAACGAGCGTACGTGCCCAGTCCAGTAGATTGCTCTCCTTTGCCGGTGAGTCGCCGGGTGTGTTCTCCAGCCGTGAAAACACTTTGAGCGCCTCGTTTGTCCGGCCGGTCTGGAGGTGGCAGTCGGCAAGGAGTCGAAGCGCGTGGGTTGAATACTGGTTGCTGCTGTACGCTGTATCGAAATCGGCAAGTGCGGCCGTCACCTTCTCGTATTGTTGCAGGTCGAAGTACGCCACAGCCCGCCAGTAGCAGGCCGCTGGGCTGCTCAGGGGCGACAGGAGCGACAGCATGTCCTGGTATCTCCTCTGCCCGTGCATCGCGCAGGCCAGCAGGATGAGCGCCTGGTCTGCCTCGGGAGCCCCGTTGGTCGCAGTCAATCTGCAGTCGCGAAAGCTCTTCTCAGCCAGTTCGTAGAAACCGTCTTCAAGTGCCGCTTTGCCTGTCTTGATGAGAGCGGCGGGGTCCTGTGCCGCTCCCGGCCGGCAAAAGGCAAGGATCGATGCCAGCACGCAAACCAGCAGCGTCAGGCGCCGTCTCCCGATTGTGCAAGACATTCTCATCTAGTCGCCGTCTCCTCCTTGGATCCGTCAAACCACCGGCGCAGAGCCTGCCCCGTGTGGGATTCCGCGCAACGGCTCACATCCGCGGGTGTGCCTGAGACGACCAGTCTGCCCCCGTCGTCACCACCCTCAGGGCCGAGGTCAATAATGTAGTCGGCGTTCTTGATTACGTCTAGATTATGTTCGATGACAACAACCGTGTTCCCGGCGTCCCTGAGGCGCATCAACACGTGCAGGAGCCGGTGCACGTCGGCAAAATGAAGTCCTGTTGTGGGCTCGTCGAGCAGGTACATCGTGTGGCCGGTGGCAACCTTGCTCAGTTCTGTGGCCAGTTTCACCCGCTGGGCCTCTCCGCCGGACAATGTTGTTGCCGACTGCCCGAGCTGGAGGTACCCAAGCCCCACTTCTGAAAGCGTTTTCAGCTTTCTCGCGATGGAAGGCACGTTCTTGAAGAACTCGAGCGCGTCATCTATCGTCATGTTAAGAACTTCAGAGATGTTCTGGCCGTTGTACCGTACTTCAAGCGTTTCACTGTTGTACCTCAGTCCCCGGCACTGTTCGCACGTGACGTAGACGTCCGGCAGGAAATGCATTTCCAGGCGGATCAGGCCGTCCCCGCCGCACTTCTCGCAACGGCCGCCCTTGACGTTGAAGCTGTAGCGGCCGGGACCATAACCGCGAACTTTGGAAGCGGGCACGCCCGCGAAGAGCTTGCGTATGAAGTCAAACGCGCCGGTGTATGTCGACGGGTTGCTCCTTGGGGTGCGGCCGATCGGAGACTGGTCGATGACGATCACCTTGTCGAGTTTGTTCACGCCCAGTATCTTCCGGTGCTTGCCGGGCCGCTCGCGTGCGCCGTGCAGTTTCTGAAACAGCGCGCGCCTGAGAATGTCGTCGACGAGGGTGCTCTTGCCGCTGCCTGAAACGCCGGTCACGCAAACGAACAGCCCCAGGGGGATCCGCACGTCGATGTCCTTGAGATTGTTCTCGGCGGCGCCAAGTATTTCAATGGCCTGGCCGGTTGGCTTGACGGGTTCGCCAAGGCGTCCGATTTCAATGGAGCCGTTGAGGTAGCGGGACGTCAGTGACTTGTCGTTCGCGAGCAACTCCCCTATGGTTCCCTGGGTGACCACCTGGCCGCCATGGCGTCCCGCGCCGGGGCCCAGGTCTATGATGAAGTCCGCGGTGCGTATGGTTTCTTCGTCGTGCTCGACAACAACAACGGTGTTTCCGCGGTCCCGCAGCTTCCTCAGGGCGTCCAGCAGCCGCTCGTTGTCACGGTGATGCAACCCGATGGTGGGCTCGTCCAGCACGTAGAGGACTCCTGTGAGGCCCGATCCTATCTGCGTGGCCAGCCGGATCCTCTGTTCCTCGCCGCCCGAGAGAGTGCCGCTTTCCCTGTCCAGCGTGAGATAGTCCAGCCCGACGTTCATCATGAACCCCAGCCGTTCGCGTATCTCCTTCATCACTTCGCTGACTATGGCCCGCTCCTGTTCCGACAGGGGCAGGTTGGCGAAGAACTCGGCCGCCTGCTTGATTGACATTCTGGTTATGTCGACAATGGATTTGCCGTGCACGGTGCAGGCGAGTATCTCGGGCTTGAGCCGGGCGCCGTTGCAGGCCGGGCAAAGCTGCCGGTTCATGTAGCCCCGAAGACGCTGTCGCGTGAAGTCGCTGTCGGTCTCTTCGTAGCGCCGCCGGAGGTTGGGGATAATGCCTTCAAAAGGTTTCGTATACTTCCGGAGAGCGCCGCCCCGCCAGAAGCCGAATTCGACCTGCTCCTCGCCGGAGCCGTCGAGCAGGGATTTCTGGACATTTGCCGGAAGATCCTTGAACGGGGTGTCGAGGCTGAATCCGTAGTGTTGCGAAAGCGCACGCAACAGCCCGTTGTAGTAGATGATAAGCCGGCGACCACCCCTTCGCCAGGCGTGGATGGCGCCGCCGGTAATCGATAGGGAAGCGTCGGGAATGATCAAATCCCTGTCGAAGAAGAGATCTGTGCCCAGTCCGGAGCACACAGGACAGGCGCCGTAGTGACTGTTGAATGAGAAATGTCGCGGAGTCAGTTCCTCAAAACTTATGCCGCAATCGGGGCATGCGTGTTTTTCCGAGTAAAGGTCTTCACGCCACGGACCGCCGCCGTCTGGCTGCCGCAGGGTGATCAAGGTTCCGGTGCCGTGTTTCAGGGCCAGCTCCACCGAATCGGTCATCCGCTGCCTTATGCGGCTGGTCATTACGAGGCGGTCGACCACCGCGTCAATTGTGTGGGCCTGCTTCGGATTGATGTCCGGCACACCATCGAGGTCGTAGAGCTCCCCGTCAACCCTGACTCGCACGAATCCCTGCTGCCTGACGGCCTGGAAAACCGCTTCGTGCCTGCCTTTCCTGCCGCGAACAAGTGGTGCAAGGATCGCGACCTTTGTTCGCACCGGCAGTTGCATAAGCAGCTCCACCACCTGCTCCGCGCTCTGCCGCCGCACTTCCCGCCCGCATTTCGGGCAGTGGGCCTGGCCTATGTTTGCAAACAGAAGGCGAAGGTAGTCGTGAACCTCGGTGGTCGTGGCAACTATTGAGCGGGGATTGGAGCCGGCAGTGCGCTGCTCGATGGCAATGGCTGGTGAAAGTCCGTCGATATAGTCCACGTCGGGCTTCTGGAGGCGGTCAAGGAACTGGCGTGCGTAGGCGGAGAGGCTTTCGACGTAGCGGCGCTGCCCCTCGGCATACAGGGTGTCGAATGCCAGGGACGACTTCCCCGATCCGCTCAGACCGGTGATGACGGTTAGTTTCTCGCGGGGAATTCTCACCGTGATATTCTGGAGATTGTGCTGCCTGGCGCCGGCAACGGTGATCCATCCGCCGCTCATAGACGAGTCCTCCACTGCATTGAAAACAGGCCACGATGATATCAGCGTGTGCGGGGTGGGGGAAGAGCAAAGGGAATGACGTATTCTGGCCTGTATCTCGTCAACCATTTCACCGTGTCGAGGCACAGTTGAATGTTTCGCTTGTGTTTCAACTGTCGCTGCGGCGCCGGCATAGAGAAGAAAGAATCCTTCGCGTGGTGGAAGAGATGTCGAAGTAGTGCCTGAAGCGCAAGCGCTACGATGGGGGGGCTTCCTGCTCTGTGGAAGGGATGTTGTTTTCAAGCGAGAATGGTGACGTGTCTTGGCTGTTCGCAATGCCACACATAACGTCGCGGGCAGGCTTTGCTATTGCTCAGGCGATCTTCACAAGGTGGAAGCTCTTCCTGCCGGAACGAAGGACGAGGATGCGGCCTTCGATGACCTGCCCGGCCTGGACTGCCGCGTCTGGTGAAGTCGCCCGCTCGTTGTTCACGTAGAGACCGCCGCCGACCAGAAGCCGTCGGGCTTCACCCTTACTCGAGCATAGCCCGGCAGCTGCAGCCACCTCGATCACCGGCCGGTCTGCAACCTTATCGGCCGGGAGGGTGGTGGATGGGACATCCGCGAAGACGTCACTCAGGTCGCCCGCTGTCAGGCCTGCCATAGAGCCGCCAAAGAGAACCTCGGTGGCCCGGAGTGCGGCATTCAGCCCGCTCTGGCCGTGTACCGTCCGCGTTATCTCTTCTGCCAGCCGCTTCTGGGCTTCGCGCTTCTCAGGGGCTTCGCGCACCGTGCGCTCAAGATCGGCGATAACTTCAAGCGGCAGGAATGTGAAGAGCTTCAAGAACTTCACGACGTCGGCATCCGTGGTGCGAACGAAGAACTGGTAGAAGTTGTAATAGGATGTGCGGCGATGATCCAGGTATATTGCATTACCCTCGCTCTTGCCGAACTTCCGGCCGGCTGAGTCGCACACGATCGGGAACGTGACACCGTAAGCTTCCCCGCCTCGCACTTTTCCGATCAGATCGATGCCGGCGGTGATGTTGCCCCACTGGTCCGAGCCGCCGAGCTGTATCCGGCAGTTCTCGGTGTCGTAGAGGTGGAGGAAGTCGTAGCTTTGGAGGAGTTGGTAGCTGAACTCGGTGAAACTCATGCCGTTTTCTGACTCGAGCCGCGCCCGGACGCTTTCCTTGCTGAGCATAGTGCCGAGGCGGAAATGGCGGCCGACGTCGCGCAGGAAGTCCACAAAGGTGAACTTCTTCATCCAGTCGTTGTTGTTTACCAGCTTGGCTGGGACGGTCGGGTGATGGAAGTCGAGGACCCTGGACAGGTTCTCGGTGATGCCCTTCAGGTTCTCTTCGACCTGCTCCACGGACAATGCCTGCCGTTCCGAAGCCTTCCCGGAAGGGTCGCCGATCAGGCCGGTGGCGCCGCCGACCAGGACGATTACCTTGTGACCTGCCCGCTGGAAATGCGCAAGGCCGAACGCGGCTATGAGGTTGCCGGCTTGGAGGCTGCTCGAGGAGGGGTCGAAGCCCGCATACGCCGTGCAGGGCTGGTTCACCAGCTCGCGCACCCGCGGGTCGGTCATTGCCTCAAGCAGGCCGCGCTGTTCAAGACTCACGAGGACGTTCGATTGCACAAGTAACTCCACGCCTGATTGATCGTCGGGCCGGGCAGAAAAAAGTGCGGGCGCCGTAACAGTCCGGCGCCCGCCACTACATTAAGTCTAATCCAGAGACACCGAAGGCCGGCAACTACTTCCGGTTCTTCTCGCCTTCGTCCTTTTTGCCGTGCGAGTCGCCAGGATGCCACTCTTCGCCTGCGCCGCTGGCGCCGAGAGCCTGGTCGAAAGCACCCGCCAGATCCACCATGTCTTCACCCGGCCTCAGCCCGGTCTGCAGCTCATCTTTCTGGCGTTCGAATTCCTCATCAGCCATTGCGGCCGCCTTGATGCTGAGGCCGATACGGTGTTCAGCCGCGTCGACACGCACCACGCGCGCCGTGATTTCCTGCCCCTCGGCCAGCGCATCGCCGACCTTGGCGACATGGTCGTCGCTGATTTGTGAGATGTGGACAAGCCCCTCCACGCCTTCCTCGAGCTCGACGAATGCGCCGAAGGAGGTCAGCTTGGTCACCTTGCCCTTAACCAGCAGACCGACATGGAACCTGGTCCCGATTGTCGACCAGGGATCTTCCTGGGCCTGTTTCAGGCCAAGGCTGATTCTCCGGTTCTCTGCGTCGACCTCAAGCACGACCGCCTCAACCGTCTCGCTCTTCTTGAGAATCTCTGACGGATGGTTGACCTTGCGTGTCCAGGACATATCGGATACGTGGATCATGCCGTCGATATCGTTCTCAAGCTCGACGAACGCGCCGTACGAGGTGAAGTTCCTCACCTTGCCGGTGATGCGGGAGCCGACTGGATAGCGATCACGCACAAGCTCCCACGGGTTCTGCTCCGTCTGCCTGATGCCTAACGCTATCTTCTGCTCGTCCTTGTTGACGTTCAGAACTACGACATTAACCGTGTCGCCGATTGCGAGCACATCGGAGGCCCGTGCGATGCGGCGTGTCCAGGAAATCTCGGACACGTGCACCAGACCTTCAACACCCTCTTCCAGCTCAACAAACGCACCGTAGGGCGCCAGGTTGACCACACGACCGCGCAGTCGTGTGCCGATCGGGTACTTGCTCTCGATATCGTTCCACGGGTTCGATGACTTCTGCTTCAGGCCCAGCGAAACGCGACCCTTCTCGAGGTTGACGTCCAGGACAACGACCTCGAGCTCCTGACCGGGCTTCACCATCTCGGAAGGATGGCCAATCCGGCCCCAGCTCATGTCTGTGATGTGGAGGAGTCCATCCATTCCATCAAGGTCCACGAACACGCCGAAATCGGTGATGTTCTTTGCGACGCCCTTCCGGGTCTGACCAACGCTGATCTCAGCCAGCAGCTTCTTCTTCTTTTCGCGCAGCCGCTCCTCAATGAGCTCCCTGCGGGAAACGACGATGTTCCGACGCTCAAGGTTGATCTTGACGATCTTAAAGTCGGATTTGATGCCAACCAGCCGCTCCATGTCGCGGATTGGGGCCACATCGATCTGTGAGCCGGGCAGGAACGCCTCCAGTCCGTTGACGCTGACAATCAGGCCGCCCTTTACTCTGGCCTGGATTATGCCTTCGACCACACTGCCTTCCTGGCAGTTGCTGGTCATGTTTTCCCACCTGAGCTTCTCTTCGGCCTTCTGCTTGCTCAGAACCACCATGCCCTCGTCGTTTTCGATTTCTTCGAGGAGGACGCTGATCTTGTCGCCGGGCTGGATCTGGGAGATATCGGCAAATTCTTCCGCGGGTACAACGCCCTCGGACTTGTAGCCGATATCCACAAGTGCTTCTGACGACCTGACTTCGAGGACTGTTCCCTCAACAATGGAACCGACGGTGAACTTCTTCAGAGTTTCGCTGTACAGTTGTTCCATGGCTTCCCGGTTGTCGCCGGAGAACTCGGAGTTTCTGACTTCAGCTTTCTTTTTTTCGGTTTTCTGCATATCTGTTACAGCCTGCCCTTCGCGTGTGCAATAATACGATCAAACCCGGCAGGGTCAAGGATCGCTATCTCAGACAACATCTTACGATTCAGCTTCACACCGGACTTGGTCAGGCCTTCAATGAACCTGCTGTAGCTCAAGCGGCGGCTCTTGCATGCGGCCGAGATACGCAGGATCCAGAGGTCGCGGAAATCCCGCTTCTTGAGCTTCCTGTGAATCGTCGCAAGGCGCATGGCGCGATCCACCGCCTCTTTTGCCTGCCGGAACCGAGTGCTTCTTCCCCCGCTAAACCCCGCGGCAAGTTGTAACCGCCGCTTCCTGCGCCGCCTTGATGCGGGCGCATTTGTTGCTCTTGGCATTGTATTCCTCCAATCAGACTATAGCAGTATACCGATACGTTTACTGTCGGCCGGGGAAGCAACCGGCTTCTTGTTCATGTTCCGCCGACGCTTCCTGGACTTACCAGTCAGAAGGTGACCGCCGCCAGCGCGTGAGAATCTCACTTTGCCGGTTCCTGTTTTCCAGAAACGCTTGGCTGCCGCCTTTTTCGTTTTGTGCTTAGGCATCTTCTCTCTCCCTCATTCCTGCAGAATGCGCAATCGCAGACCACCCGGCAGCCTGTTCCCTTTCATTGGCAGGGCCGGTTGTGGTTTCCTGTCGTTGCCCGAAATCGGACAAAACGCGCACTATACATGAATAAATTGCTTACAGTCTACTATTTTTCCAGAGAATCAATTGACCGGTGGAATCTGCGGCGCCACAGCCGCTACGGCGGCGGGCGGCTGAACCGGCTGAACCGGCTGAACCGACGCTGCCGCTGCAGGTTTCACCGCTGGTTCCGGCGGCCGCGACGGCTGCGGCGAGGCCGGCTTCGGACTGGCTTTTGAACTGCGTGGTGTAAGCACCCCGAATATTCCGCGTCCGATCAGTTTCGGCGCCAGTTCGATGGCTGCGACATCACTGCAATCCTTGAAAACTCGCTCAAAAAGGCGGAACCCCAGCTCCCGGTGCACGTTTTCACGACCTCTGAAGAAGAGCGATATCTTCACCTTGTGGCCCTTGGCGAGGAACTTCTTCATGTTGTTGATCTTGGTCTGGTAGTCGTGCTCCTCAACAGTGACGTGAAACTTAACCTCCTTGAGTGCAAGGCTGTGTTGGTGCTTCCTGGCAATTCGATCTTTCTTCGCCTCTTCGTACCGGAACTTGCCGAAATCCATTATCCGGCAGACCGGCGGATCTGCGTTAGGAGATATTTCCACCAGGTCCAGACCCTGCTGCCCGGCCATCTGCCGGGCCTTGTCGGTTGGAATGACGCCGACCATGTTCCCATCGACGTCAAGACAGCGCACCTGAGGCACCCTGATCCTGTAGTTCACCCTGATGAATGATGAGCGAATAGCTAACCTCCTTTTGCTAGTGTTTCAGTACCGAGTTGACCGATAAAGTCTTCCAGTGTCTTCGCGCCAAGGTCGCCGGCAGACCGACTGCGTACTGACAGCTGGCCCGAGCTTTCCTCGCGCGGGCCGATGACGACCATGTAGGGGATCTTTGCCTCTTGCGCGTCCCTGATCTTTGCCCCGACTTTCTCAGACCGGCGATCCACACCGACGCGGAAGCCTGCCTCACGGAGTTTGGCCGATACAACCTCGGCGTGCGGAAGCCTGGCGTCCGTCAAGGGAAGTATCCTCACCTGTTCCGGCGCAAGCCACAGCGGGAACGCGCCCGCATAATGCTCAATCAGCAGGCCGAAGAACCGTTCAAGACTGCCAAGCAGCGCGCGGTGCACCATGTACGGACGGTGTTCAGCGCCGTCCTCGCCGATGAACGTCAGGTCAAAGCGCTCCGGCATGTTGAAGTCAAACTGGATGGTGCTGGTCTGGTGCTCGCGACCTATGGCGTCCTTGACCTTGATGTCGATCTTGGGGCCGTAGAAAGCGCCGCCGCCCGGGTCAACCTTGTAGGCCACACCCTCGGCCTTGAGCGCGTTCTCCAGCGAGGAGGTGGCCTGCTCCCAGCGGGCTGCTTCGCCCACTGCCTTGGCCGGCTTCGTCGACAGGTATGCGGAAACCTCGCCAAAACCGAACGTACGCCACATCTTCAACGAAAACCGCACAGTCCTGCGGACTTCTTCCTCAATCTGGGCCGGGGTGCAGAAGATGTGCGCATCGTCCTGCGTGAACCCGCGCACCCGTACGAGCCCGTGCAAGACACCGCTCTTTTCATAGCGGTATACTGTGCCTAGTTCGGCCCAGCGAAGGGGGAGGTCTCGGTAGGAATGCTTGTGCGCCTTGTACACCTGAATGTGGAACGGACAGTTCATCGGCTTGACAAAATACGGATCACCGTCGATGTCCATTGAGGCATACATGTTCTCTCGATAGAAGCCCAGATGACCGGACTTCTCCCACAGCCCGGCCCGGCCTATGTGGGGGGAATAGAGAAGCTCGTAGCCTTCCTTGAAATGCTCGCTGCGCCAGAATTCCTCGATAATCGAGCGAATCCGCGCGCCTTTCGGGTGCCAGTGGACGAGACCCGGCCCGACATCCTCCTGTATGCTGAACAGGTCAAGCTCACGGCCTATCTTGCGGTGGTCGCGTTTCTTGGCTTCCTCGATCTGGTTAAGGGTCTTCTCGAGCTCCTGCTGTGATTCTGAAGCGATGCCGTAGATACGCTGAAGCATCGGGTTCGTCTCAAGACCGCGGTAGTATGAACCCGCGACGGATGTGAGCTTGAAGGCCGTTATTGCGCCTGTTGAGGCGAGGTGGGGGCCCCGGCAGAGATCCGAGAAGTCGCCGCAGCGGTAGAATGTTATGGCTTCCCCCTGCGGAATGTCGGCCAGTCGCTCCAGCTTGTATTTCTGGCCCGCCTTCTCCAAAAGGCTTTCAGCCTGTGACCGATCCACCTCCATGCGCTCGAAAGGCAGATTCTGCGCCACAATTCGCGACATTTCCTTCTCGATAGCCTCGAAATCCTCGGGGCCGAGCCGCTTGGGAAGGTCGAAATCGTAGTAGAATCCGGTCTCTGTAGAGGGGCCGATATCCAGCTGAACGTTGTCAAAAAGTCGGCAGACGGCTGCCGCCATTACGTGCGCCGTGCTGTGGCGCAAACAGTCCAAGTCCAAAACTGCTTCCTCCCTTTTGCCTCCGAAAAGGCATCGCACCCTATATCCAAGCGCTCCGCTGTGTCAACTACTATTGATCCGAAAGTTGTCGAATGAGGATTGTAATGTGAAATGCCGTGAGGATAAGAGGAGGCTTACTGGGTGGCTGGCGCCCTCAGTTGTGCCCGTCAGGAACCCGCGCCGGTGCCGGGAGCACCGGCAGGAAGTTCGCGACGAGGCGGTAGATGAAGGCGATCGTGCAGATCAGCCCGATTGTCAGCGCGAACTCGCTGATGGCGGGAAAATAGGCCTCTTCCGCGTAGGGTGGAGTATAGGCGATGAAGAAGGTCGCGCAGCGATTGAGCACAACCCCGCAGATATACATCGATGCCGCCATCAGCAGGGCGCGCGCAGACTGCCGCACTTCGGCCGAGAGCAGCATGAGGAACGGGACGATCGTCAAGACTCCGAACTCGATCCAGAACGCGGCCGCGCCGGGAGTGCCGTCCAGCAGGAACACACCCACCCCGCGGTAGAAGATGTCTACGCCCCGTATCGCTATGTAGATTCCAAGGAGCAGGGGGAGAATCTTCGCCAGTGGCGTGAGCATGTGCATTTCCGGTTGCCGGTCGAAACTGCGCGAGGAGAGGATTGACTCGAAGATGACCATTGCAATGCCTACTGCTATGGCAGAGGTGAGGAAGAGGAGCGGCGACAGCTGCGATGCGTAGAGCGGGTGCATCTTGTAGGGGGCTATGACCATGAGTGTGCCCAGCGATGACTGGTGCAGGCAGGAGAGCGTGATGCCGGCAAGAATGAAGATGAACATGACCTTGTTCAGGATGTAACGAAGAAACCTGAGCAGGATGTCGATGCCGCTGTTCAGAACGGCCAGTTTCCACGGCAGCTTGACCCTGCCGATGAACCGCTCGCACACGATGGGAATGAACTCAAGGTAGAGCACGGTGAGGTAACACATGACACACACGCCAACCTCGAAGAGGACCGAGTTGCCCTGCCACATGGAAGGAAGCATCGGGTGCCAGACGTTGTACCACCGCCCGAGGTCGAAAAGCAGGCCGATGGCCACGAAGGTGTATCCCAGCACCGCGGTGAGGAGCGCCGGCCTGACGAGGGAGTGGAAGTGCCCGCGGCCTAGCACGTAGACCAGTGCGCTGCTGGTAAAGCCGCCGGCGGCGAGCGCGACCCCGGATGCCACATCCACTCCGATCCAGAGTCCCATCGGGTATTGGTTGCTGAGGTTCGTTGCAGCCGCGAGGCCGAAGATCATCCTGTAGAGGCCGAACCCGAGTCCAGTGATCATGAGGACCGTCAGGACTATCGTGCCCCTGGTGAAGAACCGGCCTTCCACCGGCGCGGCGTACTCAGAATGACTCATGTTGATGTCTCTTTCCGGC
>JBAXKQ010000018.1:0-31128 GCA_037135275.1 bacterium
CCGGGCGTGCCGGGCGCACACAGCCAGGGCGCTGTGTGCGGTTGTGGACGGAAAGCGATCACCGCGGCCGGCCCGCCGCGGAACTGCCGGAGGCGCAGTGCGTTGACCTGTCCGAGGCGGTGCTTCTCCTGAAGGCCAACGGTATTGACGATGTCGCCGGGTTCCCGTGGGTTGATCCGCCCGGAGACAAGTCGCTGGTGCGGGCGATGGAGCTGCTTGTTGATCTTGGCGCCATCGATGGAGAAATCCAGATGCTCACGCCGGTGGGTGAGCGGCTTGCGGGCTTTCCGGTCCATCCCCGGTATGGAAGGATGCTGTTGGCAGCCGACCGGTACGGCTGTGTTTCAGTTGCATCACTCGTTGCGGCGCTGACATCAGAACGCGGCCTCCTGTTGCGGAGCCAGGGCTCTGGAGTCAGGGAGAAGCGGGACACGACCCTGGGCGAGGAGCAGGAGTCGGATATCCTGAGGCTGATGAAGGCCTGGACGTACGCGCGGGATACGCGGTTCGACGTATCCGCCTGCCAGGATGTCGGCATCCATGCCAGGACAGCCCGGCAGGTTTCCAGGGTGCACGAGCAGTTCATGTCGATAGCGCGGGAGCAGGGACTGGATGTTGCAGACCGTGACTCCTCGGCGCCGGCCATAGGCAAATGCATTCTTGCCGGGTTTCCAGACCATCTTGGCAGGCGGATGAACAAAGGCACCCTCAGGTATGACCTGACCCATGCCAGGCGCGGTGTGCTTGATCCCGAAAGCGCTGTTCGTGACGCTGATATGGTGGTTGCCGCCGAGATCAGGGAGATTGACAACTCGAGGGGTGACGTCGAGGTGCGGCTTTCGCTTGTCAGCCGGGTCGAAAGCGCCTGGCTGTCCGAGGTGTTTCCTGGTGCGACCACGCATAGCCGGGAGGTGTTCTACGATACATTGCAGAAACGGGTGACGGCGGAAGATCGGGAGTCGTTCAGGGGGCTGACGCTTGAGGCAACAAAGGCGGAGCCTACCGATGAGGAGGCGGCACTGCTGTTGGCGCGCGAGGTTGCAGCCGGCCGGTTGGTGTTGAAGAACTGGAACCACGAAGTTGAGCAGTGGCTCCTGCGGGTGGACCGGTTTGCCGAGTGGTGCCCGGGGCAGGGGATAGCGCCATTGACGGAGTCAGACCGGCTTGCTGTGCTGAAGCAGATCTGCCTCGGTGCCCGGAGCGGCAAAGAGATCAAGGAACGGCCGGTTCTTCCAGCGGTTAAGGGATTCCTCACCCGGCAACAGCAAGCCATGCTAGAGAAGCATGTGCCCGAGCGGGTGACGCTGTCGAACGGAAAGAGTCCGAAAGTGACATATGACAAGGCTAACCCGCCGTTCGTCTCGATGCGCATCCAGGAGCTATATGGTGTTGCCGGGGCTGTAACCATTGCCATGGGGAGGGTCCGGGTGCTGGTTCACATCCTCGCGCCGAACCAGCGCCCGATCCAGATTACCAACGATCTCGCGTCATTCTGGAACAATGGTTATCCCGCCGCCAAAAAAGAACTCCAGCGTCGCTATCCAAGACACGAGTGGCGGTAAGGTGGCGAAGGGTCAAGCCGTTTTCGGCGGTAGCGGGTGTTTCTGGAATCAGTTGGGCGGTTGGCGCGCGGCTCATATGGGGATATTCTCCCACTCATGCCTGGTCTCGCCGATCTGGTTCCTGATTCCGGCGGCCATGATCTTGTCCATCCTGCCGCGCATTGTTTCCTTGTCGATCTTGCCGTCCATTTCCGATGACTCAGTGCCGGGCATATCGCTGTAGAAGTGGACGTAGACATCGTCAAACTCCAGAGCCGTCAGGAAGTCCACCGTGTCCTGGAATTCCTCTTCCGTCTCGGAAGGGAACCCGGCAATGATGCTGGTTTGCAGGAAGATACCGCCAACGTGTTTTACGTTCAGCAGTTTCTGCCGTAGATCGCGCGGATCACAAGGCCTGCGCATCAGCTTCATAATCCGGGCGTTTCCCGACTGCAGCGGGACGTAGAGGAAGTGAACCTTACCTGCGCGGCAGAGAGCCATGAGCTGGTCGTAGTACTTCAGGAAACTGGCCGGGTGCAGGTCGTATACTCCGATCGTGAACTGTTCGCGCATTGCGAGCAACTGCTCGAAGAGGTGCCCGAGGTCGGTTCCGATGTCCATGCCGTAGTCGCCTATGGAATCGGCGTACAGCTCGAACTTCCCGAAGCCGTGGTACACACCGTCCCTGAACTGCCAAAGAACCCAATCCAGCGGCTTGCTGCGCAGTTTGCCGGTCGCGAATCTTATTGCGCAGTAAGAGCACAGCCGGCGGCAGCCGGCGGCGAGGAAGATGATCTTGCGCTTGTCAGGCGATTGCGGGGCGGCCGGTCCGCCGCCCGCAAGGCGGCGTCCGCAACGCACGAAGGATACGGCCTTCCTGAGCAGTTGTTCCTTGCGATTGTGGGGGCTTGCGCCCGCCGCCTGCTGCCTGGCGGCGCCTATTGAGGCCGCGGCCTGGCCTCTTCCGTCGAGGATCGCATCGAACTTCACCGTTATGCCCGGCAGTGAGTCGAGGGCGCTGAAATCAGTCGGATGTATGATCTTGCCATTGAAGACCGATTGCAGCCGGGCGGGATCGGTCTTGGGCAGGCAGCTGCCGACGATCAATTCGGCGCCGTCTTTGAGCGCGGCCCGGATACGGCCGATTTCATCAAGCATGTCCGTCACCCGGCTGTGGCAGAAGGCGCAGGTGAACAGGATCACGAGATCTGCGTTCCCGGCTGTGTCAGTCTGCTTCCAGCCGTTGATCCGGAGAAAGTCACCCACCGTATGGACCTCCTCCTGTCTCCGATTGCACGACTTGTTTACAAAGTGGAACGCGCGCATTTGATGTATCCCTCCCGCCAGCAGTCTAAATATGCCATGAAATACAGGCGAAACGGCAGGCTACATTACGAAGAAAGGCGGGGCAAGCTCTCTGTTGGATCTGCGGGATCGGCCTGAATCGGATTGCGCGGGTGGGGGCTATCGTGTAAATAGTCCGGTATGAAAAGCATGGAGCTTGGGCGCTGCAGCCCCGTTCGCAAGTTCACGATCCTGCTCGCGACAGCCTTTGGTCTCGGGCTGAGCCCGGTCGCATCCGGAACCGTCGGAACGGTCCTTGGCGTTGGCCTGGTCCTTGTGTTGCCATTTCAAAATCTTGTCTGGCAGATCTGCCTTTCAGCGGTTCTTGTTGTACTGGCCATACCGATATGTTCGATAGCCGAAACTCACTTCGGGAAGAAGGATGACGGCAGGATTGTCGCCGATGAGTACATGACGTTTCCGATATGCCTGATTGGCCTGGCCTGGCAAACCAGTCCGTATCTGCTTGCGGTTGCATTCCTCACACACAGGGTATTCGACATTCTGAAGCCGTTTCCGGCCTGGCGCATCCAGCGGCTGAAGGGGGGGGCGGGCATTGTCCTCGACGATGTCGTGTCGAGCCTCTACGCTCTTGCGGCGAATCACCTGATCTGCTGGTTGGTTATTCACTTCCGGTCCTAGGCCTGCGGAAGAGTCCGGCTTGGAACAACTACCGGCTTCCGGAGCCAGGCATCATCCCGCCGACCCGCGCCAGTGCAGCTTTTGCCTGAGAACCGAGAAGTAGCTGTAGCCGGGCAGATGGATGAACCGGACACCATTTGCGCTGCGTTGCACCCTTATGCAGTCACCCGCCATGAACAGCTGGCCGACCTGACCGTCCACCGACAGGTGCATGTCGCCGACGCTCTTGACGCCCCTGATTGATATCAGGCTGCTGTCAGGCACCACGAGCGGGCGGGAGCTGAGCGTGTGCGGGCATATGAGGCTGATGACAAACGCAGGAGTGTCGGGTGTCAGGATGGGGCCGCCGGCCGACATTGAATGCCCCGTGCTTCCGGTCGGGGTTGAGATGATCAGGCCGTCACAGAGATAGGACGTCACAGCTTCGTTCTCAACCGACACATCCAGCGTCACGACCCGCCCGTACGGTGGCCCGGACAAAAGCACGATGTCATTCAATCCCCGGTATACCGCGAGCTCCTTGCCGTTGCGGAACAGGCGGGCCTCCGCGATCGCACGTGTGCTGGTCTGAAAGTCGCCCGATGACAGGCATTTGAGGGCGCGGCCGAGTTCTTCTTCCGCAACGCTTGTCATGAAGCCAAGTCCGCCGAGGTTGACGCCCATGACCGGCTTGTCCCTGCCGGCAAGCGTCCGGACCGTACTGAGCATTGTGCCGTCGCCGCCAAGCGCGATAATAGCCTCGGCCTCGTCGCACAGCCGGTCAGGAGGAAGCGTCTTGCAGCGTTTCAGGAGCTTTGCGGTGGCTTTATCGGCCAGCAGTTCCAGCTTGAGGCTGGCCGCGAGGACGGAAAGACGCCGCAAAACGGCCGGAGCGCGCTCTTTGTCGCAGTTTGCGATTATCCCGATGCACTTCATTGCCGGCTCCGAGTGTTGAAGGAATACCCGGCTATCCCGTCAGCTGTCTACTCTTCCAGTAAGCCAGGTACTCGATATTCCCCGCAGGTCCCTTGAGCGGTGATTCGCGCACACCAAGCCACTCCAGGCCCGCCTCTTCTATCCCGAACACCCTGATACTCTCAACAATTCGCGCGTGAATTGCCGGATTCCGCACCACGCCGCCTGCTTCAACTTCTTCACGGGCAGCCTCGAACTGCGGCTTGATCAGTGAGACTACGTGGCCTCCAGACACCAGCACCCGTGTAACAGCGGGCAGAATCTTAGTCAAGGAAATGAAAGCGACGTCAATTGTTGCAAACGACGGGGCCTCGGGAAACATCGCCGGTTGAAGGTTCCGTGCGTTGGTCTTGTCCATGACCGCAACACGCGGATCGGCCGCGACTTTCGAGCTCAGCAGTCCAGTGCCGACGTCAACGGCGTAGACGCGTGCGGCCCCGTTCTGGAGCAGGCAGTCGGTAAAGCCCCCGGTGGACGCGCCGACATCGAGGCATACCAGGCCGGCAACCTTGATGCCGAAGGCCTCTATCGCGGCCTGGAGCTTCTCGCCGCCGCGACTGGCAAAGCGCGGCCGGGCCCGAAGCTCCACGATTGTGTCCGCGGCGTAGCAGAGCCCTGGCTTCGATTCGACCCGGCCCTTTACGAGCACCTCGCCGGCGAGAAGAAGGCGTCTTGCCTTGTCGATTGAGTCTGCCAGCCCCCGCGAAACGAGTAGCTGGTCAAGACGTTGCGAGTTCTTCTTCATGTCCTGTCCACTTCAACCCTTCAGGCAATGAACTCTTTTAATATGGCGGCGGCGATGGAGTCCACGGTCATGCCGTAGCGGGAAGAGATCTCGTCGCAAGTGCCGTGTGGCAGGAATTCATCAGGCCAACCGAACGGGAGGAAAGTACCCTCGAAACGGGCGGCGGCCAGAAAAAGCCCCAGCGATGCCCCGAAACCGCCCGTTGCCACGCCGTTCTCAATTGAGACGATTGCCTGCGCCGAAGATGCGTGCCTGGCGAGCAGTGCTTCATCCAGCGGCCGCACAAACCTGGCGTTCACCACGCCGGCGCTCAACCCGTGGTTGGCAAGGATTTCGGCCACGCGACCGGCCAGTTCCACCATGTCGCCAAGAGCCCAGATCTGAATCACCCCGCCTTCGCGGACAACCTCGGCCTTGCCGGGTTGGATTTCCGAAAAGACATCCGGCACCGGTGTTCCCCGGCCTGTTCCGCGAGGGTAGCGGATTACCACGGGCTTTTCCCATTTCGTCGCGGAGTAGAGCATGTTCGCGAGCTCGGCCTCATTTTCCGGCTGGGCCATGATCAGGTTGGGCACGGCTCTCAGGAGGGCGATATCAAAAACTCCGTGGTGGGTGGGACCGTCGTCGCCCACAATGCCCGCCCGATCGAGGCAGATTATGACCGGCAGCGACTGGAGGCAGACATCGTGGATTATGCAGTCAACGGCCCGCTGCGAAAAGGTCGAGTATACTGCAAAAACCGGCTTCATGCCTGCCGCGGCGAGGCCGGCGGCGAACACGACGGCATGCTCCTCGCAGATTCCGACGTCGAAGAACCGGTCCGGAAACCGTCGGGCGAAGTCCGCCAGTCCCGTCCCCGACGACATGGCAGCCGTTATTGCCACGATGCGGTTGTCCTGCCCTGCGAGCCTCTCCATTACGGAACCGAAGACAGCGGAGTAGGTTGGTGTGGTCTTCAGTGAAAGAGTTTCGCCCGTTGCCACATTAAAGCAGGACCTGCCGTGCCATTCCTCGGGTTCTGCCTCGGCCGGGGAGTAGCCTTTTCCCTTCTGGGTTGAAACGTGGACAATGATCGGCCTGTCGTAGTCTTTTGCGATTGTCAGCGCGTCGATCAGGGCTGGAATGCTGTGGCCGTCGACTGGACCGATGTAGCGCAGGCCCAACTCCTCAAAGAGAACGCTTCGCAGGAAAACGCTCTTGAGCAGTTCCTCGATCTTGTAGTAAAGGCGTCGCAGCCTCCCGAGACGCAGGCGCCTGGCTGCCTGCTCAATTGAGCCCTTCCAGCGGTTGTACCGGGGGCTGGCGAGGAGCCTGCCAAGGTAGCGCGCGGTCGCCCCGACATTCGCGGAGATGGACATCTCGTTGTCGTTCAGGATCACTATCATCCGGTTTGTCGTGGTGGAGATGTTGTTGAGGCCCTCGAGGGAAATCCCGCAGCCAAGCGATCCATCCCCCAGCACGGCGATGACGTGTTCATTCGTGTGCAGCCTGTCGCGTGCCGCCGCCAGGCCGAGCGCCGCGGATATCGCGGTGCCGGAATGGCCTGTGCCGAACACGTCGTACTCGCTCTCCTCGCGGCGTGGAAAACCGGAAATTCCGCCGGACTGCCTGAGTGTGCCGAAACGCGCCTTGCGCCCGGTGAGGATCTTCCATGTGTATGTCTGGTGGCCGACATCCCAGACAATGCGGTCCGCCGGCGGGTTGAACAAACGAAGGATGGCGATAGTCAGCTCCACGACCCCCAGGTTTGGCGCAAGGTGGCCGCCGGTCCGGCTGACAGTGTCGATGATCAGGCCCCGAATCTCGCCGGCCAGATGCTCCATCTCGGGCACTGACAGGTTCTTCAGGTCCGCGGGGCTGTTCACCTTGTCGAGGATTGAGTTCATAGATCAGCCTTCAGTGGTCCGCAGTCTGGGATCCAGCGCGTCGCGAATTGCGTCACCAAGAAGGTTGAACGCGAGAATGATGATGAATATTGCCAGCGTGGTGAAGCCAAGCTCCCACCACACTCCATACCACAGCCGTAGCCTCGATCCGCTGATCATCAGGCCCCACGACGGCTCGCCCTGCACCCCGATGCCGAGGAAACTCATGAAGACTTCCGTCCCTATGGCGGCGGGAAACCTGATGGAGAACGTGATGATGACAATGTGGAATATGTTGGGAAGTATGTGGCGGAACATGATGCTGAAATTGCCCGCGCCGAGCGCACGTGCCGCCTGAACATACTGGCGCTCGGTGTGTTTCATGACCTCGCCCCGGATCAGTCGGCACAGTCCCACCCAGGTGGTCAGCCCTATGCCGAGGTATACCCCGGCCAGGCCTTTGCCTACGACCATTGCTATGGCCATGATGAAGAGAAGCGAAGGCATGCAGGCAAAGGTCGTGTAAAGCCAGACTATCAGGTCGTCGGTTCTCCCGCCGAAATACCCGGCGAGGCAGCCGAGGAATACGCCTATTGGTATGGCGATGAGCGAGGTGATTATACCGACCTGGAACGCGATGCGGCCACCCTGTATCACGCGCTGGCACACGTCGCGGCCGAGGCTGTCGGTGCCCATCGGGTGCCGCAGGCTCGGTTTCTGATATTCCTCCGCAAGGTTCTGCCGCTGGTATGGCGCCTCCTGGCCGGCCACCTTGTCAGCCAGGAGGATCGTCTTGAAAAGCGCCTGGACCGGGACGAGCAGCCGCGGTGCCTTCACGTCGGCTATGTGATAGCGCCAGTAAACCACCTCGCCGTAGCACGCGAGGAAGCCGAAGGCGATGACGATCCACAGGCAGACCATGGCGAGGCGGTTTCTCTTCAGCTGGCGCCATGCGCTTGCCCAGAGCGAAACCGCCGCCTGGCTTTCGTTGGTGTTCTCCGGGTTCATCGCAGCCGCACCCTCGGGTCCGCAAAAGCGTAACATATGTCAGTCAGCAGGTTCGCAACCATGAACATGACCGCGCCGACAAACACCAGCGCCCTGACGACGTCGAGATCGGAATAGAATATACCTTCATAGGCCATTCTCCCCAGCCCGGGTATTCCAAAGAAACTTTCGAGCAGGAGGCTGCCGGTGTACAGGAAGGGTATGGCCATTACCACGCTCGTCAGTATGGGGATCATCGCATTCTTGAGCACGTGTTTGAACAGCACGCCGCGCCTGCTGACGCCCTTGGCAACAGCAGTCCTCACGTAGTCCTTGTACATCTCGTCAAGCATGATGGTTCTGTAGAAACGCAGCTCTGCACCAAGTCCGCTGACAACACCGATCAGGCATGGCAAGAACAGGTAGGCTGCCGATTCAAAGCCCCAGACAGGGAAAAGCCGCCAGCCGTAGCCAAGCACAAACTGACCCAGGATGATCCAGACAAGGTAGTTGACGCTCATGAGCGCCACGGAGAACACGACCAGGAACCGGTCAACCAGGGTGTTGCGGTAAAAGGCGCAGAAGAGCGCGAGGGAAATTGACACGATCAGTTCAACGAAGAAGATAGGTATTGTCAGGGCGAGGGATGGCAGGATGCCCTGCTTGATCATGTCGGTTACACGTTGGTTGTTGTCGTGTGATTCTCCGAAATCGCCTGACGCAAGGCGGCAGAGGTAGAACCACAACTGTGAATCGAAGAAATGCGCCGCCCGCCGCCTGAGCTTCACAGACGTCACCTCGAGCACTCCGCCGTCCACCTGGAACGCGCACTTCAGGGCAGCGGTATCCGGGCCGGTGGAGAAGGGAACCGACAGCGTCCTGCCGGTCGCGTTTTTATCCAGGGCGACTATCTGTACGGCACCCTGAACATTTGTGACAACGAACCTGGCCTGCGCCGGTGTTCCTGTTGCGCCGCCGGTGTCGCTCAGGCGGTACGTTATCTCCCACTTGAATCGTTCGCCCGGATACAGCTCGAAACCGAGCGGAACCTGGTATGTTGCGCCGGCGGCCATGATGACGCATCCGGCGCTGTTGGAATGCACGACGCCCGGCACCATGCGCCAGGGGCCCGCAGTGGTCTTGAAATTCGAATCACCGTAGGCTCGTGTCTTCCCCCAGAACCCGGCAATAAGAGGCTTGTTGTAGCCCCGCTTGGTGTCGAAGTCTTCCAACCGCTGCGCCGACACCTGTTTGCCCAGCTTGGCCAGCGCCGGGTCGTCGCCGATTACGTTGAAAAGCACAAAGGTAATGAGGATGATTCCGAACAGTGTCGGAATCATGTACAGAATTCGCCTGATGATGTACCAGAGCATTCCTGTTTGCCTGCCTGCTATTCCCGCCAGTTTCGCTTGCCGGAGGTCTCCTGCCATTCACGGCGGGCGTTTGTGTCGATCTTCCGGTATTTCTCCATTCCGTAAGGGAAATCGTGCGGCTTGTAGTTGCCGACCCAGTGGTGATGGAGGCCGTAGGACATCGGATGATCCATGAAGAGCCATGGACAATCTTCTATGACCATGTCTGCCATCTGCCTGTATATCGCGGTTCGCTCGGGACTGTCCGGCATCGTGCGCACCTTCACGTAAAGCCTGTCGAACTCGGGATTGACGTAGTTCGAGTGATTCGGCCCTGGGGAGCTGTTCGGGCCGTAAAACAACTGGAGAAAGTTCTGGGCGTCAGGGTAGTCGGCAACCCAGCCCAGTTTGTATAGCTGGCACTGGCGCCGCTCCATCTTCGACAGGAAGCTCGGCCAGTGGTTGTAACTCGGAATGAGTTCCACTCCCAGCTTCCGGACGAAATTCGCAAGCAGCTCTGTTGACTCCCTGGCTTCCGCTTCACCGGCGCTGCCGATCTCGATCACCAGCTTGAGTTTCATGCCGGTCGACGGATCGATTCCATCGGGGTAACCGGCCTCGGCGAGGAGCTTCCTGGCCTTTTCGAGGTCGAAGGGATATGGCGACGGCTTATCCTCGTAGCCTGCGACACCCGGAGGAATGGGGCCCGTGGCACGGATGCATCTCTCCTTCTTGTATCTTATCCATTCGCCGGTGTTGAAGGCGCATGACAGGGCCTGTCGCAGCTTCTTGTTCTTGCCGACCACCGGGTCTTCCATGTTGAAGCCGATGTAGTAGATATCCAGGGTGGGGGCAACGAACATCCGCACCTTCATGCGGCTCAGGCTGTCCGTAAGGCCGCGGCTCTGTGTCACAACCGCATTCCAGTTGTCGCGGGAGATGCCGGAAGATTCGATCTCGCCGGTAACAAACTTCAGCCACTGGGTGCTTTCGTCGCTTATGACATGCTGGACAATGCGGTCAACAAACGGAACCTGTTTGCCCGCGTCGGCGAGCAGACCCTTTTCCGCATCGCCGGGTTCGCCCTCTGCCGGGTAGCGCTCTATTCTGCCGGTTTCAGCCCACTTTGGGCTTCGCACGAACTCCATCATGTAGTTGCGCCGCCAGGTCTTCAGCACGTATGGTCCGGTTCCGACCGGATGGCTTCCGAAGTCGTCCTTGTAGAACTCGATAGCCTCCCGCGGAACGGCAAAAGCGTAGCCCATCGAAAGAATCCATAGCAGTTGCGGGTAAGGCTCGGTGAGCGTGATGCGGAAGGTGTACGGGTCAGGCGCCTGCAGGCCTCCAACAGGAATGCCGTAGTCGGTAACTTTGGACTTTGATGACGCCTTACGGAAGTCGTCCAGGCCGGAGATCCTGGATTCGAATGCCCAGTACCCGGTTGACTCGTTCTTGACGTCAGCAACCCGTTTTATGGAGTACACGAAGTCGTCGGCTTGCAATTCCCGGCCCTTGCCGCCCGAATTGGTGAAACAGGGGTCGTCCTGGAAGAAGATGCCCTTCCGGATCCTGAAGGTGTATGTGAGGCCGTCGTCGGATATCTCCGGCATGGCTTCTGCGAGGTTGCTCTCAAGGCGGTAGGGGCGGGCGAGGTAGGAGTACTGGACAAGGCCTTCATATACCTTGCCCACAGCAATGGCTGATTCCACGTCGCCGGCCTTTGCAGGGTCAAAGCCACGGATGCGGCCCGTTGCCCCGTACAGAACCATTTCACCGGGCTTTTCATGCCGCTGCTGCCCCGCGCCGCAACCGGCGCTGAGTGCTATCAGCCCCGCTGAGAGGCAGCGAGCAAGAAGTCGGCATGACATCCACAAACCCTCTTACGGTGCAACTGGAACAGGTGCGGGTGAGGGCGGCATCGGGCTTGCAGACTCTGTTCCGGCCGCCGGGGCGGCAGGAGCGAACGGCTGGGCAGCGGCCTGAGGTGCAGACGCCCCTGCATCGGCAGGAGCACCGGCGGGCTGTGCCCCGTCCGGGATGGCTGAGGCGCCCGGGGCCCCGGCCGGAGTGCGCTGCTGCTGTACCGGCACAGGCCGGCCTTCTGCGCCCTTGGAATGCATCATGTGGGCAAGAATCATGGTGTTGAGGAAGAAGATGCACGCCAGCACCACCGTGATTTTGATCAGCACATTCACTGCCTGTGAACCGAACAGGCTTTCGCCCATTCCCGCGCCGAACGCGAGGCCGAGGCCCTGGTCCTTCGACCTCTGAAGCAGGATTACACCGATCAGGAGCAGACCGACAACAACTTCTATACCGATAAGCAGGTACTTCATGTAGCTTCTCCCATCAACCTTTTGCCAGGGACGCCTTGACGATTTCCACAAACGATCTTGCCTCGAGGGCTGCTCCCCCGATCAGTCCGCCGTCGATGTCCGGCTGGCTGAACAGCTCTCTGGCGTTCGCCGGCTTCACGCTTCCGCCATACTGGATCCGTATGTTGGCTGCGGCGTTGTCACCGAATATTTTTGCCAGGGTGCTTCGCAGGAATGCGTGGACTTCCTGGGCCTGGGCGGGCGAGGCAGTCTTGCCCGTGCCGATTGCCCATACGGGCTCGTATGCCAGGATGATTCCGGAGGCACCAGTCTCAATGCCGGCCAGGCCGCCCTCGAGCTGGGTCCTGACAACTTCGTTGGTCCTGCCTGCCTCGCGTTCCGCAAGCGTTTCGCCGACGCACACGATCGGCTTGAGCCCCGCGGCAAGGGCGGCCTTGACCTTGCGGTTGACGGCCTCGTTGGTCTCATTGAAGAGCGCGCGCCGTTCGCTGTGGCCGAGTATTACGTAATGGCAGAAGACGCTGCGGAGCATGGCCGGGGAGATCTCGCCAGTGAAGGCGCCCTCCTTCTCCCAGTGCATGTTCTGGGCGCCAAGCTTTATGTAGGAGCCCTGCAGCGCATCACCGACGGCTTTCAGCGCAGTGAAGGGCGGGCAGATTATTACCTCGGCCTCGGTGAAATTCTGCAACTCCAGCTTCACCGCGGAAGCCAGAGCCACCGCTTCGTCCACGGTCTTGTACATCTTCCAGTTACCGGCAACTATGGGCTTTCTCAATTTGTTCTGCTCCTGTCCTGGCCAGACGGCCTGTTATTTCTTGTTCAATGCTGCAACACCGGGCAATTCCTTGCCCTCGAGGAATTCGAGACTGGCGCCGCCGCCAGTGCTGATATGCGAGAACTTTGCGGCCAGTCCGCTCCGGTTTATGGCCTTTACGCTGTCGCCGCCGCCGGCGATGCTCAGGCAGCTTGTGCCCGCAATAGTCTTGGACATGGCCATTGTGCCCGCAGCGAAAGGGGCCATTTCAAAACATCCCATCGGGCCATTCCAGAACACGGTCTTCGCCTTCGCGATTTCAGCCGCATAAAGCTCGGCCGTCCTGGGGCCGATATCCAACGCCATCCACCCGTCGCGGATGCCGTTCTCGCCAACCGTTTCCACGTTGGCGGACGCGTCGAACTTGTCCGCGATGACATGGTCGACAGGCAGCAGCATCTTTACCTTCTTTGCAGCCGCCTTGTCGAGAATCTCCTTCGCGAGGGGGACGTCGTCCCTTTCGACCTTGGAGCCGCCCACCGGAATGCCCTTGCTCAGGTAGAAGACGTAGGCCATGGCCCCGCCGATCAGCAGCACATCGACCCGGTCAAGCAGGCTCATGATGGTCTTCACCTTGTCCTTGACCTTGGCGCCGCCAAGCACAACGACGTATGGGCGATCGGGCTTCTCAAGCAGCCTGCCGAGGAAATCGAGTTCCTTCTCCATCAGGAACCCGGCCACGTTGTCCTTGAAGAACTTGCAGACGCTTGCGGTTGAAGCATGGTCCCGGTGGGCCGAACCGAATGCGTCGTTGACGAACACGTCGCCGTACGCAGACAAGGCCTTCGCCATTTTGTCCCGCTCCGCGGCGTCCTTGGATGTCTCTTCCTTGTGGAAACGGGTGTTCTCAAGCATCAGGATCCCGCCCTCGGGGAGTGACGCAACCATCTTCTCGGTCTCAGGGCCCATGCAGGCTGGCGCAAGCTTGACCGGGCGCTTCAGCAGCTCGGCAAACCGTGCCACGACCGGCGCCATCTTGTGATGCCCCTCGAGGTACTTGTTCTCATCGAAGGTCTTTCCCGATTTCTCGGCCTTCTCGCGGGCTTTTTCCTTGTCCTTCCTGGGATCGCCCAGGTGTGAGGTGAGAACGAGGCTCTTTGCGCCCTGATCGAGAACATACCGGATCGTAGGCAGTGCCGCCTGGATCCTGGTGTCGTCGGTGACGACGCCATCCTTCATGGGCACGTTGAAGTCAACGCGCATCAGGACCCGTTTGCCTTGAAAGCTCACATCGCGGACAGTCTTCTTGTTCATTCAAGTCCTCCAAGCCGCCGGGCACCCTGAATTGAATGCCGGGCATGATCCAAAAACGGCGCGAGCGAAGAAACTCGCTGCGCGCCGTGCGCGAAACGACGGCTGTTGAGGCCGCGTTCCGCGTCGTGTGTTCAACTTCAGGCAGTCTTTCCGGACTACTTGGCGCCGTCGACCTTGGCCATGTGGCGCAGCAGGTCCACAACGCGCATCGAATAACCCCATTCGTTATCGTACCAGGACACGATCTTGAAGAGGTGCTTCTCGTCCTTCAGGTTGTTCTGGAGCGTGGCCAGCGAGTCATAGATTGACGAACGCGCATCGTGGATGAAATCGGTCGATACGACTTCCTCGCTCGTGACGCCGAGAATACCCTTCAGGTAAGTCTCGGAAGCCGCCTTCATCAGTTCGTCGATCTTCTTGATCGACGTTTCAGTCTTGGTGCGGACGGTCAGGTCCACCACCGAGACATCCGGGGTCGGGACGCGGAACGCCATGCCCGTCATCTTGCCCTTCACCGCCGGGAGCACTTCGCCCACTGCCTTTGCGGCACCAGTGCTGGAGGGGATGATGTTGATTGCCGCCGCACGGCCGCCGCGCCAGTCCTTCTTCGAGGGGCCGTCAACAACCTTCTGGGTGGCCGTGTACGAGTGGATGGTCGTCATCAGTCCGGCCTCGATTTCGATGCCTGACTTGAGGAGGACATGAACAACCGGCGCAAGGCAGTTGGTGGTACAGGAAGCGTTCGAGACCATGTTGTGTTTGGTCGAATCGTATTCGTTCTCGTTGACGCCCATGACAATAGTCTTCACTTCGCCCTTGCCAGGTGCGGAAATGATGACTTTCCTGGCGCCGGCGCCGAGGTGACCTTTTGCCTTCTCGGAATCGGTGAAAAGACCGGTTGATTCGATCACATAGTCAACACCCAGCGCCTTCCAGGGCAGCTCGGCGGGGGTCTTTGTGGCCATGATGCACTTGATCTTGTGGCCGTTGACCACAAGAACGTCAGCCTCGGGATCAACCTTGCTGCCGGCCTTCTTGGAGGCATCTTCGGCCTTGATAACCGCCGCCGGGCTGATCTCTGTGGCCACAGAATGCTTGAACTTGCCGTGGATTGAATCGTACTTCATCTGGTAGGCGAAGTAGTCCGCATCGGTGGATACGTCGACCACCGCCACGACGTCGATGGACTTGCCCAGGAGCCCCTGGTCGCAGACAGCCTGGAAAACCATGCGACCGATACGCCCAAACCCGTTGATGCCAACCTTGATAGCCATTTCTACCATCTCCTGTCTTATTTGTTTACACAACGACCCGAAATAAGAGAGCCGACAGACTACAGAAGAAGACACCTCGCGTCAACAGCGCATTCGTGGTTGTCGCAAGTCGCCCGGATGCCGGCCATTTGCAGCTTGTCTGCCTCGACTATGGCATGCTATATGCCGACATAGGAATGGAAGAAACCCGCATAGACCGCCCTGTCCTCTCAGCAGATGGGCTTACTGTCAGTGCAACAATTCGCATGGGGGCGAGGGAGCACAGCCTCTACTTCAGGACGCGCCAGCCGGTCCTGGCCCCGAATACCGAGGCCTTTCTTGCGGCAGCACTGCTTCCTTCGATGAAATGCGGCTATCCCATAGCAGTCAATGCCGGTATCAGCAAGCGCATGCTTGAAGGCATCAGCACGATCCAGGACATACACCACTGTTGGCGTCCATCAATGGCAAAAGTGGAAATCAGGGGTGCGTCGCCCGTCGAAAAGCCAGCCGCAACCATGCCAAAGGTGGGCTCCTTCTTCTCGTGCGGCATCGACTCGTCCTACACGCTTCTGAAGAACAGGGATGTCATCTCTGACCTGGTCATGATCCACGGCTTCAGCGTTGACATTGATAATTCGGCCCGCTGGAGGATGCTGTCCGAAGCCGCCGAGAGGGTTGCCGGGGCTTTTGGCAAGCGCGTCATATACGTGGAGACGAACCTCAAGGCATACCTGAAGGAGTATATCTCCTGGAGGGACCTGGGTTTTGGCGCGATGCTGGCAACAGTGGCGCACCTCCTCTCGCCACATCTCTCTACCATCTACTTCCCGGCGAGCGACAGCAACGATATGCTGGAGCACTTCTCGAGCCACCCGCTGACGGATCCGCTCTGGGGGACCGAGTCGCTGGAGATCATTCACGACGGCTGCGAGGCGTCGCGGTTGAGCAAGACAAAGGCCATCGCCCGCAACGATGTTCTCCGGGACAACATCCACGTCTGCCTCCGGACCAAGGACACGCGATTCAACTGTGGGCGCTGCCAGAAGTGCATCCGCACAATGTTGTCGCTGGAGATGGCCGGTGCTTTTGGGTCCTGCAAGGCCTTTGATACGCCACTGACCCCGAGACTTGTCGCGGCCCTGATCATTGCTGACAATGAGACCGCCAGACACTACCTGCGTGAAATCATGCTGGCCATGAAGGCCGACGGTTCAAGGCGATTCACAGGTCTCCGTCTTGCAATAGGCTGGGTGCTCAACCGGCCCGTCTGGCTTTCGCGCCTCATCCTGGCAACCAACCAGATAGGACGGAAGATGATCGGACGGTGACCGCGGGCACGTTGAGTGGCTGGGTGTGTACCTGGAGGAATAAGATGAAGAGCGAAATGCGGATCTGGCAACGTATGAAACGCTGGCTCAAGTTTCTCGCGGATGTTCCGGCCGGCGTAATGGGCCTGCCAGGTTCGCGAACCACTGGATCATGGCGCAACGGCTCCTCCGGGCGGGGGAAACTGGAGGTTTTTGGAAAGTATCCGGAATTCATAGACACGGATCCAAGGCTGCGTCGCACCGACGGATACCAGATATCGGCCGACTTCATGGAGATCCGGCACGAATGCATGCTTGATAGTTCTTATGTAAAGGGCAGGAAGATACTCGATATGGGGTGCTGTGTGGGTGCCACCGGCGCGTGGGTGTTGCATCATGGGGCCACTTTCTATCACGGCATAGAATATGATGCCGAGCTGGCGAACTTGTCGCGGGCGAACCTCGAGAAGTATTTTTCGCACGACCGGTGGAAGGTTGATACGACGTCTGTCGAAGACTTCCTGAAAAGCAACAAGGAGCGGTACGACATCATCATAGCCAGCGGGATCATATACTCATTCTTTGACCCGATTCCCATCCTCAATGGCATGGCCGGAATTGCCGATTCGATTACAATCGAGAGCGTCAACCCGTTTCGCGCAAGGGATTCCGAGCCGCGGAATGTCTTGAGCGCGATCCGCGGAGACAGGGCTCTTTGGCGGAGCTTCATGGAGGATACACCGTTCATGGTACTTAAAATCCAACCCATGATGCGTGGTGTTGAGGCCATAAGATACAGGGCGACCGTGCCAGGGCAGGGGTATCTGAAGGGGTACATGGACATTGTGGGTTTCAAACACGTGGAAGCTGTCCATGATACGCTGGAATCACGGCTGCCTGAGCGATACAACCCGTCGGCAAGATTCGCTCTGCGTTTTGACAAGGTGTCCGGCCGGCAACAATCGCAAGGCTTTCTCGCTGCAATGAACAATGCGGAGTAGATTTCGTGTCGGCACTGGACGGCGGTTGGATTTGCGATGCACCACGGTAGCGCCGGACCCGGGGGCTTGTCAGAATACCGGTGTAAGGATGGCGGTGTTTCCAGCGATATCGCCGGCGAGCAACCGGGCCAGTGACTGTTGGACCGGGCCCGGCTTGCTATTGCCCACGACCTTGCCACCGAACTCGATAACGGCGGTAACGTCTGGCGTGGTGCCAACAATCAGTATTTCGCTCGCATCCATAACTGCCTGCCGTGGAATGGCTTCAAATCCGACCCCCTGCAAACTGCCGTCGGCGACCATTGCTTCTGCCAGCTCCGCCACACGAAGCATGGTCGTTCCACGGAGGATATGCTCAAGCTTCGGGAACAGGAGCCGCCTGTCCTGCGTCACGATCCCGAAGTTCTCGGTTGCGCCTTCCGCCAGATAGCCCTTCTCGTCGAACCCGGCGGCGAAATCCATGCCGGCGTCGATGGCTTCCTTCTTCATCAACACATTCGGCAGGTAGTTACAGGCCTTGATTTCGGCAAAGAAGGCGGGCTTGATCGGAACTGCGCTGATTACAACCCGTGCGCCAGCCGGGTGCGCTTCCATGAACGGAGGCGGCAGCCTGGAGGCTGTCACATACAACTCGGAGACCGGACACTCGTAGGGGTTGACGCCGAAGCCGCCGGGGCCGCGCGATACGAGAATGCGCACTAGCGAGTCACGGTGGCCGCCAGCACGTATCGTCTCAATCACAATGCCGGTCATCTCTTCCTGTGAGAATGGAACCTGGTACGCAAGGCTTGTGATCGCTTTTGCCATGCGGTCCAGATGAGCCTTCAGGTTGTAGATGCTGCCGTTGACGCACTTGAAAGTCTCAAAGACACCGTCGCCGCGGTGGACGACGTGATCATCAACAGGAACGAGCATCAATACGGGATCGGTTGTGATCCCGCCGAGATGGCTTGAATACATGGCGTAGTAGTTCTTGTGAAAAGGCCGGCGGGTGGACTCCAACACATCAAGAAACGAGGATTTGTCAATATGGCGCATGTCCGGAAGCATAGTGGTGTGCCCGTGAAACAGCAAGAAACTACATCTCGTACAGCGTCTGGTCGCGTTTGGGTGCAGGGCGGCGGGCCCGGCCCTCGTGTCCCTTCCTGCCGGGTTGCAGGAACGGATCTCCGTCGCCTTCAAGCATGTCCCCCATGTCCGCTTCCACCTTGTCGGGATCTTCCCCGGATTCAAGCCTGCCGAGCGCCTCTTCAGCCTTCTTTCCGAGGTTCACACCGGTGACGTCGGAGAACTTCCTCATCAACTGCGCAGCCTGGCGCGGGTCGTTTTCATCCACGCCTGCGGCTTCCTTCTCAAACATCTGCATCGCCCGCTCCATCTTCGAATCATCGATTGGCAGGTCGTCGGGGCCGGCCCCCTCCTTGGCCCGGCCGGTGGCGGCGAAAAGAGAAACCTGGCGCTGGAGCCTGGGCTTCCTGCACTTTGGACAGTGCGGCAGTGTCGATGTGTTGATGCGCCTCGAGAAGAAATTGAACACAGTGTTGCAATCGGGACAGTAGAACTCATAGATGGGCATAGATTTCCTCGCAATGCTTCCACTCTTCCGCCGGACTATTACCACAAACATGCAGGTATCAGCGATCAATTTTCGTGAGAGAATGCACGGTTATGAGGTAGTCGATCTTCCTGGCACAGATGTGAAGCTCGACGTTGACAAACTGTGCCGGTTGCGTACCATGCGGGGACATGTGAATCTTATGGCGGGCGTTCGGGAGCGACCTAAATGGCAGATGGAAGAATCAGGGGCGGCAAGTACAAGAGGATCCTGCTCAAGTTGAGTGGCGAATTCCTGCAGGGTGAGCAGCAGGGCGCTGGAATTGACCCGGCAGCGGCGAAGTTTGTCGCCGGGCGGATCTGCGCGGCCGTGAAGATGAAAGTTCAAACTGCGGTCGTGATCGGCGGCGGAAATATCATACGAGGCGGCGCCACGACAAGCCGTGGAATGAACCGCGTGGTTGCTGATCACATGGGGATGCTGGTGACGGTCATCAATGCGCTTGCGCTCAAGGACGCGCTGGCGGGCATGGGGGTGGAAGCCAGGATCCAGTCGGCGGTGAGTATGGACAAGTTCGCCGAACTGGTCGACGCCGAGCGAGCCGTGCGGCACCTGGAGAAGGGCAGGGTTGTGCTGTATGCCGGAGGCACCGGGAATCCGTACTTTACCACTGACTCGGCCGCGGCATTGCGTGCCGCCGAGATAGGCGCCGATGTGCTCATGAAGGCCACCAAAGTCGACGGTGTCTACTCGGCTGATCCCAGGAATGACCCCAAGGCGGTAATGTTCAAGACTCTCACATACGCGGAAGCCCTCGCGCGACGCTTGAAAGTCATGGATGCGGCGGCGTTCGCTCTGTGCATGGAGGCGGGGATACCAACCGTGGTCTTCAATTTTTTCACGAAGAGGAGTATCGAGGCTGTGCTTGAGGGGCGTTCCGTCGGAACGCTTGTTTCGTAATTCAACCCGGGAGGATGATAATGGATTCACTCGAAGAAGTCCTGCTTGAGACCGAAGACAGGATGATCAAGTGCAACGATCACCTGCGCACCCAGTTTTCAGCCCTTCGCACAGGCAAGGCGTCGCCGGCTCTTGTTGAAAACATCACGGTTCCCTACTACGGCACGCCAACCCGCCTGCGTGAAATCGCCGGCATCAGCACGCCTGAGCCGCGGTTGATCGTGATCAATTCATACGACCCGAATGCGTTGAAGGACATCGAGAAGGCCATCCTTGGGGCGAATGTAGGGGTGACGCCGGTGAGTGATGGCAAAGTCATTCGCATCCCGATTCCCGAGCTGAGCCAGGAGCGGCGCGCCGAGATAACAAAGGTGGCAAAGCGCATGTCAGAGGAAGCCAGGGTTGCGGTGCGAAACGTGCGCCGTGACATGAACGAGGCAATCAAGGAGCTGCAGAAGGGCAGCAAGATTACAGAGGACGCGCGCGACCTGGGGCTGAAGGAGATCCAGAAGTTTACTGATGACTACATCAAGAAGATTGACGACACCCTTGAAGCCAAAGAAAAAGAGGTCATGGCGGTTTGAGAAAATACCTTTTCAGATGAGTCCGGTTGGGTTACATTCTGATCCTGACTTGGGGACCGGTATTTTTCCAGGGTGATGTGTTCTAGGAAGCCGTATGCCGGAAGAACAGACAACAAAGAGCGGGTCGGCACTCCCACCGAAGCTGACTGCCCGCAAGATTGTGGCCGGCGCCGGACCTGTGGCGGCCAGGCCGGTTGCTTTCGGCGCGGCGCCAGGCACAACCGGGATTGAAGCCAGACCGCCGACTCCCGCCGTTGCATCAGTACCGACACTTCCTCTTGCGCCAGCGCCCGGTATCATTGCGGAGCGAAAGAAGGACACATCGAAGATATCCCTCGACGAGGCCCGTCCGGTTCCAGCCGGGGCGGAGCCGGTTGTGAGGACGGTTCGCATGAAGGCACCGGGGCCGACGATAGTGGCAGCCGGGGCTGAGCCTGCTGCGGTTGCCGCGCCATCGGTTCCGCCGGCCGGTCCGGAAGATGCCGCGCAGGGCATTCAATCGAAGCGGAAGAGCGATACGTCCCGTATTGATCTTGGCGAAGCTGTCAAACCCGTCGACCAGGGCGGCGCTACCGTTGGCCAGGTTCGCACGGTACGCATCAAGAGCGGGCCAGCCGCGGCGGCCTTTGTCGGCACGCAGCCGCTCACGGTGGACACAAGACCGAGCGCGCCACCTCCGCCGCCACAGCCGGTCTCAGACCAGGAGCCGCCGGGGGGAAGGCCGGGCATTGGACCGGCAACAATCAGACTTAAGAGGCCGGATGGGCTCAGGCCTGCCGGAGGAATTGCACCACGTCTCGGGGCGGATACATCCAGGATTACCATTGAGAGCCCGGTGGCGCCGGCCGCTATTGTTGAAGAAAAGGTGCAGGAGTCGCTGGAAGAGGCCGGCGGCCCGCGGACCGTCAGGATCAAGAAGGCGGACCAGCCGGAGTCTGGGGCGGAACAGGCTGCTCCCGCCGCCTCCTCCGGCAGACGGACGATCAAGATTGCGCGACCGGGGCACTCGGCCGAACAGGTTGGGCCAGAAGCGACGCCGCCCCAGGATGCTCCGGCCACGCAGAAGCGCACACTCAGCATTAAACGTACATCAGAAGACCATGCTTCAGAGCACAGCCTCAAGCTGGCCCGAGACGAGGCCGCGCTTAACATCAGGAAGGGTGCAAAGCCCGAAGGCACCATTGAGGCGGAAGTGGTAGCGCGGAAGCCGGAGCGCTTTGCGTGGGCGTGGTGTATCGTCAGTCTCGCCGCGATGGTTGTCATCGGGATTGTCATGTGGATGTTCTGGGTCCAGCTGAATCCAACTGTTGAGCATGAGTGGCCTGGGAAGATACTGAATTTCAATGATGCCTTCTATAAGAACGAAAGGGCCTGGCTATGAGCGCTAGCACCGTTGCAGTTGATGCCTCAAACTGGGAGAGTGAAGTTGTGAAGTCCAGTGTACCCGTTCTTGTGGACTTCTGGGCGGAGTGGTGTGGTCCCTGCCGGGCGCTTGCCCCCGCACTTGACGAACTTTCGGTCGAAATGGCGGGCAAGCTCAAGGTCGTCAAGGTGGACATAGACGAGAACAGGCAACTGGCCGTTCAGTTCAACGTGGCGAGCATTCCAACTCTGCTCCTCCTCAAGGAGGGGAAGGAGCAGGCGAGGATGGTGGGTCTGATGAGCAAGGTTGCGCTGCAGGCGAAGATAGCCCAGAGCATTTGATTTCTCAGCTCTTCCTGGGGAAACCACGCTGGCGCGCCGCTTCGAATAGCAGCAGTGTGGCCGCTGTGGACACGTTCAGGGAATCAGCTACTCCAGCCATTGGTATTCTCAACCGTTCGTCAGCCTGCTCCATCAGTTCCTTGCCAAGGCCATATTGTTCCGCGCCGACGGCAATGGCGCACGGTGTCCTGAAGTCAAAGTCCGAGTAGCAGGCCGTGGCGTGTGGCGTTGCGGCGATTATCCTGACTTTCCGTTCCCTCAGCCAGGCCAGTGTCTCCACTGTGGTTGCCTCGACGACGGGAACAGTGAACAGAGTTCCTGTGCTGGCCCGCACGACGTTCGGGTTGTTTATGTCCGTTGAGCCGTCGCAGACTATCACGCCATCAACGCCGGCGGCGTCGGCGGAACGCAGGATTGCACCAAGATTCCCCGGCTTTTCAATTGCCTCAGCGACAACCAGCAGCGGTGAAGGCGACAGCACAAGCGAGGACAGGCTGCCTGTTACCGGGCCAGAAATGGCGATGAGGCCGTCAGGCCGGTCACGATAGCTGATCTTCCGGAACGGGGTTTCGGCCACGGAAAACAGAGACGCGCCGTTTGTCCCGGCGAGCCTGATGAGTGCGGGCTCGTTTTCGCCCAGGAAGAACTTCTCACAGAAGAACAATTCCTTGATGGAGACGCCGGCGTTCACCGCCCTGAGGACTTCACGGTAACCCTCAATCAGCAGCAGGCCGGCGCGATCGCGATGGGCACGGTCGCGCAACCGGACCAGATCCTTGATGCGCGGATTTGAGCCGCTCTCTATGTGGGACACACTCAGCGGATCCAAGCTATTCAAGGTCAATGTTCCTTCCTCCCTGACGGGCCCTTGGCGGGGGTGAAACGGCGAATCTCAGCCATCAGCGCCTTCAAGATGCCAGCCTCAGGAACGGTCTTTATGTGCCTGCCCCGCACATAGATCGCACCGCGGCCGCTGCCGCCGCACACTGCGATGTCGGCGTGCCTGGCCTCCCCGGGGCCGTTGACGACGCACCCCATCACGGCAACTGTCGGACACGTGGCCGACGGGCGGGCAAGGAAATATGTTTCGAGACCTGTCTCAACTTCCGCAGCCAGTCGCGTGAGGTCAATCCTGGTTCTCCCGCACGTCGGGCACGAGATCACGCGCGGTCCGGCCCGGCGCAGGCCCAGTGCGCGCAACAAGGCCAATCCGACCCTGACCTCGTTGTGAGGCGTGTCCGTAAGGGAAACACGGATCGTGTCGCCGATTCCCTCAGCCAGCAGGATTGACATGGCGGCGCTCGAGTTCACGGTGCCCTGCAGGAATGTCCCGGCCTCGGTAACGCCCAGATGCAGGGGGTAAGAGGTCTTTCCGGACAGAAGCCGGTATGCCTCGACGGTGCGCGTAACATCCGAGGCCTTGACCGAGACCTTCGTCTCGTGCCAGCCGCAGTCTTCCAGCAGTCGGATATGCCGCATCGCGCTTTCAACAAGGGCTTTCGGGGTCGGCCCGCCGTGCTTTGCGAGGATGTCCTTCTCCACTGAGCCGCTGTTGACTCCCACCCTGATGGAGACCTTCCGGCCTCTGGCTGCGCGCACTATCTCCCTTATCTCAGCCGGGCCGCCGATGTTGCCCGGATTGATCCGCAGGCCGTCCATGCCTGCGTCGAGAGCCGCCAGGGCGAGGCGATAATCAAAATGGATATCCGCCACCAGCGGGATGTGGACACGCGCGCGGATCCTGCCGAGGACTTTCGCGGCGGCGCCGTCCGGCACGGCAAGTCTCACGATGTCGCACCCGAGTTTCTCGACTTCAAGTATCTGCCGGACCGTGGCGGTGACGTCGCGCGTGTCGGTCTTGGTCATGGTCTGCACGCTGACGGCGGCCCCGCGACCGATGGCCACCGTCCCGACGTTGATGCGTCGCGTTTTGTGCCGTGCTTTGATCATTTGTCCGTGCGTCCGCTCTCCGCGTAAGGGCCGTCCGCTACTTCGTTTCCTGCTGTTCCGGGCCGGCTGCCGGGGTATTGGTCTCGAGCGTGCCGACGCCATTTGTCGGGGTCAGCGCAGCCGCGGCGTTGGTCTGTTCAACCTGGGCGGCCCTGTGCTTGAAAAATCTCGTCACCAGTTTGAAGTCGCGGAAGGTGAGGAGGATGACGGCCGTGAGCAGGAGACAGGCGAAGGTGTAGACAAGAATGTTCACGAATTTCGGGTGCGGCTTGCGGCGCGTGATCATTTCCCATAGCGCGAACACCACGTGCCCGCCGTCGAGAACCGGCAGCGGCAGCAGGTTGAGTATTGCAAGGTTGACGCACAGGAATCGGATGAAACCCAGCGCATTCAGCAGGCTGGTCTGGATTGAAATCCAGAGGGTCATCATGATCATCACCGGGCCGCCGAGCGCCCCGGCTGCCTGGCTGGCCTCAGTTCGCGAGGTGAGGGCCTTCAGGATACGGCCGATGGCCCTGGCGTCACCCTTGAGCTGGTCCCACGGATCCTTGTACTCCATCCACTGGGCACCTTGGGTCTTGAGCCTATCAGACACCTCGACCCCGATAACGGCACGGTTTCTCTCCTTGTTGAACTGGGGCGTGACGCTGAGATCGATGCTCTTCCCCTGCCGGTCCACCGAAATAGAGATTTCCTTGCCGACGCCGTCGGCGACAAGCGCGATGAAGTGGTCGCGGCTTGCCACCTGGTTGCCGTTGCAGGAGATAACGACGTCTTTTGGCTTGAAGCCGGCACGATCGGCCGGCGCGCCGGGGAGCACGGCGGCGATGACGCAGAGCGAGGTGCGATCCACTCCCTCAACAAGTGAGATGCCGCTCTCGGCGTCCTTCTGTGTCGCCAGGACCATTGTCTGCGTTCCGGCGGCGGGCGAGGCAACCGTGAGGGTGATGCTCGTGCTTTTTGCCGTCAGATGGCATTCTGTGCGGTATTCAATCCAGGACGACACGGGCCGGCCGTTGACGGCCGTTATCGTGTCGCCTGGCCGCATTCCCAGCTCGTACGCGGCACTGTTTGTTGCCACGTAGCCGACCACAGTGCTGCCCTTTTCGATTTCATCCCCGGTCGAGGCGAAGTAGATGACCCAGGCGAGAATAACTGCAAGGATGACGTTCCCGAGCGGCCCGGCGATCGAGACCACTATCTTCTTCCACAACGCAACGGGTGGGTAAGCCGTGGTTTCCCCGCTGGTTTGTCCGGGCTCAGCGGTCTGCTTGTCTCCTGCCTCCTTGCCCTGAACAGCCTCCATTCCGGCCGGGTCCAGCTGGGGCAGGGCGACGTAGCCACCGATCGGGAACCAGCTGATCTTGTAGAGGACACCCTTGATCTTCTTGCTCCAGATGGCCGGGCCGAAGCCGATTGAGAAGACCTCCACGACCATTCCGCACAGGCGTGCGGCCAGGAAATGACCAAGCTCGTGGACAAAAATTGCCAGGCCGAACAGTGCGACCAGCACGACTACGTCAGCAAATCCTGAAACTATCTGGTTCATATGTCCCGTTTGTATCTTTCGTTGTTGCGATGATAGATCCGCCATTCTCAAGCGGGTGCGTGCAAAACAATGTGCTCCCTCGTGGCCAGGAATCCTATCGACCGGCATTCGCGACCGAACGCGCCCACTCATCCGCGGCCAGGATATCATCCAGCGACGGATTGCGCTGCACATGATGCCTGTTCATGACCCGCTCCACAAGCCGCCAGATGCCCGGAAAAGCGATTTGCTCCCCGAGAAACCTCTGGACCGCCACCTCGTTGGCGGCGTTCAGCACTACCGGCATGGTTCCCCCGGTAGCCGCGGCCTCCCGCGCAAGGCGCAGGCAGGGAAAACGCTTCTCCTCTGGCTCGCCGAAGTGGAGGCCGCTGAGCCTGGCCAGCTTGAGTTCAGGCAGGCCACCGTCAAGGCGTCGTGGCCAAGTGAGCGCGTATTGTATCGGGAATCGCATGTCAGGCGGGCTGAGTTGCGCCAGCATTGCGCCATCGCCGAATTCGACCAGCGAGTGGATGATGCTCTCGGGGTGGATCACGACGCCGATGCGATCAAGAGAAATGCCGAAGAGCCAGTGCGCTTCCATGATCTCAAGGCCTTTGTTCATGAGGGTGGCCGAGTCCACCGTTACTTTGCGGCCCATGTTCCAGCGCGGGTGGTTCAACACCTCCCTGATGGTGACCTTGCGCAGGTCGATTCCCGGCTTGGCGGCGAACGGTCCGCCCGAGGCGGTCAGCCAGATCCGCTTCAAGTCGTTCGCGCCGGCGGCATTCGCATTCATCTTCATGTTGTGGGCCTCGAGGCACTGGAAGACCGCGCTGTGTTCGCTGTCCACGGGCAGTAGCCGTGCGCCGTGCCTGCGTGCGGTTGAGGTCACGATTTTGCCTGCTGCGACGAGGACCTCCTTTGTGGCCAGCGCGACGTGCGTGCCGTTTCGCAGGGCGGCCAGCACAGGGTGGAGGCCCGCGACCCCGACAACCGCGCAGAGGACGATGTCGCAGTTGTCCATGGCGGCAAGTTCGCACAAGCCATCGATGCCGCGGAGAACGCGTACGCCGTGAGGCGCTTGCCTGGCGCACAGTTCCGCCGCAGCCGGGTCGGCCACGGCCACGTTCTTCACATTGAACCTGGCAGCCTGTTCCAGCATGGGCTTGTAGTTCGAGGCGACGGCAAGCCCGGTTACCCGCAGTTGGCCAGGCAGCGACTCCACAACCCGCAGCGTGTTGCGGCCGATCGACCCGGTGCTTCCAAGTACTACCACCTTCTTCATGGCATCATCATCCTGACGTAGAAGTAGAAGATCGGCGCTACAAACAGAACGCTATCCATGATGTCCAGGGCCCCGCCGATGCCGGGGACGCTGCTGCCTGAGTCCTTCAGGGTTGAGGCGCGCTTCAGCAGGGATTCAGCGAGGTCGCCCATCATGCCGGCAATCGCCAGGACAATACCGAGGACGACTGCGTGGGACGGCGGGACGACCATTCCGCCGAGCCGTTCGCTGCCTACCAGATGGAAGAATACGAGGCTCATTACCACGGAGGTGGCGATTCCGCCGATGAAACCCTCCCAAGTCTTGCCAGGCGACAACCGGGGAAACAGCTTGTGGCGGCCGAAGGCCATGCCAAGGAACAGCGCCCCGGCGTCTGTCAGTTTTGCGGCGAAGGCGACATAGATGACGAAGAAGTAGCCGGGTGTGTTGGCGAGGGATGTCCCCAAGCCGATTCCGCCGCCCGCGAAGGCCAGCTTGACCATAAAGCTCAGAAGGAACGGGACATACAACACGCCCAGCAGCGTGCAGGCGATTGTGGGCAAGGGTTTATCGTTATGCTTCTGCGGGAACTGCCTGATCATGAGGATGAGAACCGTGACAGCCATGGCCATGCCGGCCCATGCGTCCGCGCGGGCAAGGCCGATGTTTCCTCCCGGGCTCCATGCAAGGCCGAAGTACGTCGCGGCCAGAATAGCGGCGCCGCAACAGACGCCGACGAACCTGAAGGCCGGGATGTTTGCCATGTTCAAGACACGGTAGAACTCAAAAAGCAACAGCGTCGACAGGAAGAGCACGAAGCAGAGCAGGACTGCCGAAGGCAGGAACCACAGCCCGATGAAGAACGCCGGTACCAGAACCGCAGAGCTCAGGAGTCTTTGCTTCAGCATACTGGGTTATCCGATCTTCCCGAATCTGCGCTGGCGTTTTGCGTATGCGTCCAGGGCCTTCCGGAAGTCGGCCTCCCTGAAGTCCGGCCAGAGCGTGTCAGTGACGTAGAGTTCCGAATAAGACGCCTGCCACAGCAGGAAATTGCTCAGCCGCATCTCACCGCTGGTGCGGATTATGAGGTCCGGGTCGGGAACATCAGGCATGTATAGGTTTGCCGACACAGTGGTCTCGGTGATGTCCTCCGGCTCGAGGTTGCCGGACTTCACCTGCCCGGCGATGCGTTTCACCGCCTCCACGATTTCCGTCCTGCTGCCATAGCTGAGGGCGAGTATGAGGTGGCGGTCCTGGTACTTCTCGGTACGCTTCATAACCGCCGTGATTGCCCCGAGGGACTTCCCGGGGATGTCGGCCAGCCGGCCCATCGCCCGGAGCCGGGTCTTGTTCTCGTGGAGATCTTTTTCGTGGTACTCGGCAAACCTGGGTATCAGCCGCATCAGGAAGTTGACCTCGGCCTTCGGGCGTGACCAGTTCTCGACACTGAAGGCGTAGAGAGTGAGGTATTTTATGCCGGCTGTCCTTGCGGCCCGCATGACGGCGCGGACAGACTCCGCCCCCTGCTCATGCCCCTTGATGCGGGGGAGGCCGCGTTGCTTTGCCCAGCGGCCGTTGCCGTCCATCACGATCGCCACGTGGAGAGGGACCCTGGGCGTTGGTGAAGGATCGGCGGCGGGGGTCATATGGAGATTCTCAACGTGTTCGCGCGGCGCGGCCCGACGGAGAGGATGCCGAGGGGGACCCCGGTGAGTTTGCAGAGTTGCTCGACGTAGTGCCTTGCCTTGGGCGGGAGATCCTCGAAGCGGGTGACATCTGCTGTCGGAGTCAGCCAGCCCTCGAATTCACGGTACACCGGCCGGCAGCCGGCGAGTTGGTCGAGGCTGGCGGGGACGGTGTCGATGGTCTTGCCGTCGCACTCGTAGCCGATGCAGACCTTCAGGGTCTCGAGTTCATCGAGCACATCCAGCTTGGTCATTGCCCAGTAGTCGATGCCGTTGATCATTGCGGAATAGCGGGCAATCACCGCATCGAACCAGCCGCACCGCCTCGGGCGGCCGGTCGTTGCGCCGAATTCGCGCCCCTTGGCGCGTATGTGCTCGCCGGTCTTATCCTTGAGTTCCGTCGGGAATGGCCCCTCGCCAACCCGTGTGGTGTAGGTCTTGATGACACCGATCACGCGGCTTATGCGTTGCGGCGGTACGCCGGTGCCGGTGCAGGCGCCGCCTGCCGACGCGTTCGAAGAGGTGACGAATGGGTAGGTTCCGAAGTCGATGTCCAGCATCGTGCCCTGGGCGCCTTCAAAGAGCATGGACTTGCCGTCGGCAATGGCCTTGTTGAGCATGGTGACAGTGTCCGCGATAAAAGGCCTGAGTGCGTTTGCGGCATCGAGGTAGGGCGGGAGGATGGCGTCGATCACAATCGACTCTGCGCAGGTTGCGGCGCACATCCTGTTGTGCTCCTTCAGGCGCTCAGTCAGCCTGTCCGCGAAATCGGTCGCGACGAGATCGGCCATACGGAGGCCCGTCCGCATGATCTTGTCGCCGTAGGTTGGGCCGATGCCGCGCTGGGTGGTGCCGATCTTGATCCCGTCCTTCTGCCCGCGCTCGCGCTCCTTGCTCGCATCCATGGCCCTGTGGTATGGGAAAACTGCGTGTGCGCGGTCGCTGATGAACAGCCGGCCGTTGACTGACAGGCCGCGTCCGGTAAGCTCGTCGATCTCGGCCATGAGTGCGATCGGGTCCAGCACCACGCCGTTCCCGATGACGCAGACGGTGCCAGGCCGGAAGATTCCGGACGGTACGAGGTGAAGAACATAACGCTCGTCTGCTATCTCGACCGTATGGCCGGCGTTGTTCCCGCCCTGATAGCGGACAACCACGTCGACGTTCTCGGTCAGTACGTCTATGATCTTACCTTTGCCCTCATCACCCCACTGGGCGCCCACAAGTACGGTGCAAGCCATATTATCTCCCTGGACACTGACGCTGCATTAGTGCTCAGAAACAGGGCGAGAGAGTAGCAGCGCGGCCCGTCTGCCGCAAGCCGCAAAGGTGGTGTGTTTAGGACCCATCGGCCCTTGGAGTTCAGGAGTGGACGCCGACCCCGATCTGGTTCTTCCGTATCCCGCAGGCACACCCCGGACGTCTGTCCCCGTGGTGGCTCTCTTGTCGGCACAGCCCGGCTTCAAGCCAGGTTGTCAGAACGTGTAAGAGATTCCGAGCGACAGGACAGGATACATAGTGAACATCTTCGTATCCTCCTCCATGCTCTTCTTTTCCTCTGCCAGATCCACATTGAGGGCGGCCTGTTGATCTGGTACCGCTGCTGTTGCGCTGAGATCAACTTTTGGTGCGCCCTGGAACATCACTCCGAGGTCGAAGCTAAAGTGCCATGAACCGTTGGCTTTTTCGGCCGAGTCGCCCCAGCCAATGCCAATGTAGGGGGCTACGGGATTGAAGCTCACCTTCCCGTCCAGGCTGCTGACAGCATACTCGTTGTCGTTAAGGTCGACGGTGTTTCCAGGAACAACGCTCAGGCTTACCTCGTTTTGATTGAAGGCCGCACCAACGGAAAACCTGACGCCATTCTCCCAGGGATGCCAGTCAAGCAGCAGGGGAACGCTGAGAAGCCGGAGTTCGGCGGATATCTCATCGGCTTTCTTGCCATCCTCACCGCCCCCGGTACCGCTATAGTCGTAGCTGAACATGTTGAAGCCCAGCCTGCCGTTTAGGGTGTCCGTAAGATCACGTGTCACGTCGACTCCGATTCCGAGTGTGCCAACTTTTACGCTTACCCCGTAGTCGGCGAGAGCTGACGAAGCCACCAAAACCAACGAAACGACCGAAGCACATGACACCAGACGGATGCGCATCTTCTTCTCCTTGTTAGAGAGCTGGCTATCGGCAAGCTAACCCTGTCACCTGCACGGCGACAGATCTGCCCGCACTCTATGCAGGTCTCGTGATGAAAGCAACAACCGATCAGAATAAATTGGAAAACGCGAAGGGCGAAAATGGCGCCAATCACGGTTTGTGCCTTTTCATCGAGAGCATCCCGCCGGAGGGGTGGCTGGCTGGGGATGTCCGCGTTGCACAAAGCTACTTGCTTAAGTGCCATGGTTCTGACAAGGTGAAAAATACGGGCGCGTTGTTATGGTCGGAGGGGGGTTCTCCGGCGCAATAGCCCACATGGAGGTGTTGGTTATGCTGAAGCAGAGATTGG
>JBAXKQ010000019.1:0-29717 GCA_037135275.1 bacterium
CCATAAGTTTTCCCGACAGCTCAATCGCCGGGCGGTTTTCGCCCACCATTACCGGGATGATCTGGCTCGCCGACCCGCCAGTATCGAGCCCCGCATCCTGAAGCCGCCGCCGCAACAACGCTGCGTTGTCGAGCAGTTTCTTCCCGATGTCCGGCCTGGCGGCGAGTACGTCAAGAGCGGCGAGCGCCGAAGCCGCCGATGCCGGCGGCAGGCCCGTTGAGAATATGAACGGGCGCGCCTTGTTCACCATCAGGTCGCAAAGCTGCGCGGAACACGCAACGAAACCGCCGTACCCGCCCAGCGCCTTGCTCAAGGTGCCCATGGAGATGTTCACCTTGTCTTCCATGCGCAGTTCACGGATCAGTCCCGCGCCGCCGGGCCCGAACACTCCCGTTGAGTGGGCCTCGTCAACCATGAGCATGGCCGATGCCCCGGCCGCGGCGTTCGCAATATCCAGCAAAGGGGCAATGTCACCGTCCATGCTGAACACCGACTCAGTCACAACCAGCCGCCGGCCAGCCGTGCCTGATTTCCGCAGAAGCTCCTCGAGATGAGACGGGTCATTGTGCCGGTAGCGCTGGAGCCTGGCGCGGCTGAGAATGACGGCGTCGATAATGCTCGCGTGCGCCAACCTGTCGGCAAACACAGTGTCACCGCGTCCGACTATCGAGGTGATAGCCCCGGAATTAGCCATATAGCCGCTGCCGAACACCAGCGCGGCCTGATAGCCCTTGCAGGCGGCCAGCCTTTTCTCAAGTTCCTCGTGAAGCGAGAGGGTGCCTGCGACGAGCCGGGAGGCCGTCGCACCGGCGCCAAGCTTGTGTATGGCGGCTGCGGCTGCGGCCGCAACGGCCGGATCATGCGCAAGGTCGAGGTAGTCATTCGACGCCAGGTTCATGACGATCCGGCCGCCGATATCCATCATACCGCCGGTCCGCGGGTAGACGGTCAGCCGCCGGGCCAGGTCCGCCCGTCGGAACGACTCCAACTCATCGGCGATCCACGCTTCAGTATCCATGGGTCCCCGCCTACAGCTCCAGGTCTTTCAACATCTGCAGGTCCTGGTCGACATCGCATCCCGCCACTGTAAGGAGCCGGCCGATCATCATCCCGGTGGCGCCGGCGTAAAAGATCATGGACTGCAGCTGGCGCAGGTGGATCCGCCCGGCGCAAACCTTGATCTCGGCGGTCGGATTCGTCATGCGGAACATCGCAATGGTCTTGAGGATATCCAGCGGTTTCATTGCTTTCAAATGTCCCAGCCTCGTGCCAGGGACCGGGATGAGGAAATTCAGCGGAATGGCTTCGACGTCTTCCGCCGCCAGGGTAAGCGCCATCTCGACCCGCTGCTCCATGCTTTCGCCCATCCCGAGAATGCCGCCGCTGCAGACCTGCATGCCCACGGCTTTTACCGCGCGTATCGTCGCGATGCGTTCGTCAAATGTGTGGGTGGAGCACACGCGTGGGAAGAAACTCCCGGCCGTCTCGATGTTGTGGTGAAACCGCCTGACGCCAGCCTTCTTCAGGGCCAGCAATTCGGCGTTTCCGATACTGCCGAGCGAGGCACACCACTGAACGTGTGTCTTCCGCGACTTGGCAATAGCCGCAATAATCCGCTTGACGGCGGAGGGCCCCTGGGCCGGCCCGCTGGTCACAACGCCGAACCGGCTCACCGGCAGCTTGCTGGCCTCTGAATAGGCCTTCACAAGCTTGTCACCGGAGCACAATCCGAAGACTTCGCACTTGCTCTTGTGATGGATCGACTGGGCGCAGAATGCGCAGTCCTCGGAACAGGCGCCGCTGCGGGCGTTCACGATCGAACAAAGGTGCAGCGTGCGGCCAAAGTGCTTCCTGCGAAGGGCCGTGGCGTCGGCCATGATGCGCGGCAGGTCGTCCGGCGGTGCCTTGAGTATAGCCAGCGCCTGTCCTGCCGTTATCACCCGTCCGCGCATACTCTTCGACATATTGACTCCCCGCATGATGATGCTGACAAAGAATCCGTGGCGACAGACATATAACGTTTCACCCCTTCACGCGCTAGGACAAAGGCGCGGCTGGCATATGCAATGGTCTCAATGCCGCGGCGCGGGTCCCATGGGAATCCGCCCGGGTATCTGTCCGGATCGTCCGGCACTACTCATCGCCGCCCACCCCTGCGCGTCACTCCGCCAGCGGGTCGCCGGGCCCTGCCCACAGTCCAGCCTTCTTTGAGTACCGCCAACCTTCCCCGGTGATCTTGAGGTCAAGCATCGGCATGCGGCGCTTGAGCATCCTCGTGGTTTCGTCCCACGGCTTGATTCCACTCACGGCGTCCAGCACACGGACATTCTGCAGGCCACAGCATGTGGCATACTTCAGTGTTGCCTCGATCGGCAGGCCGCGCAGCAGGGCGCTGAGGAAACCGGCAATCGCGGAATCGCCAGAGCCGGTCGCGCTCCCGAAGTGGTCCACTGCGAACGCAGGGGTCCAGAGTTCGCGGTCAGCCCAGCCGGCGCGACAACGCGGCGTGATGAAATCCAACTCCGCCATCGCCGCCTTGCCGGAGGTCTTGAGATAGAAGCCGCGGTGGCCAGACTTGAGCGCCACCATCCTGGTTCCCATCGCCAGAACCTCGTCGGCCATGACCGAGTACTCTTCCGGCGTGAAGTGGTTGAGAAGGTCCGCCTGCTTGTGCCGCTTCTTGCGCGCGAGGAACTCGTCCGGCCAGAGCATATAGAATGTCTCCTCCGCCGACGGCAGGTACACATCCACATGCGGCAGGATACGCCGCAGGATCTTGCGCCAGGGGGCCTTGCCCGACGGCGATGCCGGGTCCGGCAGCGTCATGTCGCATGATGTAGTCGCGCCGGCCGCCTTTGCCAGTTTGAAGATCTTCTCCAGCTCGGCGCCTGCATCGGCGAACATCCGGTTCATCAACGGGGGATACCCGAAGTGGAAATGCCGGCACTGTCGTATCAGGCGGGGATCCAGATTCTCCGCGCCGAACACATTGTTGGTCCCCGGGTTATGGAGGAAGATACGGTCAATGCCCGGCGGAGCCACCACGATTGTATATGAACTTGTGGCGCCGGACAGGGTGCGGACTCCCTCGGCATGACCGCTGGCCTTCAACAGCCCGATCGTCATGCGCCCCAGCGCGTCATCCCCGACGCAGGCGCAGAAGCACACGCGGTTTCCCAGTGTCTTCATGTTGATGCCTGTGTTGGAGACGGGGCCGCCGGTGCTGATCGTCGCCTCCGCGACATTCACCAGCTTGCCCGGGCGCATGAGCTCGGAAATATCGCGCACCCCAGTGTCTGGAAAGCGGGGAATGATATCGATACACAGATGCCCGGCCACCATTACATCAAACCGACGCGCCATAGATGCTCTCCTCCTGTTTCTTGTCACGCCCACAAACATCACCGCCCGGCCAGACCTGCCAAACCGCAGATCCAGCGGATTGCAGGGAAGGTTCCGCGACTCTGGAACGCGTGCAATCCGCGGCCGTTCTTCAACCTCCCCGGCAGCTACAAAGAACAACGGAACGTCAAAATCTTGAACGGCTCAGCCGCAAAACGCACCGACCCGTTCTTCACTGGCAGTGAATTCATCTTCTCCTCATTCAGAGTCACAAGCTCAACAGCGGATGGCGACACCGCAAACGTCAGCCTACCTTCCACGACCGCCGCGGTCGGATTGTAGAGGCGCACGATGAGCGCATCGCTGTCCTGTGCCTTCTTGAAAGCCGACAGCTGCAGGGAAGCCGGCTGAATTGTCAGGAAGGACGCCTCAGCCGGGAGAGACTTCTTCCCCTCCGCCGGCAGGGAGAACTGGCAGGCCAGCGGGGGCATGAGGTAGTGCTCTGTGGCCTCATAAACCCCACCGGTCCACACGTCGCCGTTGTGGGGGTAAAGGGCGTATTCAAACGTGTGTGTGCCATGGCACTGCCCGCCGGGCTGCGATGCGTCCTCGGTGGCGCAACGATACTCGGTGCAGATGCGGACTGGAACGCACCGCAACATCGTAAGGAATACCGTTCGGCTGGAATCGTCAGACACCTCGTATTCCATGATATTGCGGTTCAGCACTGCAAGGCCGCCGGCCTGGTCGCACAGGTCCACGAAGTTCTGCAGCGGCAGGGTCCCCATGCCGTCGTCCCGCCGTCCCTGCGCGTCGCGCGGACGCTCTATGGGGCGGGTGTCGACGTTGAAATGTCCCTGGGCCACCGACTGCCCGGCCGCCAGGCAGGTCGGAAAGGCAACGCGGACCCGGTGGTCCGAGGCCTGATTGACAACTGTGGTCTGGATCTCGACGTACGGCGCGCCGGCGCGCAGGGTCACCCTTGACTTGACCGTCATCGGACAGCACGCGTCATCCCGGCAGCCCTCCGCCCTCCGCAGCTGGCGCGGGACCTGCAGCGACCACTCGCACAACCATGATGTAACCAGCGGGCCATCCTCCACCAGCGAGAGTCTGCAGCCGGCCGACTGCGTGGTCATGACGGAATCCTTCGCCGGGCGGACACGCTGCCAGTAGTCGCCGGCGTCGCCACCGTCCTCGATAAAGTGCAGGCCGTTGTACCGCCTGCCGCTGGCTTTATGCAGCAGATCGAAGGTGCCGTTGGGGTTGAAGGCAACCTCGATGTGCTCGTTCGCCATGCAGTTCGGCCCGACAATCTGCGTTCCGTGGTCGTATACGTTGTTCCAGAACTCGGCCTTCCGGTTGAGCTTTCCGTGCGGCAGCGCCTTGAAGACCTTGTAACCCATGGCCGGGAGCGACCCGGTGTCGAAGTACAGTTCGTGGCGATCGCAGTAGAACGGCATCGCCCGCGAATTCACAACATTCACCGGCGAGGCCATGTGGCGTGAGCCCAGCGGCTGGACCGGACACAGGGCGCCGTTCGCGTCGGCGACATCCACCCACTGCGGATTCATCTCCTCCGGCATGTCGATTTGAGCCCGCACCATGTACCTGGCTTCCTGGCTCGACATATTGAACACGGCAACCAGGACATCCCCGGCGCCACAGCCGTCAGGCCTGATCTTCCTCAACAGGCCGGAAGCCGCCATGTCGGTGCTCACGGCCGCAAGCTCGAGAACCTGCTCCAGCTTGTAGACAGTGTCGCGCGCCGTCTTGTCCAGCGTGACACCGTTGATGGCGTCGTGCGAATGGGCGAGCAGCAGGTAGTGCCATGCCTTGTCGACGAAAGCCCCCGGCCATGGAATGCCGTGCATCCGGGCAACAGCCGCCAGCGGTTCGGCATAGCGGATGAGCTGAAGCTGCGCCCGGCGGTTGAGTGTCTTGATTTGCGCCCGCACAGGGAGGGCATTGCCGGACACTTTGAAAGAGGGCCCGTCACGGAGCTCCCCGTCGACGGTGGCGAGCCGATCCATGCCCTGCTGTTCCAGCACCTTCCTGATTGCCGCGGCGTACTCAACGATCCCGCTGTGAACAACCTTGCAGGCCGGGTCAAGGGCATTTGCATCGGCGATCAGGCGTTCGATTGATTCGTAGGGGCCTGTGGAGTCAGTTCCATTGCCGAGGAAGCGATGCTCCTTCACCAGCGTATCCGCCGTTGTCCTCAACGCGTCTTCCATGGATTTCCGCAGGTGTTGCGGGTGGTATTGCAGATCCCGCTCGAAGGTTGTTTCAAGGTCAAAACCCGGTTCCGCACGCCGCCACAACCACCCGCCCCTCCCCCAGTCGACCCGACAGGACGGATCGTGGTAAGCGACCCCGTACATAACGGGCATGATCGTGGAGAAGTAAAAATTGGCACGCCCCTCCTCTCCCAGCCGGGTCGCAAGGAGGGAAGTCCCGTCCGGCGCGCGCCAGAAGAACTCACTGTTCGGCGCGCGTTCATGGCTTACGTTCTTCCCCACAAAGACGAAATCGATCCCGAACCCCGCCAGTATCTGGGGGAACTGCGCAGTCTGCCCCCAACCGAACGACAGGTATGCGGTCTTCAGGCAGCCACCGAGGTTCATTGCGCGTCGGGTTCCGACCAGGAGGTTCCGGATCAGTGCTTCGCCGGCGATCGGATACTCATCCGGCAGGTTGTACCACGGGCCGATTTGGATGCGCCCTTCCTTTATGAGTTTGCACATGGCTTGCCGGCGTTCGGGCCGGAATTCCAGATAGTCCTCGACACCGACCACCTGCCCGTCCATGAGAAAATGCTTGAAGTTCGGATTGTGTTCCAAGGCATCCAGGACCGAATCAAACATCCGGATCAGCCTCGCGCGTGCGTACCAGATCGGAACCCGCCACTCCCGGTCCCAGTGCGTGTGTGTAACGAGGTGCCCGGTCACAACTGGTCCACGCGATCCGGCTCCCGCAGGGTGCCCACCGGCCCGCTTTGCATTGCCATTCGATTGGTTCTTCTTCATAGGTTGCCCCCAAGTGGCGCCGATACTGCGCCGTACGTTGCCGCAACGGATACCTGATGCGGCAGACAGATATTCTTCCGTGACGGAAAAGTGTCAGAAGAGAGCAAGAAATGCAAGAGCGACACCCCAAATCCTCTCGCAAGCGTTCCGGCGTGTCAATTGGCAAACTAAGCGCGACCCCGGCGGAACCGGGTAGGCGCGTTTAGTTTGCCAATTGACAGCTCGGATTCACCACGTCATTTTTCTGTTTCGACAGCTTGACAGCCCAGCCACGTATGTGTATCTTCTCCTACTTTTCGCGATGGATTCGGGACAATTTGTACCGTTGTTTCCTCGCCCTGGAGTAACTCGAATGGAAGCCTATGCAGTTGTAGAAACCGGTGGTAAGCAATATCTCGTCAAGGCAGGCGACATGGTATCGGTCGAACTCCTGGCGTCTGAGGACACGAAACAGGTCATTCTGGATCGTGTTCTTGCGCTTTCCGACGGCAAAGAGATCAAGATCGGCGCACCGGTAGTCGAGGGCGCCAAGGTAACCGCTGACGTGGTCCGCAATGCTCTGGGCCCCAAGGTGGTTTCCTTCAAGAAGAAGCGGCGGAAGGGTTATTCGCGCAAAATCGGCCACCGTCAGAAGCAGACCCTGCTCAAGATCGTAAGCATCGCGTAGTAATTTAGCTGGAGACCAAGATGGCCACAAAGAAAAGCGGCGGTTCCGCTACCAATGGACGCGACAGTAATCCCAAGATGCTTGGCGCCAAGGCAGGCGACGGCCAGACAGTGACAGCCGGTTCAATACTCTTCCGTCAGCGCGGAACAAGCATTCATCCGGGTAAGAATGTCAGTATCGGCCGGGATGACACCCTGTTCGCCCTCAAGGGCGGCGTTGTCAAGTTTGACAGCGTCAACAGGCGTGTGCATGTCCTGCCGGCCGCAACGGCTGACGCAGCAGGATGAAATCCAGGCGCTTCGTAGACACCGCCACTCTCCACGCCAGCGCGGGCAATGGCGGTGACGGCTGCGTAAGCTGGCGCCGCGAGAAGTACGTCGAAAAAGGCGGGCCTGATGGCGGTGACGGCGCCCGCGGCGGCCACATAATCCTCAAGGCTGACAACAATACCGACTCCCTCGTCGACGTCTATTTCGCCCCCCATCGCCGCGCCGAAGACGGCGGCCGTGGCGGCGGCAACACTCTCCGCGGCAAAACCGGCAAGGACCTGGTCGTAAAGGTCCCGTGCGGCACAGAGGTCTGGGACGAAACCGGTACCGACATGCTGACCGACTTGGTGACCCACGGCGACGAGTTCATTGTGGCTCACGGCGGCAATGGCGGGATGGGCAACTACCGCTGGCGCACCCGCACCTACGAGGCGCTCACAGCCCATACCGATGGCGAACCGGGTGAACTACGCACCCTGAAGCTGGAGCTGAAGCTCGTTGCAGACGCCAGTTTCGCTGGCTTCCCCAATGCCGGCAAGTCCTCGCTGCTCACCGCCATAAGCTCGGCCCATCCGAAGATCGGGGCCTACCCGTTTACCACGCTCAACCCAATTGTAGGCACTGTCGTGTTTGGCGACTACTCCCAGCTGAAGGTGGCGGATCTGCCGGGCTTCATAAAAGGAGCCCACGATGGCGTCGGGCTCGGCCATGCGTTTCTCAGGCACATGGAGCGGGCACGCTGTCTCGTCTATGTCCTGGATATGGCTGGAATTGACGGCCGCGACCCGTTGGATGACTACGTCAACCTGCGAAACGAACTCAAGCTCCACAAGGCCGAACTGCTCGAACGGCCGTCGATCATTGTGGCAAATAAGATGGACGTCAAACAGGCCGCAAAGAACGTCACCCGCTTCACAAAGAAGTTCCGCAAGCGCCCGATCAAGGTATCCGCCGTGACCGGGGAAGGCATCGACAAGCTCAAGCTTGCCCTGAAGAAACTCCAGGCCCGGTTCAACAAGGCGGCATAGCGCCGCCTGCGCCCTGGAGCCACTAAGCCTTCTTGACATCAGGCGAACATGCGCCAATAATGCTCCTGGTTTACTGGTAGGCGCACGGGGTTTGGCATTCCGGCGCCTTGAAGAACGGTCGCATCGAGGTCACAAAGGGGCTTGTCATGAGATTCCACATCCGCCCGATTGCCTTGGTAATGGCACTCCTCATCCTGATACCCCTTGGCAGCAGGTGTGTCGCCGGCGAAAACACGTTCAAGGGAATCTGTGAGGATTCTCTGTACGGCGGGCTGGCCGGAGCATTGGTCGGCACGGCGCTTATGGCTTTCACCCACAACCCTGAAGACCACAACGACTACATTGTCTACGGCGCGGCAAGCGGTGTACTGGTGGGCGCAACCTACGGACTGGTCAACGCCACCCGTTCCCTGGCCACGGTCGAAAACGGCAGGATCAGGCTCTCCATCCCCACCATCCTGACCTCTTTAGACGATGGGAATTCCAAGGGAGAGTTCGCCCTCACCCTCAAGGCCATCCTGATACAGGGCACTTTCTAGTGTGATGATCACGGACTTTCATACCCATGCGTTTCCGGACGCAATGGCAGACCGAGCGATCACGACACTTCAATCCGGAACCGACAAGGCCACGGCGAAGCTCGACGGCCGGATTTCCTCCCTGCTTGCGTCAATGGACAAGGCCGGCATAGGCCGGTCCGTTGTCTGCTCCATTGCCACCAAGCCGGCCCAGTTTGACAAGATCCTGGAGTGGTCGAAGAGTATCAGCTCCGAACGCATCATCCCGCTGCCGTCTGTCCACCCCAAAGACCCCGACATACAGGCGCACATAGCGCAGATTGCGGAGGCTGGTTTCAGGGGCATCAAGCTCCACCCGTACTACCAGGAATTCGAGGTGGATTCCCCGGCCATGCACCAGGTGTACGACTCGCTGTGCCGCCACGGCTTGCTGCTAGTGTGCCACACGGGGTTCGACATCGCATTCCCACGCGACCGGATCGCCGACCCTCAGCGCGTGGCGAAAATCATCCGGGCATTTCCAGAACTCAAGTTTGTGGCAACGCACCTTCTTGCATGGCACGACTGGGACGAGGTCGAGCGACACCTGCTCGGCAGGCCGGTCTACACCGACTTCTCAATGACCATGGAGTTCCTTGGCGCTGAGCGCACACGCGAGATGATTCTCAGGCACCCCAGGGACTACGTGCTTTTCGGCACGGACTCGCCCTGGCAGGATCAGGGCGCCGAACTGGAGCGGTTCCGCGCCTTTGGCCTTGGCCCGGAATGGGAACAGGCAATCCTGATCGACAACGCCAGCCGCCTGCTGGCCCGGCAGACTTCAGGCTCTATCACCCCTGCCGCCCGAACGTGATCGGGCTCAGGAACGCCACTTCGGCTCGGATACCAAGCCTGGAGAAGCATTCCGACTCAACTTCTTTTCTCAGGGCCTCCAGCTCCCTGACGGTGTCCGGGAACAGCTGCGCGCTCACACGAATGGCCACCGACACACTCGTCTCCGAGAATGAGAGGATAAACGGATGCCCGGCTGCGCGGGTCTGAGCGAGGACCTCTTCTATCTGGCGCCTGTAGAGCGGTATCTCGTTCACCCGGAGGCGGTCGTCCATGCGCCCCTGCGGCACCAGCACAGCCCCGGTCCGTCCGCACGGGCAGGCCCCCTCTTCCATCGAGCACCGCACCGACGTCCGGTACCGCAGCAGCGGCATTGCTTCGCGCGTAATTGCCGTGACGAGCAGCTCATCTTTGTCGACCTCTACGATAAAATGATCCTCGTTGACGTGCAGCCTGTGCTCCCTGCACTCAACGCACAAGCCCGGGTCCAGGATCTCCGCTATTCCAAAATTGCACCGCACCTCGGCAAATAGTGTTGTGGCCAGCTCATCGCGTTCCGCTGCCGGCACAGGCCTGGACAGCAGCACGGCACGGAGCTGGAGCGACTGCGGGTCAATCTTCTTCTCCCGCATTGCATTGATGAGCTCCCTCGCCTGGGTCGGTGTGGCAACCAGGATGCTGGCGCGGAAGTTCTGCATGACCGCAAGCTGCAGGTGCGGGTGAGGCGTATCCTGCGGAATCACCGATGCCTCCACCAGTTCAGCGCCCATGACGTAGGCCAGCGAGCGGTTGAACATTCCGCCGCTGAATCCCACCTGTACAACATCGTGGGCAGTGCAGCCGGCCGACACGAGTTGCCGTGCAGCCAGGCGCGCCCACTGGGTCAGGTCGTTGCGTGTGTGCCCGACAACCAGCGGGACGCCGTCGGCGCCGACGGTTGAATGCAGCCGGATCACCTCCCTCAGCGGAAGCGTGAACATCCCGTATGGAAAAGCGTCGGCCAGGTGCCTTGGCGTGGTGGGGGTGATCCTGGCAAGGTCAGTCAGTGACTCAACCTTGATGTCGCCAAGGATGTCGCGATACCCGGGCGCATTCTTCCTGAGTCGAGCCACAAGCGCCTGCAGTCTTTCGAGCTGAATCTGTTCACGGTCCTCGCGCGTAAGCGCTTCATTCTTGCGGTCGAAGAGCGTCATTCCCACACCTCCTTGTATCCCTTGCCGAGGTAGGCCCGCTTGACTTCCGGGTTGTGCGCCAGGTCGCACGCTGCCCCCTCCAGGATGATTTCGCCGGTCTCCAGCAGGTAGGCCCTGTCGGAAATATCAAGCGCCGCCATGGCGTTCTGCTCGACAAGAAAAATGGTTACCCCCTGGTCCCTGAGTTCGCGTATTGCTTTGAACACCTCCTTGACGATCAGCGGCGCAAGGCCCATTGACGGCTCGTCAAGGAGTAGAAGCTTCGGCCTTGCCATAAGCCCCCTGGCCAGCGCCAGCATCTGCTGTTCACCGCCGGAGAGTGTGCCGGCCAGCTGGTGTATGCGTTCCTGAAGCCGCGGGAATCTCCTCAACACCTCGGCGATGGTCTGGTGGCGGTCCGGATTGTGATACCCGCCGATAACAAGATTCTCGTGAACTGTCATGTCCGCAAACATCTGCCTTCCTTCCGGGATCAGGACCATCTCGTGCGAGACGCAGCGCCACGCCGGCTGACCGGCGGTCTGCTCGCCGTGTATACTCACCTCGCCTGCCCAGGGGGTGATCAGCCCCGCAATGGCTTTCATCAGGGAGCTCTTGCCGGCGCCGTTTGCGCCGATCAGGCTTACGATTTCCCCGGCCGACACGTGAAGGCTGACGCCCTTGACCACGCACAGGCTGCCATAGCCGCAGTTGAGGTTCCTAATTCGAAGCATCTGCAAAATCTCCACCAAGGTACACGGCCACCACATCCTTGTTGTTGCGGACCTCAGCCGGCGGCCCCTCCGCTATCGGCACGCCGCTGTGAAGCACAAGGATCTCATCGGAGACATCCATGACCAGGGACATGTCGTGTTCCACAAGCAGGATGGTTACATTCTTGCTGCGAATGGTCGCTATGATCCCGGCAAGCCCTTCCTTCTCCCGCGTATTGAGGCCGCTGGCAGGCTCGTCCAGGAGCAGCAGCTTCGGCTCTGTCGCCAGCGCCCGCGCCAGCTCGACCATGCGGCGCTGCCCGAACGACAGTGATCCGGCCGGCACATCGGCGACGGCAGCCAACCCCAGCTCCTCGAGACGGACCATGGCAGCTTCCCTCATCGCCTTTTCCTCCCGGATCTGTCCTGGCAGGCGGAGCGCGGACGAAACGAACCCCTGACGGGTCCGGATGTGGCGGCCGACCATGACATTCTCCAGCACAGTCATGCGAAGGAACAGGCTGAGATTCTGGAATGTGCGGGAGATGCCTTTGCGTGCCACCTGGTAAGGCTTGAGCCCCGCAATGGAGTCGCCACAGAACCTGATGCTGCCCGATGACGGCGGGAATATGCCCGAGACGATATTGAACAGAGTCGTCTTGCCGGCGCCGTTGGGCCCGATAATTGATTTCACCTGCCCTTCCTTTACCTGGAAGGTCACCTTGTCCAGCGCGAGCAGGCCTGAAAAACAGTGTCGTACATTCTGGACATCAAGCAGTGCCATGTCAACCGCCCTTCCGGACTGTGAAGCCCTTGAACCACGCCGCAACGGGTTTGAGCGGACCCTCAGGCGCCAGCGAGATGATTGCGATCAGTATGACACCGAACACGGCGTGATCATAGGTGCCGAAATACCCGCGCAGCGAAAGGAATGTCAGCACGGTGCTGACGACCAGGCCGCCCAGCAGATTGTCCATTCCGCCAACCGCCACGAGCGCGACGTAGCGAATGGACTTCATCGCCCCCGCCTCGGACGGGCCGATTCCGCCGTTGTAGTGGGTCAGGAGGCAGCCGGCCGCCGCCGCAAGGACGGCGCTGAACACAAATGCCTGGAGCTTGAAACGGGCGGTGTTGATTCCCATGGCGTTTGCGGCCAATTCACCGTCGTGGATGGAACGGAGCGCGCGTCCCACCCTGGACCGCACCAGGTTGAGTAATAACACCAGCACCAGCAGCGTCACCCCCCAGGCCAGGTAATAGTTGGCCACACGGTACTCTGTACTCCCCCCGAGCACCAGTCCCGGACATATCCTCCATTCCGGCACACCTGTAACGCCATCCGAGGAACCGGCAAACTCGCTGCCGAGCACAATACGATAGACGATGAGCCCGAAGCCGAGCGTGGCCATTGCGAGGTAGTGACCCTTGAGGCGGAGCGCTGGGTAGCCTATCAGGAATGCCACCGCGGCGGTGAGCAGCATGGCCATCAGGAAAGCAGCCCAGGGGTTGACCGTGACGAGCTGTCCGCCGTACAGGTCTGCCCGTTCGACAAACACACCCAGGCCGCGGAGAATCCGTCCGGCCCCGGTGCCGGCGGCGGCAGAGAAGCTGGTTGTGGTGAGAATGGCCGATGTGTATCCACCCATTGCGAAGAACGCGGCGTGACCGAGCGAGATCTGGCCCGCATAGCCCATCACAAGGCAGAGGCCCAGCACCACAATGGAGTAGTAGGCCGCCATGATCATCTGGGTCAGGTAGTACTCCTTCCCGGCACAGTGCGTGAGGAGCTGGACAACCACAACGATGGCCGCGAGGGAAATAACCGTGAGCGTGGTCCGGCTCTTGTGCATGGTCAGCACTCCCTCACACTGCCGGCATCGCGGGTCCCGAACAGGCCCCGCGGCCTTACAAACAGGACCAGCACCAGGATGGCAAAAGCCGCGGCATCCTTGTAAGCTGCGGGGAGCCCGCTCATTACGCTGAATGCCTCGACCAGCCCAACCAGCAACCCTCCGGCCACCGCGGCCATCGGGTTGCCAAGGCCACCGACAATGGCCGCCGCAAAGCCTTTGATCGTAAGGCTTGCACCCATATCATACTGCGTCATGGAGATGGGCGAAATTACGCACCCGGCTATGGCACCCATGGCCGCGCTGACGGCAAAAGCAAACGTGCGCATGTTCCGGATGTTTATCCCGGCCAGCATCGCAGCATCCGGATTGGCGGAGCAGGCACGCATCGCCCTGCCGACGAGCGTGTACTTGAGGAACACCTGCAGGACGACCACGACCACAGCCACCGCACCCAGCACCCAGAGGACCTGCGGCGAGATCGCCGCCCCCGCCAGCTTAATGGACGAGCATTCATCGCCGGTAAAGTACGGAAGAGACCGCACCTTTTCATCCCAGACGTGAAGCGCAACCTCCTGGATTACTATGGATAACCCGATCGTGATGATGATCAGGTGCAGAATGGAATGCGAGCGGAGATGGCGAAAGAAGAGCATCTCAAGTATGCAGCCGCACAAGGTGACGATTGCAACGGCTGCAACCACCGCCACAGGGAGCGGGACCACATTCAGGAGGCTTATGGCCACCATGCCACCGAGCATCACGAACTCGCCCTGTGCCAGGTTCAGCACGCCTGTAGTGCTGTAAACGACGCTGAACCCGACCGCCACAATCGCATAGATGCCGCCGTTGGTGATCCCCGAAAAAATATATTGCAGGATCTCGGACAAGGTTATGTGTCTATTTCTTCTTGTAGATCGTAAACTTGCCGTCTTTGACCGTAAGCATCTCAAAGGCGGACAGGTCGAGCCCGGTGTGGTCATCTGCCTTGAAATTGAAGGTGCCGGCCGTTCCGACAAACCCGGTCAGGCCTTCGACTACGTCGCGGACCTTGTCCGGCTGGGTATTGCCGGCCTTCCTGATGGCCTCCACGACTATCGCAAGCGCGTCATAGGCGTGTCCGCCGAACGTACTTACATCATCCTTGTAGGTCGCCTCGTAATCTTTCTTGTACTCGGCAAGCACCTTCTTCTGGGGGTGATCCTCCGAAAGCTCATCCACAACCAGCAGGCGGCCGGCTGGGAAAAGGATTCCTTCCGCCGCCTTGCCAGCCTGGGCGACATACTTGAGATTCCCAAATCCATGGCTCTGGAACAGGGGGATATCCATGCCAAGCTGCCTCATGTTCTTGGCGACAATCGACTGGGCCGGGACAATGGACCAGTTGACAACGGCCTGCGGCCTGGCAGCCTTGATCTTCGTGATGATATCAGTCAGATCGGTAGCCTGCTTGTCGTACACTTCACTGGCCACGATTTCCATGCCGGCCGGCTTCGCCAGCTCTTCAAGCTGCTTCTTGCCGGCCGTGCCGAACCCGTCATTGCCGGTGACGACCGCGATCTTCGTTATGCCCATGTCCTTCATGGTATTGAAGATCCACGTCACAGCCTGACTATCCTTCTGGGGGGTCTTGAATACGTATTTTGCCACAGGGTTGACGATCACTTCAGCCGCCGCGCAGGAAATCAGAAGCGTCTTGCGCTCTTCGCATATGGGCTTGATCTGCATCGTTTCGCCGCTCGTGGAGGGACCGATAATAGCCAGGACCCTATCCTCCTCTATCAACTGCTTTGCGAAGGAGACTGCCTTCTCGGGACTACCGGCGGTATCTTTCACGATCAGCTCGATCTGGCGACCAAGGACTCCGCCGGCGGCATTGATCTTCCTGACCATCATCTCGGCCGTCTTGGCTTCCGGGCCCCCAAGATTGGCCGCCGGGCCTGTAACGGCAAACAAGGCCCCTATCTTGATCGGCGGCTCAGCCTTCAGCTCTTCCTTCGCAAAGGTCTCCACTACTCCGGATGCCACCATTCCGACAACCGCCAGCACTCCAGCAAGACCGCCCAATAGCGTCCTCATGATTCACTCCCTCCTGTGAGCTTCATAGTCAGTTCAGGAAAAGACTCAAGACTTCCAAAACATGTTCCTTTTGATCACTGTTGTCAAGGCTGCAGCGTCTCATAGCATATAGAAAATGGGCATTAACACTGCACAAAACGGCTGTTACGACGGACAAGAACAGGATTCTCTTGCATTTTGGACGTTTTTGCCCACACTCTGGCGAAGTCTGATGTCACAGCGCCTGAAATGGTGTTGCTGACCATGGGAGTCGGGTTCGCTTCGTAAAAGGGGAGGACACGTGTATGAGTAGGTTGAGTCGCTGGGTGTTTGCCGTGGCAGGTTTGGTGGCGTGGGTTGGTCTCGTCGGCGCGGTCCGTGCGCAGGAGCCCGCAAAGATCGAAGCCAAACCCGAAGTAAAGGCCGAGACAAAAGCAGACGTGGCACCCTTGCCGCAGGTTGAAGTGAAGCCTGAGGCGAAGGCGGACGTCGCGCCCGTGGCAAAGAATGCGTTCCGGGCCGGTTTTGACCTGCGCCTCCGCGAAGAGGCGTTCGACAAGTTCCAGTTGCCCGGTGCGTCGGCTGTGCCCAACACCTACTTCCGTATCCGTCCCCGCATCTGGGCGGAGGCTGATCTCCTGGACAACGTCACCCTGCGGATACGTGGCGTTGACGAGTTCCGCTACTACATCAAGCCGTCCTATGAGGACGACTTCAACATGGACGCACCGTACAAGTTCGGTGATGAGATTGTGTTCGACCACATCTACCTGGACATCAAGGGTATGCTCAAGAAGAAGCTGGACCTCCGGATCGGGCGCCAGGACCTGATGTACGGCAAGGGTTGGGTCATGCTGGATGGCACACCCGGTGACGGATCTCGCACCCTCTATTTCAACGCTATCAAGGCCACTTGGAAGGGCATCGACAAGACCACTGTCGACGCGTTCGGCCTGTACAACCCCGGCGAAGACCCACTGGCAATAGGCAACGAAGATCGTAACATCACATCCTACAGCGCTGCCTTGACCCCCAACGACGTCGCGGAGTCAGGCGCGGGCGTTTACGCGGTCTGCAAGGCGTTCAAGATCCCGTTCGACACCTATGGCATCTACAAGCGTGAGGATGGTTACGTGGACAAGAAGACCACGAACAACGTCCCGGCCGGCAAGATTGGAACCGTCGGCTTCAGGGTGATGCCCACGCTATGCACCGCAAACAACATCAGCGCCCTCCTCGAGGCAGCCTACCAGTTTGGCACGCGCGGCGACGCGGATATCGGCGCCTATCTGGTGGAAGCCACCCTGACCTATGCGCCCAAGGTGATGCTGAAGCCTTCGGTCGAGGCCGGCATCTACATGCTCTCCGGAGACGACGCGTCGACCAAGGACAAGAATGAAGGCTGGGATCCACTGTTCGCCCGTTTCCCCCAGCACAGCGACATGTATGTGTTCTGGTACTCAGGCGGCCGCTGGTCCGACCTTACAATGCCCAAGCTCACCGCTTCGTTCTGGCCCTGCGAGCAATTCAAGGCCACCGCCATGATCGCCAACCTTCAGGCGGCAGAGGAAAGCTCTACCGGCGGCAAGGAACGCGGCTGGCTGTATCTCCTCAAGGGCGAGGCGGACCTCAGCAGCTTGTTTGACCTGTCCAAGGACGCGTTGAAGGGGCACCTGTTGCTGGAATGCCTGAAGCCAGGCGACTACTATGCGGGGGACGACACTGCATACTTCGCCAGATGGGAACTGGCTTACACCTACTGAGCGGTCCGCAGTTGGAAAAAGAAACGCCGCGGGAAACATTCCCGCGGCGTTCTTCTTTCCGGGCAATACCCTACGCCTTCTTCCCAAACAGATCCACCGGCGCGAGAATGTTGCGACCTGCCGAGGCCAGGAGCTTGACGGCCGAATCCGGATTATCCAGCCTGAGAACCAGAATCGCCTTTGCGCCGAGGCGGCCGGTAAACGCATACATGTACTCGATATTGACCCCTGCCTTCTCAAGCACGTCCAGGATCTCGGCCAATCCGCCCGGGCGGTCGTCAACCTCGGTTGCCACGACTTCCGTGACGTTGACCACGAATCCCGCTTTTTCCAGGACATCCCGGGCCTTCTCCCATTCCTCTATGATGAGGCGCAGGATGCCGAACTGCTGGGTATCTGCGAGCGATAGTGTTGCGATATTCACGCCGGCACCGGCCAATGCCTTGCAGATGGCGCTCAGGTGACCGGGCTTGTTCTCGAGAAACAACGACAGCTGCTTGATCTTCATGATGTCTTCCTTTCCACGGCCCGGTTGCCGATCACGCCAGTTTCCGCTTGTCTATGACACGTTTCGCCTTGCCCTCGCTCCGCTGTATTGTCTGCGGCTCAACCAGCGTTATCTTCATCCTGATGCCGGTAAGCTTCTCTATCGCCCGGCTCAGCGACAGTTTCAGCTGCTCCAGCGACTTGACACTGTCCGTAAAGAACTCCTTCGTGACCTCGATCTGGACCTCCATTTCGTCAAGGTCATGCTCCCGCGTCACAATGATCTGGTAGTGAGGCAGCGTGCCCTCAACCCGGAGAAGCGCCTCCTCGATCTGTGAAGGAAACACGTTCACGCCTCGGATGATCAGCATGTCATCGCTGCGTGCGGTCACCCTGGCCATCCTGCGGATGGTCCGGCCGCATTCGCAGGGCTCAGGAATGAGGCGGGTGATGTCGCGCGTCCGGTACCGGATCATCGGGATGGCCTGTTTGCTGAGAGTGGTCAGGACCAGCTCACCCTTCTCGCCGTCGGGAAGAACTTCGCCGGTTTCGGGATTGATGATTTCCGGGTAGAAGTGATCCTCGAAGATATGCAGGCCCTGCTGGACACAACACTCGCTGGCGACACCCGGTCCGATGATCTCCGAGAGGCCGTAGATGTCGTACGCCCTTATTCCGCTGTTGCCCTGTATCCGCTGGCGCATCTCCTCCGACCACGGTTCCGCGCCGAAAATGCCGATCTTCATGGGAAGCGACTTCATGTCAACGCCGGCTTCCGCCGCGACTTCTATCAGGTGCAGGAAGTAACTGGGGGTGCAGCATATCACTGTGGCGCCGAAATCCTTCATGACCATGATCTGGCGTTCCGAGTTGCCGCCTGAAATAGGAATCACCGTTGCGCCCATGCCTTCGGATCCGTAGTGCAGGCCGAGCCCGCCGGTGAACAAGCCGTAGCCGTAGGCGTTCTGCACCACGTCGCCGGCGCGCACTCCGCAGGCGGCCAGCGTGCGAACCATCACGTTCGTCCACACTTCAATGTCGCTTTTCGTGTAGCCAACCACAATCGGCTTTCCTGTGGTCCCGCTGGAGGCATGCAGCCTGACTATGTCCTGCATGGGGCTTGCAAACAGGCCAAAGGGATACTTGTCCCTGAGATCCGTTTTGACCGAGAACGGCACCAGCGCGATGTCCTTGAGTGTCTTGATCTTATCCGGCGTGAGGCCCCGCGCGTCCATTCTCTGGCGGAACAGGGCAACCCTGTCATAGGCCCGCCTCAAGACAGCCTCCAAACGGTGAAACTGCATTTCCCTGAGCTGTTTGACAGGCAAATAGTCGGGTACGCTGGCCGGGTGAGTCGGGCTGTTTGTGTCGTTCCAGTATTCAAGCATGGTTCTTCTCCTTTTCTCCCGCCTGCCTGCCGATCTCAAACGTCCGGAAGTTGATGTCATGCAGCTTCTCCGGCAGATTCCTCCGGATCGCCTCCTGCCACGCTGACTCTGAAATGTCCAGGAAGACGCTGAGCATTCCCATCAGGGCAACATTCAATGCCTTTGCGGCCGGCAGAGAGGCCGTGTCTATTGCCGATGCCTGAAGAAAGCGGCCGCCTTTCCCCAGCATGTGGCGGGCGGATTCAATCTGGCTGGCATCGAACACGACAAGGAAGTCAGCCTCGCCGACCGGAACCATCGGGCTCAGCACCAGCCGCCCGTAGCGGACATCGCTCGTGACAAATCCTCCGCGCTGGCTCATGCCGTGGACTTCGGCCTTCTTCACGTCGTTGCCGTCAAGAAACGCCGCATCGGAAAGCACATCCGACGCCGTAATGATCCCCTGCCCGCCGAGACCTGCAATGACAATGTTGGTTGTGCGTTCCATCATTCCTGCTTCCCGCCTGTGTTCTTCTTCTCCAGCGCTTCCTTCTCGTACTGCCTTATACTCTTCACCACCAGGATGCACGGGCTGCGTGCGATAATGACCCAGAGTTCATTCTTGGCCACCGCATTCAGAATGGCCCGCTCCAGCCCGGCTGGATCCTTCTGGGGGTCTATGACCACCACATTGGGCACGCCCATCGCCCTGGCAAGGTCTTCGTAGACCACCCGACCGGTGGGACTGTGGTCAAGTCTGCGCCCGGTGCCGGGGTGCTCCTGCATGCCGGTCATGGCCGTGATACCGTTGTCGAGTATCACCACCACATGCCCGGTCGACGGCGGATTGTAAACCATTTCCGCCAGCCCGGTGATACCGCTGTGAACAAACGTGCTGTCGCCTATGACGCTGACAACCCGCCTGGCCTGTGCCTCCGGCAGGACGTGTCGGAGACCGAGCCCGACACCGATGGCTGCACCCATGCACACGCAGCTATCCAGGGCTTCGTAGGGCGGCATCACACCAAGCGTATAGCAGCCGATGTCGCCCGAAACGATCATGTCGTTCCTGTGGAGTATGTCGAACGTGGCGCGGTGCGGACAGCCCTGGCACAGCTGTGGCGGCTTTCCGCCCGGGGCTGAGGATTCGGGGCTGGTGTCGCCGGCCACGATCCGCCTGACGCGGTTCACGTCGAGCTCGCCGAACCTGTACATCTCGGGCTTGCCTTCAACCATGACGCCAGCCACGCGGCAGAGCTCGAACATCACGGGATCGCCTTCCTCGACAACCAGGCAGCGCTTGACGCCGGCCGCGAACTCCCTGATTTTTTCGATGGGTGGCGGGTATGATGCGCCAAGCTTGAGCAGCCGGGCGCCAGGTGCCGCTTCACGAGCGTGCATTGCCGCCACGCCGGACGCAATGATCCCAAGGTCGCTGCCGCCTTCCAGCACACGGTTGAGGGAGCATTGCTCACTCCAGGCACCGATATCCGAGAGCCTCTGGCGCATGCGCTTGTGTGCGGGCCTGGCGTTGCCCGGCACCATCACGCGGGAACGGCGGTCATGCTTGAAGAACGGCTCTCCCATCGAGAGCCGGCGGGGATTCAGGGTGACTATGCTCCGCGAGTGATTGACCCTGGTGGTGGTCCGCAGGATCACAGGAGTGCCCCATTTGTGGGACATCTCCAGCGCTTCGAACATATAGTCGTAGGCCTCCTGCGAATCCGCAGGCTCGAGGACCGGCGTCCCGGAGGCTATTGCGTGCCGACGGGTGTCCTGCTCGTTCTGGCTGGAATGCATGCCCGGGTCATCGGCCACGACAAGAACCAGCGCGCCTGTCACGCCTGTGTGCGTGGCCGTGTAGAGAGTGTCGGCGGCCACGTTCAGGCCAACGTGTTTCATTGTGACAACGGCCGCACCGTTGCCGAACGCGACGCCGAGCCCCACTTCCGTAGCAACCTTCTCGTTGGGCGCCCACTGTGCCCGTCCACCCATCGCGGAGAACGACTCGAGAATCTCCGTCGATGGTGTGCCCGGATAGCCGGCCCCAAGTTCAACACCGGCATCAAGGCATGCGCGTGCAATCGCTTCGTTTCCGGTCAAAAGAGCTCTATCTACCTTGTCCACCGTGTATGCCTCCATGGAGCGCAATCGGCTCCTCTTCTGCGTCTTATAGAAGATTGGCTGGTCGCAGTCAATAATGGCAGGTGCGATCCGTATTCTCATCATGAGCGCTGCCGCATGGAGATGGCCCTGGCACAAACGCCCCTGGAGCAGCGCGCAGATGCCTTGCCGCGCCCGGCGGCCGGGTGTAGCCCGCACCAGGATGGGCCTTCACAGGCTGGTTTGCTGACAACTGGCGGCGTAACCAGCAGGCCGCCCGGGCCGGAAACTGCATCGAGAATCAGTTCTTCCGGTAGTTGACATCGACATCATTGACGCCGATGCCGTCAATTGGGCATTATGGAGGCAAATGTCCACAGAGGAGGCTTGTTGATGAGCATATCGGTGAAGGTCAAGTCGGCAATGTCGCAGGCGTCATGGATCCGCAAAATGTTCGAGGAAGGCGCACGACTCAAGGCCCAGTATGGGGCGGACAAGGTTTTCGACTTCAGCCTCGGCAATCCCAACCTGCCTCCACCAAAGGCATTTTCAGAGGCACTCCGCAGCACGGTCGCCGGCCTCGGTCCCTGCGACCATGGCTATATGCCGAACACCGGGTATCCGCAAACACGCAAAGCCGTGGCGGATACCGTGAGCAGGGAACAGGAAGCATCACTCTCGGCGAATGAAGTGATAATGACCTGCGGCGCAGCCGGGGCCCTGAATGTGGTTTTCAAAACGCTTTTCGACCCCGGCGACGAAGTAATCACCCCCACGCCCTACTTCGTCGAATACGGGGCGTATGTGGACAATCACGGCGGCGTCCTGAAGACCGTCCCCAGCGGCAGGGACTTCGCCCTCGACCCGGCAGCCATTGCCGCAGCTATTACCTCCCGCACCAAGGCCGTCCTGATCAACTCGCCGAACAATCCCACAGGGCAGGTCTACACTGAATCGGCGCTCTCTGAACTTGCCGCCGTCATGGAGACTGCAAGCCGCAGATTGAACCGGACAATCTACCTTATAGCCGATGAACCGTACCGCAAGATTGTCTACGATGGCGCAAAGGTGCCGAGCATCTTCCGCTTGTACAGGGAAAGCATCGTGGTATCGTCATATTCCAAGGATATTTCCATCCCGGGCGAACGCCTGGGCTTCCTGGCGGTGCATCCGCAGGCGTCGGCCCGCGACGACCTTCTCGCCGGCATGGCCATGACCAACAGGACGCTCGGCTACGTCAATGCGCCCGCCCTGATACAACGCGTGATTGCCGGGGTGCAGGGCGCGTGCGTGGACGTGGGGGCCTATGCCCGCAAGCGCGACCTCTTGTGCAACGGCCTCGCGGAAGCCGGGTACGAGTTCTTCAGGCCTGGCGGAGCGTTCTATCTTTTCCCGAAATCTCCCGACCCGGACGAGGTTGCTTTCGTGAGGCTTCTGCAGGAAGAGCGCATACTGGTGGTGCCAGGGCGCGGCTTCGGCGCACCGGGCTATTTCAGGATCGCATACTGCGTGAGCGACGAGACCATCATCAACGCGCTCCCGGGCTTCAGGCGGGCCATGGCGAAGTTCAAGGCCTGAGGAAGATCCCTGTATGCCGCGCGAACGGCTCGATCATGGCGTCCCAAGCGGCGACGCCTCAGCCGTCCCGCGACTGGTTCACGTTCATGATCAGGTTCTGGTGGGCGATCGATTCCTCGTGGATGGCATTGAGGAGCCTGGTCATGAATTCCTCGCTCAGTCCCTTTGAGAGGCCGAGGGCCTGCCGCTCGTGGAGGATCTGGTCCCAGCGAGACGGTTGCAGGATGGTCACGTTGCTCTTCTTCTTGATGCGCCCCATCTCTTCAGAGATGTCCATGCGCTTGGCTAGTTTCGTGATGATGTCCTTGTCAAGCAGGTCCACCTGCGCCCTGAGTTCATCCAGCGTGTAGTGAAACTTCTTGTCGGCCACGTCAGGCGCGCGCAGGACCAACCGCTTCAGAATCGCATCCAGTTCGTCGGGCGTGACCTGCTGGTTTGCGTCGCTGAGCGCCTCGCCCGGGGCAATATGCGCTTCGATCATGAGGCCGTCCAACTGCAGGTCCATAGCCTCCTGGGCAACGCCATAGACAAGACGCCTGTCACCACTGATGTGACTGGGGTCGGTGATCACCGGCACCGCCGGCATCCTCTTCTTCAGGTCGATGGCAATCTGCCAGTGCGGTGAATTGCGGAAATGAGTGGTTTCGTGGGTCGTGAAACCACGATGGATCGCGCCAAGGCGGATAATCCCGGCCTTCTGCAGCCGCTCCAGGGCTCCAATCCACAGGTCGAGGTCCGGGCTGACCGGGTTCTTGACCAGCACAGGGATATCGACGCCAGCAAGTGCATCGGCAATCTCCTGGACGGCAAACGGATTGACGGTGGTGCGCGCCCCTATCCACAAGATGTCGACGCCAGCCTTCAGCGCCTCGTACACGTGCTTGGCGTTGGCAACCTCGGTTGCGATGAGCATCCCGGTGTCCTGCTTGACCTTGCGCAGCCACTGAAGGCCAATGGCGCCGACGCCTTCAAACGAGTTGGGACGGGTCCGCGGCTTCCAGATGCCGGCCCTGAACACCTTGATCCCGTGCGCAGCAAGGGCGCGGGCTGTCCCGAGAGTCTGTTCTTCCGTTTCGGCGCTGCATGGACCGGCTATCACGAGTGGCCGCGAAAACGCCGGATTCAAAACGCACAACGGGTTGTCCGCCTTCTTGCTTTCCTGTGCCACAACTGCCTCCTGGCTGTGTCAACCGTTCCGGCCGCTGATAATGCCTGAAATAGTCCGCCCGATCAAGGATGGTGATCGGGCGTCAAAGTAGATATTGAATACGACGACACATTCTCATACTCTCATGAACATGCGTACCGTCATCACGGCTGTTCTGCTGGCCATTGGATGTGTCTGGACTTGTATTGCCCCGGCTGAGGAGCCGGACAAGGCTGGAGCGCTGTCCTCCGCAGGCGAAATCCTGGATTCCGCACTGGCAAGGATGCCGGGTGAACCCATGCTGATCACCGGCAGGCTCAAAGTCCAGGATCGGGGGCACACCATCCTGCGTTCGTACAACGTCGAGATCATGCTTCATGTCGAGGGGGATACACTGTCAGGCAGTTACACTCTCTTTGACCCGAAAGGTGCCAGCCTCGAACGACTCAAGGTGGTGCGACGGGCCGGCGGCAAACCCGCTTACGAGTATGCCGCGGGGGCCCCCCTGATGCCCGCAGAGACTCCCGGCATTTCCTCCGCTATTCGCGACACCGGTGTCACCTGGGCTGACCTGTCTATGCCGTTTCTCTGGTGGCGCCGCGGCGTCATGGCCGGCAGCGAATCCATAAGGGGTCAGGACTGTTTCGTCATTGATATCCAGCCGGACTCAAAAGACGGGGTTGAAGCATCGGTGGCTGTGGTCAGGGTTTGGATTGCCAAGAAGCACCGGATGCTGATGCAGGCCGAGGAATACGGGGCCAAGGCGAAGATGATGCGGCGCCTGGCGGTTGACAGCTTCGGGAAGATCAATGATGAATGGATGGTCAAGGACATCGTGGTGTCAGGGTCGACAAACCTGCCGGCTGGTTATAAGAGCATCCTGACCATCAAGGAGATTCGCTCGCTCGGCAGCGCTCCGGCGACACCTTGAGACGAGACCCGCCCGCGCCCCCCCCTGCCTCCTTCGGTACTCTTCCACACCCAGGCCTGCCCTGCCTACAAGGCCTGGCATGTGCCGTCTTCAACGTCGCTTTTCTTCTCGCATATGAACCTACGTTCACATACCATCATTCGCCGGAGGAACAATCATGCCAAGAAAGATGGAGATAGCGCCGAAGGTGGCAAGGCTAAGGGCATTCCACAGGAAGGAAAACCGGCTGCCCGGCTACAATGAAATGATGGTGATTCTCGGCTACAAGTCCAAGAACGCCGTTCACGGCCTGCTGGAAAGACTCTCACAACTGGGCTACATAAAGAAGACCGGCCACAAGATTGCCCCGACCGGCAAATTGACCGGCACCATCCGTTTGTTGGGCACCGTGCAGGCCGGCTTTCCCTCACCGGCCGAGGAGGAACTCGTTGACGTGCTCAGCCTGGATGAGTTCCTTGTCAGCCGTCCCAACGCCACGTTTATGCTCACGGTATCGGGCGACTCAATGATCGACGCCGGAATACATCCCGGGGACATCGTCCTCGTCGAAAAAGGGACAGCCCCGGCAAACGGCGACATTGTGATTGCACAGGTGGATGGGGAGTGGACGATGAAGTACTACGTCAAGGAGCGCAATGTTGTCAGGCTGGAGCCTGCCAACAGGAAATACTCAACCATCACGCCAAAGAACTCCCTGGTGATCGGCGGCGTCGTGCGAAGCCTTGTGAGAAAGTACAGATAGGCCACCACGGCCGGCCGTGGTGCAATGATGGTTCAGTTCTGCGCATGGGCGGCATCCTGCTGGACCAGCCGCACCGAGAGGGGGATTGACCTCTCGAACCTGCCGTCAACCGAAAGATTGACTGAATAGTCCCCCGCCGACTTGAACTGGACGCGCTGCAGGTTCAGTATCACGTTGGCGGCCAGCGAAGCCTCGGCGCTGCGGAACCTGACGTTCATGCCGGTGTCGAGATCTGGGACCACCGCGTGCCCGTCAGCGTCCGTAATACTGATCTTGACCTTGTGCTCGCCCTCTTCGACACGGGCAAACCTCACCCTGAGGGCCACAGCACACTGGGGATGCGCTACCGGGAGATTTCTCGCCAGGAGGGAATCAAAGGCACCCAGCACGTTGAGCTTGCCGGCTGTGTCCGTAGCTGCGTCACAAAGCACAAACAATTCAACATCCATGGTTCACTGCTACTTCTTGAGGATCTTCCTGAACTCCGCCGTAAGAAGGGGCACAACTTTCAGGACATCGCCGACAATGCCGTAAGTTGCAGACTTGAAGATCGGCGCATCCGGATCCTTATTGATGGCAACAATGATGTCCGAAGACGACATGCCTGCCAGGTGCTGAATCTGGCCGCTTATTCCGCACGCAAAGTAGATCTTCGGGCATACCGTCTTGCCGGTCTGTCCGACCTGATGGGAATACGGGATCCAGCCGGCGTCAACAGCGGCGCGCGACGCACCGACGGCCGCTCCCAGCACATCGGCCAGTTCGCGCACCACCAAAAAACTCTCGGGCTTCAGCAGTCCGCGCCCGCCGGAGACAATGATGTCAGCATCCGCGATATTCACGGTCGTAGAGGTGTCCTTCTCGAACCTCACCCGCTTCGCCAGCGACTTGAGCAGATCCTCGCCGATCTTCTCAGAAAAGACGCGTCCCGACCTGCCGGCGTCAGCGACGGCTTCCTTCATGACCTTGTGTCGCACGGTGGCCATCTGCGGCCTGTGATTGGGTGTAATGATGGCGGCCATGATGTTTCCGCCGAAAGCAGGGCGAGTCTGGACGAGGTTTTTCGTGGCCGGGTCAATATCCAGGCCTGTGCAATCCGCGGTGAGGCCGGTGTGAACCTTCACAGCCACCCGTGAAGCAAGGCTCCTGCCGACCGTGGTCGCTCCGCATAGGAAGATGTTCGGCTTGTACTTGTTTACCACCTCGATGAGGACATTCGAATAGATCTCGTCCTGGAAATACTCAAGCTCCGGCCTGTCGACCAGGTATACCTTGTCTGCCCCCCTGGCAATAAGGTCATTCGCCCGATCCTTGATGTCCTTGCCGAGCAGCACGGCGCACAAATCCATCCCGAGATCGTCGGCGAGCTTGCGGCCTTTCCCGAGAAGCTCATAGGTGACGGTATTGACCTTGCCTTCGCAGTGTTCCGCGAAGACCCAGACATCACGGTAGAGGCTCAGGTCTTGCTGGCCTGCGGTCTTTGCCCTCATTTCTATCGCATCAAACCGGCAGGCTTGCACGCACGCACCGCAGAGGGTGCATTTCAGGAGATCAACGGCGGCCAGCTTGTTGTCTACGGCAACGGCTTCAAACGGACACGCCTTCACGCACAGGCTGCATCCCACGCACTTCTCCGCGATAATCTTGATGGGTTCTTCCGCCATTTCGTTCCTACCTTGCAGCCGCAATGACCGCGTCCTTGATTTTGTCGACAAGCGAGCGCACAGACTCCTCTGCCTCGCCACCCAGAACCTGTCCGCCGCCGCGGGGCGGCGGGGTGAAAATACGAACAACCTTGGTCGGCGACCCGTCCAACCCAAGTCCCTTCGGATCGCACTCGAGGTCCTTGGCCGCCCACTGCACGAGTTCGGCTTTCTTCGCAGCCATCTTGCCGCGCAGTGAGGGAAGCCTCGGCTCGTTCAGTTCCTTCACAACAGTAAGAACACACGGCACGGGGCAGTCTATCACTTCAGAGCCCTCGTCGAGCATGCGTTCCGCCACAAGATGATCCCCCGCGATCTCGTCAATCTTGCGCACGTATGTAACCTGCGGCAGATTGAGGTGGGTCGCAATGCCGGGACCAACCTGGGCTGTGTCGCCGTCCGAAGCCTGCTTGCCGCAAATTATGATGCCATAGTCGCCGATCTTCCTTATGGCCGCCGCAAGCGTATAGCTCGTGGCCCAGGTGTCACTCCCGGCAAACGCCCGGTCGGACACAAGGATACCGGCATCCGCTCCCATCGCAATTGCCTCACGCAGAACCGCGTCAGCCTGCGGGGGCCCCATCGTCAGGACCGTGACCTTGCCGCCAAGTTTCTCCTTGATGCGCACCGCCTCCTCGATCGCGTACATGTCAAACGGATTGACGATCGAGGCCACACCGGCACGAATAAGGGTGTTGGTTTCGGGATTGATCCTGACATTGGTTGTGTCAGGAACCTGCTTAATACAGACAACTACATGCATCTGTCCGCCTCCATGGGCTTTTTCAAACAAAAGGCGCAGTATACAGAAAACCCCAACGCAGGCAAGGCTGAAACGCCAAAAACACGCCTGGCCCAAGGCTGCCGGGTTGCGGATTCCATCCAGGGAACTTTCGCTTGTTTCCGGAAGGCATCAGGTGCACAATGCGGCCTTTCATTGCTGCTTGGAAATAAGCGGACTATGCGATCCTGAACGGAGAGGAAACAAAGGTGCACACCAGAATGCGACTGACAACGATGATTATCCTGCTGGGCATATGTTCGTGCACGGCCTTTGCCCAGATCGCCAAGCCGGCAGCCCTCACCGTCGGCGTTCGTCAGTACACCGATCATTCGGCCGACACCAAATCGCCGTTCGGCGAAGGTGACCTGAGTTACCTCCTGGCATACGAGTACCATGAGGGCGGCGCCTTCTGGCAGCTGGGACTCAGCTACGCGCCCTACGCCTCGGCAACATCCATGGTTGCGGTCACCGAATCTGTCACAACACCTCAGCTCCGCCTGGTCTTCCAGGAAAGCATGCTGCTGCTCGGGGTCGGCGTCCTCAAGCACTATATCATGCAGATCGACGGCAACAAGTGGTCGGACCTCTACTGGGAAATTCAAGCCGGGTTGTACGCCTCCGTGTCCAAGTCCCTGGAAGTGCGCGGGATGGCATACTATACATTCAGCGACTGGAGCGAAATAGACAACTTCGACACAAGCCAGCTTGAGCTCGGGGTTGAATTTGCCTACAGGTTCTGAACTGCCTCAGGCACGATACCCGTCAGAACAGGGCCGGCAAGGAGCGCGTGTGAGACGGATAACAGTTTTCCTGTCCGTTGCCATCATGGTCGCGGCCGCTGGCAGGCCGCTGCTGGCGGCGTCATCGGAAATGCAGCTCCGAAGGACTGTCGTCAAGATATACGTTTCCGTCCAGAACCCCAACTATGCGCTGCCGTGGCAGGCGTTTTCACCGGTCCAGGCCAGCGGAACCGGCTTTGTTATCAGCAAGAAACGCATCCTTACCAATGCGCATGTCGTCTCGAATGCACGGTTCATACAGGTGCAGAAGAACCAGGAAGCAAAATTGCACACAGCCAGGGTGAGCTTCATCGGGCACGATTGCGACCTGGCAATCCTCGAGGTTGATGAGCCGGCTTTCTTCGATGACACCACCCCGGCCTCCTTCTCTGAATTACTGCCACAACTGAGTGACGAGGTAACCGTGCTTGGCTACCCGGTCGGCGGAACGCGGCTATCGGTAACCAGGGGCGTTGTTTCACGCATCGACTACAGCCAATACAGCCACAGCGGCCTGGACAGTCATCTTGTGCTCCAGGTTGACGCGGCCATCAATCCCGGCAACAGCGGCGGCCCCGTTCTCTACAAGGGCAAGGTGGTGGGGGTGGCATTCCAGGGGCTGATGCAGGCGGACAACATCGGCTACTCAATCCCGATGCCGGTGGTCAGGCATTTTCTTGATGATGTCGCCGACGGCAAGTACAACGGCTACCCGGAGCTTGGCGCGGCAACCCTCTCAATACAGAACACCGCCCTGGTGAAGGAGTACAACCTCAAGAGCGACCTCACTGGCGTGGTGGTAAGCTACCTCGACCCCTTCGGCGCGGCGAGAAACGATCTGAAGCCCGGCGATGTCC
>JBAXKQ010000020.1:0-29605 GCA_037135275.1 bacterium
AGGCGCGGGGCGGGGCATATCCGGCACCAGGAAGCGAATGGTGTATGTGGCCTGGCGGGGGGGCGTCGCCACATCCTGTCCACCCGCCGATTCATGTGTCTCCAATTCGGCTTGGCGCGGGAGTTGTGAAGTGTTAGGTTACTGCCTTTGCCGTGATATTAGTGTAAGCCGATAATGGAGTAGACGTCATGTTGAAATTTGCGCCGGAGGGGTTTCCCTTCATTGCAGTCTTTGCCGTACTGACGGTGGTGTTTGGTATATTGACCGGTTTCATGCTGTATTTCTTCCGTGACCCCGAGCGGGTTACGCCGAACCGGCCCAGTGCGTTCATAAGTCCGGCGGACGGGCGTATCCTGCTTGTTCGCGAGGGTGTTGATGTACCGGGATTGGACGGGGTGCGGACCCAGATCAGCATCTTCATGTCACCCCTTGACGTTCACGTCAACCGTGCGCCGTGCGCCGGCACAGTGAAGGAAGTCAAGTACACTGCCGGCCGGTATCTTGCCGCGTACAAGGACGATGCGCCCCGTCTGAACGAGAGGAACGAGATTATCTTTGCGACGGCGTTCGGGGATCTGCTGATCCGCCAGTGTGCGGGTTTTATTGCAAGGCGCACGGTATGCCGCGTGGCGCCCGGAACGGCATTGCGTCAGGGTGAGCGGTTCGGCATCATAAAATTCAGCTCGCGGGTGGACTTGTACGTTCCAGCCGGAGCCAAGGTGGCGGTCAAGGCCGGCGACCGCGTACTGGCCGGAGTCACGGTGCTGGCCGACATGGAAACAACGAAAGCCTGAGTGAAGAGTGAAAAAAGGCGTTTATCTCATTCCGAACAGCATCACACTGATGGGAACGACCTGCGGGTTCTATTCCATCATCTCGACCCTCAACCAGAACTGGGAGCACGCTGCGTGGGCCATTCTCCTTGCCACGATCTTCGACGCGCTCGACGGCTGGGTTGCGAGGCTGACCAACAGCGCCTCAAAGTTTGGTGTGCAGCTTGATTCACTGTCGGACCTCCTGACCTTCTGTGTCGCGCCGGCCATCCTGCTTTACAGCTGGAAGCTGCACGACTGTGTCTACCACCTGCAGGGACGGGAGACGGCGGTCAGGCTCGGCTGGGCGGTGACGCTGTTCTTTGTGTTGTGCGGCGCGATGAGGCTTGCGCGGTTCAATGTGCAGTCGGACACTGTTGAGAGCCGGAGCTTCACCGGCATGCCGACGCCAGGCGCGGCGGTGTGCATGGCTTCGGGTGTGCTCGTGTTCATGAAGTACGAGATAGACTTCACTGGAATGATCTACGTGCTGGCCGGGCTGATGTTCCTCATGGACATCCTGATGGTCAGTAACATCAGGTATGTATCCGCCAAGGACTACCTGATGATGAAGCGCAAGCCGTTCTGGATGCTCGTGCTGCTGGCGGCCATAGTGGGCCTGATCGTGGTTGATCCGCCGGTAATGCTCTTCACGACGTCGCTTGTATATGTGGCATCCGGCCTCATTGATGAGGCGGTCAGGCTCGTCCGTCACAAGCCTCGCCAGAATGCCCAGCCGCAGCCGCCCCAGCCCAGGAGGGCGGCCTGATCTTCGTCGGCGCCGGCTACAGCTCTATGTGGAAGAAGGCAAGCGCCTTGATCTCGCCTGCGATCTTCTTGATCACGTCGCTGGACACGTGCTTATTCACCTTTGCAATCACCAGGGAGCGGTTCGTCCTGGGATCGTGGGGGTTTCGCATGTCCTCGATGTTTATGCCGGCGTTAGCCAGCTCGGCGCCCATTGCCCCGATTACGCCAGGCCTGTCGTCATACAGGAAGAACACCGTGTTGCCCTTTGGCTCGAAGTAGAGCTTGTCGAACTCGTTGATGCGGGAAACCATCAGGTGGCCCTCGGTGATGGTGCCGCGCACGCTGACCTTGCGGAGAGATCCTGAGGTGACGGTGCCGGTCATGTCGATCGTGATTGATCCGCCGTATCCCTTTTTGGGATCCGCCTTGCGGCTCAAGTAGCTCACGCCCATCCCCTTCAGGTATTCAAGCGCGGCCCTGTTGTCAAGTGAGAGCTGGAAATTGGGCTGGATGCCGGCGACGATGGGAACAATCAGCCAGTCGGCGTATGGTTCCAGGGTGCCGTACATGCTCGTCTCGATCTCCTTCAGCGTCGTGTCGCCGCCGAGCAGGCATCGGCACAGGCGTGCGATGGTGTTGGCCAGCGTGCAGTAGGCTTCGTCCAACCCGTGCGGGATGTCGCGGTTGACCACGAAACTCGTGACGCCCCTGGCGTCGAACTCGATCAGCTCCTCGGCGGCCCTGCGTGCGGCGTTCTCGTTCGCCTCGAAGGTGCTGGCGCCGAGATGCGGCATCATGATATCGGCCAGGTCGGCTATGCTCTTCGGTCCCTCGGCGTCCTTCTCGTAGACGTCGTTCAGGAGGCGCAGTTTCTTCTCCTGCTTGACGGCCCGCAGGGCGGTCTCGTCTATGATGCCGGCCCGTGCACAGTTGACGATCGTCGCGCCGTTCTTCATCGACCGCAGGAGTGTCTCGCCGACCATGCGCTTGGTCTCCTTGGTCTCAGGGAGGTGGAGAGTGACGTAGTCGGCGGCCTTGAAGAGGGCAGGCAGGTCAACGAGCTCGACATTCAGCTCCTCGGCACGGTCGGCGGAAATCACCGGGTCATAGCCCAGCAGCTTCACGTCGAAGCCCGACAGCCGCCTTGCCACAAGGCGGCCGATGTTGCCGAGGCCGACGATGCCGACCGTCTTGCCGGTGAGTTCGCGGCCCATGAACTTGTCCTTTTCCCACTTCCCGGCCCTGGTGGAGATATCCGCCGGCACGATATAGCGGGCATCGGCGAGCATGAGGGTTATCGCCTCCTCGGCGACGGCGTTGGCGTTGGCGCCCGGGGTGTTCATCACGTCGATGCCCTTGCTGCGGGCGTGCTTGGTGTCGATGTTGTCGTAGCCCGCGCCGGCCCTGATCACCACCTTGAGGTTCGGCAGGGCGTCCATGACGGCGGGGGTCACCTTCTCGCTCCGCACAATGAGGGCGTAGGTGTCGGGGTTCTTAGCGGCGAGTGCCTTGAGGGCGTCATCGCCCTTGGCTGGTTCCTGAACCACTTCGTAGTTGCCGTTGGCGGCAAGAAGGTCCTTGGCGACCGCGTCCAGCTTCGTCGGAATCAGTACTTTTCTCTTCATGCGTGGCCTCCTGTGTCTTCTCGCCCCCTGACGGAGAGATGGAACCGAACAATAGGGTAATCCGGGCCGAACAATCAATACGGATCTTCATGCCGGGCATGCCGGGCACGGGGGCGGCGCGGTGGGTGTTGGGCTGGGCCAGCATCCAGGAGCGTATGCTGTGCGTGGTTGGTGGAGCCAACCTTGCGGTCAGGCTAAGGGGACATTCTGCTTACCAGGTTCTACGTTCCACGAGGTTATTGTCTCTCCGCCGGGAGTGTCGTCACATTTCGGCGGAGATCTTTCGCTTCAGGTCGGTCCCCAGCGTCGTTGTCGCAGGGCGGCGCGGACACGAGTCCAGCGCCGCCTGCGACGCCTCGCTGGACGGGACCAGACCGGCGTGGTGGAAGGAGACGGCGGGGTGGTGGGCGGTCTGGTCCCTGGAGCCGACCTGACGCGAAACCTCTCCGCACTTCGAAATCTGTCGACGGCAGCATCCGCGCCTGGCTTGATGTGCCGTTGGATGATTCCGGTCCCTGTGGCAAGCACGACGGCGCGGAGGGCAGGGGGCTGCGCCGGCATCCAGGAGCGTATGCGGTGCGTGGATGGCGAAGAAGAGCCAAACGACCCCGGAGGGGTCGAACATGGCAGCCAGGGGTGAAACCCCTGGAAGATGATGGCGCAGGTTGAAGAATTGCGGCCGGTGGGCGCGAGCGAAGGCCGCGGGCCTATGTCGCGCCTGACGGCCGCAATTCGTGTGATCGCCGTTCACAGCGCCGGGGTTTCACCCCGGCCTTTCATGTTGCTCCCCTCCGGGGAGCGTAGAAGAGCCAAACGACCCGAAGCTCCACCTTCCACCTTCTTGACTTGCGCATCGTCGTGTGGTACGGAAACCACGATGAATGTTCCACTACTTGATCTGAAAGCCCAGTACAGGTCCATCAAGGCCGAGGTCGACGCCGCGGTCGCCGGTGTCTTCGAATCCCAGCATTTCATCCTCGGTCCGGTGGTGAAGGAGTGTGAAGCCGCCGTAGCCCGGTACTGCGGTTGCAGCCACGGGGTGGGGGTTTCGTCTGGGACCGACGCACTGCTCGTCGCGCTGATGGCCGAGAACATCGGACCCGGCGACGAGGTCATAACGACCCCATACAGCTTCTTCGCAACGGCCGGTTCGATCGCCAGGGTTGGCGCGAAACCGGTGTTTGTTGACATTGACCCTGTCACGTTCAACATCAATGCGGCGCTGATCAGGGACAAGATGACGGCCCGGACGAAGGCCATCATGCCGGTTCATCTCTACGGCCAGATGGTCGGGATGGATGAGATCATGAAGCTGGCCGGGGAGCGCGGGCTTGTCGTTATAGAGGACGCGGCCCAGGCCATTGGTGCATCGGACTCGCGCGGCCGGCGGGCCTGCTCGGTCGGACACTACGGCTGCCTGTCGTTCTTTCCTTCGAAGAACCTTGGCGGGGCCGGCGACGGCGGCATGGTCACCACCAATGATCCGGCCCGCGCGGACAAGGTTGCGTGGCTCAGGAACCACGGCGCCGAACCGAAATACTTCCACAAGTACATCGGCGGGAATTTCCGGCTCGACGCACTCCAGGCCGCGGTAGTGCTGGCTAAGCTCAGGCACCTTGACTCCTGGGCGGCGGCTCGCCGGACAAACGCCGCACGGTACGACCGGCTGTTCAAGGAAGCCGGGCTGGCTGGAACCGGTACCGCCCCGGCAGAGAAGCAGATCCTGCTGCCGCGCGTTGCGCCGGCCGGCCACGTTGTGAACCAGTATGTTATCCGCGTGCAGCAGCGCGATGAGCTGCGTGCTTTCCTCAGCGCAAAGAACGTGGGCAACGAGGTGTACTACCCTGTGCCGCTCCACCTGCAGGAATGCTTCGCGTACCTGGGTGGCCGGCCGGGTGACTGTCCTGAGAGCGAGCGTGCGGCGAACGAGACAGTCGCGCTGCCCGTTTATCCTGAGCTCACCGACGAGCAGTCGCGCTACGTGGTGGCGTGCGTTGCGGAATTCCTGGCCTGATCCACCGCAGGGATGAGTGTGAACCTGGACCTTGCCACAAGCATAAAGACCCTTGCTGCCCGAGCGGGCTACGCCGCGTGCGGAATCACCACGGCTGAACCCTTTGAAGATTATGCCGCTGCGATTGACGAGCGGATCAGGCGTTTCCCGGAGGCGGCCGCGCTGTACGGCGAGATGCGCCACAGGGCGGATCCGCGTGCGAAGAATCCATGGGTCCGCTCGGCAATTGTGTGCCTGCGGCGCTACGGCAAGTATGACCTTCCGCCCGAACCGATCGGCCTGATCGGCCGCTCATACCTCGCCGACCGGCGTTTTGCCGGATGTCCCGACCACGATATGCCGAAGCGCATGAAGGCCGGGCTCATCGAGCTCGGGCTGCGCGTCCGGACCGGCGGTGTGCCGTGCCGTGCTGCGGCGGTCCGTGCCGGGCTGGCCAGGTTCGGCCGCAACGGGTTTGCCTACTCGGAGCGGTACGGGTCATGGGTCAACATCGAGGCCTGGCTGGTCGATGCCGACCTGCCAGCCGACGCACCCGCGACCGGTTGCCCGTGTCCGGAGGACTGTGATGCATGCATACGGGCCTGCCCGACGCGCGCCCTCGAGGCGCCATTCACGATGCGCATGGACAGGTGCATTGCCTACCTGACATACGGTGCGCCGCTGCCGGTTGCCGACGATCTGGCCGACAGGATGGGCTGCTGGATATACGGCTGCGACGCCTGTCAGGACGTGTGTCCGTTGAACCGCGGCAAGTGGGAGCCGCTCGAGAAGGCTGCCTGGCTTGATGAAGTCCGCGCTCATCTGACGGCTGAGGCGCTGGCCGGGATGGACGCGGAGACATACCGGAAGCTGATCCATCCGCGCTTCTGGTACATCCCTGAGGATGACCCCGGCCGCTGGCGCGCAAATGCGGCGAGGGCGGTCAGGCTGGGCGGCGGCCGGAGCAGCGGGCAGGCACGGTGAAAGCTCGTCTGGTGATCAGTCCCAGCGCTTCCGGATGCGTGAGGCGATGTTGATGCGCCCGTTTGCCGCGGCCTGGCCGTCGTCATGCTCGGGTCGGGTCAGGTCGACCTTGTCAAATGTGGCGCAGACTGTGTCGGTGAGGAACCGGCATCGCTGGGCGTAACTGTGGGCGTCGCCGAGTCCCTGCCATTTGTGGTAGTACCTCAACGGCCACACGACATACAAGAAGTCGCGGGCCCGGGTCATGGCCACGTAGGTCAGCCGCAGCTCCTCCTCGATCTCCTCCGCGCTGCCGGTCGCCATGTCCGATGGCAGGCAGCCGTCGGCGGCGTGGATGATGATGACGACGTCCCACTCGCAGCCTTTGGCGGAGTGAATGGTGGACAGCACAAGCCAGTCCTCATCACGGTACGGCGGGCCCGCCAGGTCGCTGGTGGAGGCCGGCGGGTCCAGAGTGAGATCGGTGAGGAAGCTTCGCCTTGAGCGGTAGCCGGCGGCTATGCGTTCCAGGTTTTCAAGGTCGCGGCGCCTGGCGGCTGGGTTATCGTAGCGCTTCTCGAGCAGTGGGTCATAGAACTTGCGGATCCGCTCGACATCGGGGGCGGGGGTCTTCCCCTGGTTTGCCCCGAGGTGCTCCATCAGCTTGCCGAGCCCGGCTATGCCCTCCCGCGCGGCCGCCGGCGCGGCGAAACCGCCTATGGCGGACGGCACATTGTGGTTTTCACGCACATGCGCGATGGCGCGGGCGGCCGACGCCGGGCCGATACCCTCGATGAGCTGCAGTATCCTGAACCAGGCGATTTCATCGCGCGGATTCTCAATCACACGCAGGAAGCAGACCAGGTCCTTTACATGCGCTGCTTCCAGGAACCGGAGGCCGCCGTACTTGTGGTAGGCGATGTTCCTGCGCGTCAGCGCGACCTCGAGGGAGTCGGAATGGTGGCCGGTGCGGAACAGCACTGCCTGTCTCCGCAGTGGAATGCCCTGCTCGTAGTGTTCCAGCACGGTCTTGATTACGAACTCGTCCTGGGCGGCCTCGTCGGTGCATGTCACCAGCCTGGGCCGCTGGCCGGTTGTCCGGTTTGACCACAGGTCCTTGGTGAATCGCTCCTTCGACTGTGCGATAACGAGGTTGGTGGACTCCAGGATGGGCATTACGGAGCGGTAGTTCTGTGACAGGGTCACGATCGTCGTGCCGGGGAACTGCTTCGGGAAATCGAGCATGTTGCGGACCGTCGCCGCCCGGAAGCTGTAGATGCTCTGGGCGTCGTCGCCGACGACCATGATGTTGCTGTTGAACTTCCGCATGCCGGAAAGGATCCGCGACTGGACCGGGTTGGTGTCCTGGTATTCATCCACAAGGACATGGTCGAACCGGCCGCCAATCTCCCTTGCCATGGCGTCATCGGCGACGAGCTGCTCCCAGTAGAGAAGGAGGTCGTCGTAGTCCAGGACGTTGCGCTGGAGCTTCTTCTCGACGTAGGCCTTGAAGAGCGACTTGAGTTCGGCCTGCCACATGGCGCACCAGGGGAAGAAGCGCTCGAGCACGGACTGCAGGTCCTCGGCGCCATTGACGCAGCGCGAGTATATGGCAAGGCAGGTTGATTTCTTCGGGAACCGCTTGTCGCGGCTTGCGAGGTCGAGTTCGTGGCGCACGACATTCAGGAGATCCGCGGCGTCCGCTTCATCCATGACGGTGAAATCGCCGTCCAGGCCTGCGGCCTTTGCGTAGATGCGCAGGAGGCGGTTTGCCGTTGCGTGAAACGTGCCGCCCCAGACTTTGCCGGCGGCGGAACCGCCCTGGCTGGTCATTGCGGTGCCGCGCTTGATCATTTCCTCTGCGGCCCGGCGCGTGAAGGTGAGGAGCATGATGCGCAAGGGGTCCACACCCTGGGCGATGAGCCATGCCACCCGGCAGGCGAGCGTCTTCGTCTTGCCGCTGCCGGCGCCGGCCACAACGAGGATCGGACCTTCGCCGTGGGTCACGGCCTTGCGCTGGTCCGGATTGAGATCGGCAAGCCAGGGCATTTCTGGGTGTATCTGCGACATGTCTCGTAAGTTACCAGCCAGCGATCACGGGACGCAACGCATAACGGTGCACCTTGATCCCCGCGCAGAAGAAGCTGCGCACCGTCCATCTCCGGTGATGGCGCACTCCGTCGGGTCGCAGAGGATTCAGCACGGAGTGGCAAGTTCCGTGAGCCTTTCTGTGCCGGCTGAGGCGGCACATGGCAGATCCTGCACTGCAGATTAAGGATGAGAACACGGGCAACAGTGACCCCGGCACGTTTCAGTATTGCGAAAAAGGGAAGCATGTTTGCAAAGAAATGGCATTTAGGCGCCACGAAATATGTTGCATTTTGCGCGACCTTTGTGTAGTCTGCCGGCAAGCATTGATTGGAAGGAATAAAAAAGCCCGTTGACCAGTAAGGTTTGCTTAAAGCTTAGGTGACCAGCCAGGTCGAGCTTTTTGTAACAGCCAAACCAGTCAAGGGCTGCCATCCATATGTAGCATACGCCGTGCCATCTTCTGTTTGATGGCACGGCGTTCTGTTATTAACTTCAGGTTGATCCCTATCTGGTACCCACGGGGGTCGGGTGGGTGTTGGAGGATGCGCATGCAGAAATGTCCCAAAACCGTCGCAAACAGCGCGAACTGCAACTGTTCCTATAATCCTTGTCCGAGGAAGGGCAACTGCTGTGAGTGCTTGAGATACCACCTGAGCATGCAGGAGCTGCCGGCCTGTGCCTTTCCAAATGAGGTGGAGAGGACCTATGACCGCTCGTTTGAGCGATTTGCGCGGCTTCACGCTGAATAGGGGGACGGTTGAAGTGACGCTGCGGGAGAGGATGTATTCACTCGGGGGCAGACCTGGTAGGCACGTTGAAGAAGTTGTTGGTTGCTGAGTGCCAGGTTGTTGGATTGGGGTGAACTCCTGGTCTTTGACAACCTGACAACCCAGACAGGCGGTCCCCGTGGCAGCCTGAGGCCGGATCGCACCAACATTCTACAAATGACCAGGGCCGATGTTGGGGTGTTTTCTGTTAACAGCGATTGATGAGCGCCGGACATGCTAACTGATTTCTAACAACATAGGGCTTCTGTTTGCCCATGAAGATGAGTATTCTTCCTGTCATATGCCTTTGCAAGAGGCAGGGAGGCGGCTGCCGATGAGAAAGAAGAGCGTCTTTGTGGTCGAGGATGAGGAGGATATACTTGAGCTCCTCAAGTTTCATCTGACGCATGAAGGCTACTCGGTTGCTACGGCAACGAGTGGCGAAGCAGCCGTCAAAGGGATTTCAAGAACACCACCCGACGTGATACTCCTGGATCTCATGTTGCCCGGGCTGGATGGGCTCGAAGTGTGCAGGATACTCAAGAGAGACGCCCGGACTGCTGGAATCCCGATCATAATGGTGACAGCCAAGGGCGAAGAAAGCGATGTTGTCTCAGGACTCGAGCTGGGGGCCGATGACTACATAGCGAAGCCTTTCGGCATGAAGGTTCTCATTGCCAGGGTGCGGACGGTGTTGCGCCGGAAGCAGGAGCCCGTCGCCGAGGAGAGCGGGCCAATTCGGATTCATGACATCGAGATCAACCCCGGGCGGCACGAAGTCCTCGTCCGTGGCAAAACTGTTGATATGACAGTATCTGAACTCCAGATACTTCATTTCCTCGCCAGCCGGCCAGGATGGGTGATGACCCGCGAGCAGATTGTTGATGCCGTGAGAGGTAAAGACTACGCCGTTACCGACCGCGCGGTGGATGTTCAGATCGTCGGGCTTCGGCGCAAACTTGGGTCTCATGCCGACTATATTGAGACTGTGCGGGGAGTAGGCTACCGCTTCAAGGGACGGGAGTGACGGATCATGCGGCTGTTGTGGAGGATATACTTTTCCTTCTTCGCATGCACCCTTCTGGCACTCGCCTTGACCAGTTGGTACGGAAATCACTCCTTTCGCCGTTTCTATCAGGACCAGGTCGCAGCGGACCTTCTGAAAAGAGCGAATGTTCTGGCGAGTGAACTCGGTCCACACTTTGCGGCTAGTGAGTGGGAACAAGTCGACCGCCACTGCAAGGAATTCGGCCGTCTGACCCAGACGCGTGCTACAGCAATTCTCCCGGACGGAAGGGTGATCGGCGATTCCGACCAGGAACCGGCGCAGATGGAGAACCACAAGAACCGGCCCGAGATTGCCGACGCACTGATGGGGCAGACTGGAAAGGCGGTACGATTCAGCGACACAATCCGGCGCACATTGTTGTATCTCGCTATCCCCGTCCAGCAGAATGGCGCGGTTGTTGGAGTTGTGAGGGCGTCCCTGCCGTTGGCTGTGATCGACTGGACCCTCCGCAGCGTGTTCCAGCATGTGGCTGTCGGCGCTCTGATTGTCGCAGCCTTCTTCGCGATGGTCTCGTTCCACCTTGCGCGACGAATGACGCAGCCTCTGGATGAGATGCGACGCACAGCCGAGCGGCTGGCCCGCGGCGATCTGCAAGCGCGTGTTGCGCCACTGAGGGGCCCGGAGATGGCCTCCTTCGCTCGGACTCTGAACCAGATGGCATCGCAGCTCAGCGAGCGGATGGAGACGATCACCCAACAGAGCGATCAACAGAAGGCTGTCTTCGCCAGTATGGCCGAAGGTGTTCTGGCGGTGAACAGTGACGGGCGCATTCTGGACCTGAATCTCTCGGCGGCGCGGTTGTTGGATGCAAGTGCAGAGCAAGTCAGAGGTCGGAGCATACAGGAGGCGGTTCGGAACGTGGACTTGCAGAAGTTTGTCACGGCAACCCTTACGGCAGGACAGCCCATTGAAGCGGAAATTGTGCTGTACGGCAACACTGAGCGGTTTCTGCAGCTTCATGGAACGGCATTGACAGATCCCACAGGAAAGAACCTGGGAGCGCTGGTTGTCCTGAACGACATAACCCGCGTGAAGCGACTGGAGACTGTTCGGCGCGACTTTGTCGCGAACGTTTCGCATGAACTCAAGACCCCTATCACGGCTCTCCGAGGATGCGTGGAAACTCTTGCCGATCCGGTTCACCGGAACGCTGAAGGCAGCGAGCGTTTCATTGCTATGATGAGGCGGCAGGTGGAACGATTGACGGCCATTGTGGAAGATCTTTTGAGTCTTTCGCGGATTGAGCATGATGCAGAGCACAAGCGTATACCTTTGGAAGCAGGGATGGTGTGCGATGTGTTGCGCAGGGCGGCGCAGGCTTTTGCCAAGGCTGGTGAAGCAAAAGGCATCAGCATTGCGGTGGAATGCCCTGGGGATCTGACCGCGCCGATCAACGCTGCGCTCCTCGAACAAGCCGTTGGAAACCTGGTCGACAACGCCATCAAGTACAGCGGCGAGCAGACGCGCGTGGTTGTAAGCGCGACGATGAACGGGAACGACATTGAGATCCAGGTTGCCGACCAGGGCTTCGGCATCGAGAGGAAACACCTATCGCGCATCTTCGAACGATTCTACAGGGTTGACCAGGCCCGGAGCCGGGCTCTCGGTGGTACAGGCCTCGGCCTTGCCATCGTCAAGCACATCGTACTGGCCCATGGTGGCTCAGTCTCGGTCGATAGCACGCCGGGACAAGGCAGCATCTTCACCATCCGCATGCCACGGAAGTAGGGCCACTCGCCTATACGTGGGCTTCCCTTTCCTGACCAACTTCTAACCTTGCCCCCATATTCACCTAACGGCCTTTTGTTCTACTGGTGCCATGAAAGGAATAGGAAAGAGGACGGTAGAGGATGGGATGTGAGCATGAAACAGCCGAGATGCATCTTTGTGGATGACGGATCGCCGGAAGCTTCTGACTATGACAACAACTATGTCTGCTACGATGCGACCTCTTCCGAAAGCTGCAAACAAGCCCTGTTGGACGTTCAGAGGCGCCGCGGAACCATGTCGGCAGCGCCTTCCAGTTCCGGGCCTGCATTCCGTCTAGAATCAGAAAACTCCACGCGGGCTGGGCTGAGCGGGACGCCGGCAGCTGGTGTGAAGCGGAGCGGCCTGTCAGTTCTCATGGAACGATTCAGGGACGGATGGGCAGGACTCTTTACCGGGTGCTGATATCAATGATAGAGCACTGGAGGGGGAGAGTACCGTTTTTTGCCGCGCCTATGAGGACGGATTGGCACGCATCGATTCAACACAAGAAGTGTTCGTAAAACCGTGACAGAAACAGACCGACGGCTGATATCAGGGACTTTGGCGGAGGGGACCATGGACCACACAATAGCACCGAAGGATGTTCTTGTCGTTGATGACGAACAGGACATCACAGACATCATAAGTTACAGCCTGACAAACATGGGCTTCACCGTGAGAGAGGCGATAACAGGACCCATGGCGCTGAAGGAAGTTGCGATGAAGCTTCCTGACTTGGTTGTGCTTGACAGGATGTTGCCAGGAATAGACGGCATCGAAGTTTGTCGACTGATTAGAAACAACGCCGAAACCGCTCTTCTCCCAATAGTTATGCTGACAGCCAAAGGCAGTGACAAGGATGTCATAGCCGGACTCGAAGCCGGTGCGGATGACTATGTCACCAAGCCCTTTCATCCGCTCGTTCTCGTGGAGAGAATACGCACGATCCTGAGGCGAACGAGCCGGAGCACTCGGTCGCAGGAATCGGCAGGAACAGAGGGTGTTTCAAGCCGGGCAATTCCAGTATGCAGCTATTGCAGGAGTATAAGGGATGGTGATAACCACTGGCACAGCATGGAAAGCTATTTCGATAAGTGGCATAGAGTGTATTTTACGCACGGCATATGCCCTGATTGCAGCAGGAAGGAAATGGCGTCTATGCTGAACATTCCGTCGGATGCCTAGGCCGGTTCGGTTCCTGAAGTCGCCGGGGAAAGGAAGCAGTAAACACATGAGGGTGCATTTCCAAAGAGACATTGATACGTTGAATAGGCAGATCCTGACGTTGAGCGCCGAGGTGGAGAGCGATGTGCGGACCGCGATCCGCGCCGTTGAGGAGAGAAATGAAATGCTGGCCCATCAGGTGATAGGTCGGGAATCACAGGTTGACGCCGCGGAAGTTTGTGTGGAAGAGGACTGTCTGAAGATACTGGCGCTTCACCAGCCGGTGGCCGCGGACCTGAGACATGTGGTGGCCGTGCTCAAGATCAATCAGGACCTTGAGCGAATCGGCGACCTGGCAGTTCACATTGCTGAACGGGGGTTGTTCCTGTGCGAACGTCCACATATCATCATACCGTTCCGTCTGGGCGAGATGGCGGACAAGACGCAGGCCATGCTGAAGAATGTATTGGATGCATTTGTGAACATGAACGACGTAGCTGCGCATGAAGTGTGTGCCGCAGACAAAGAAATTGACGAGATCAACCGCGAAGTCTTCCACCATGCGAGAAGGGCTGTGATTCAGAAGCCCGCATTGTTCGAATCTCTGCTGCAGGTCATGCATATTGCACGCCATCTCGAGAGGATCGCAGATCATGCCACCAACATGGCGGAAGATCTGATCTACATGATTGAAGGCCGGATTGTGCGGCACACAGCCGAGGTCGCCTGCAAAGCGGAGAACTTTCCCGGAGCCGGCATGAAGTCGCGTACTGTGGGAGCGTGCAGCGGTCTACACGTGGGGTGAGCCGCGCAGGCCGAGAGGGAACCAGCCGGCGAGGCCTGATTCAGGGGAGTGAAGCGGTGAAAAGCTCAGGTGATCCTGATCCGGCGGAGGTCCATCTTCGGCCGGGGTATTCGTGGATCCATTGCTTTCAGGGTGTCGCAGATGATTGTGGAAACGGTAACGTTGCGGAACCATTTGTGATTGGCCGGTATCACGTACCATTGTGCCCAGGGCGTGCTGCATCGGCGGAGCACGTCTACATACGCCTCCTGGTAGTCCTTCCAGAGACTTCTATCGTCGATGTCGGACATTGTGAACTTCCAGTTCTTCGATGGGTCTGCGAGACGGTCCTGCAGCCGCCTCTTCTGTTCGTCACTACTGATGTGAAGGAAGAACTTCAGGATAGTGGTTCCTTCCTCGACCAGCATCTTTTCGAACCGGTTGATTTGCTCGTAGCGTCTGCTCCAGACGGATACAGGCGCGAGGTTGTGGACCCGCACCGCGAGAACATCCTCGTAATGAGAGCGGTTGAAGATGCCGATGTGGCCTCTGGCCGGCAAGGCCCGGTGAATACGCCAAAGGTAGTCGTGCGACAACTCCTCCGGGGACGGTGCTTTGAAGGGGCATACGTTGCACCCCTGCGGATTGAGTCCGGACATGACATGACGGATGGTGCCGTCCTTTCCGGAGGCATCCATGCCTTGAAGGATGATCAGGAGCGACTGGCGATGTTCCGCATAGAGGCGGTATTGCAGATCGTTGAGCCGCTTGATGTTGTCCTGAAGCAGCAGTTCGGCTCTGTCCCTGCCTCTGATTCCGTCGGTGCAATCAGGATCGACATCCTTCAACCTGAGATGCTGTCCCGGCCGGACAGCGAAATGCTTTGCAGTTCGCACGGCACCTCCCTTGCATATCAGGACGCTAATGCACGACCGCATCCTAATGCAGGTTGAGTGATTCGTCAATGTGTGGATTGGGTTCGCTGGGTCAAATGGAATGAACGAAATGGTCTTGACTCATGTTGAACGAAAGGCTAGCGAAGAACTGCTGGGAACGTGTTTTGCAGCGGATGGAGCAACGGGAGGGAAAGGATCTCATGGCATCTGAAAAGGCCTCTCAATACTGGGTCGGCTTTGACCTTGGCGGCACCAAGATGATGGCTGCGGCATTTGATGCCGACTTCAAGATCCTTGGTTCCGAAAGGAAGAAGACCAAGGCCGAAAAGGGCGTGGACTCCGGCATGGAGCGGGTCGGCGAAACCATTGACGAGGCATTGAAACAGGCCGGTCTTGATCGGAAACAACTGGGCGGTATCGGCGTTGGTTTCGCCGGACCGCTGGATCTCAACAAAGGCGTGATCGTGAATGCCCCGAACATGGGCTGGCGGGATGTGCCGCTTCGCGGTATCTTGGAGGAACGCTTCGGCTGCCCTGTGTATGTCGCCAATGACGTTGATGCCGGCACCTACGGTGAGTACCGCTTCGGTGCGGGGCGTGATGCGCGTTGCGTGCTCGGAGTGTTTCCTGGCACCGGAATTGGGGGCGCCTGCGTCTACAAAGGACGGATAATCAAGGGTGCCGGGCAGTCATGCATGGAAATAGGCCACATGATCGTAGTGCCGGGCGGCAATCTGTGCGGCTGCGGCAAGCGCGGGTGCCTTGAAGCGGTTGCCAGCAGGCTGGCGATTGCGGCGGAAGCCGCGCTGGCAGCCACGCGTGGAAATGCACCGCATCTGCTGGAAGCTGCCGGCACGGATATCCGAGAGATCCGAAGCGGCACGATAGCTGCCGCGATAAAGGCAGGCGACACCGTTGTGGAGGACATAGTGCGGCATGCTGCTCGTCACATCGGGATGGCTGTGGCCAATGCCGTAAACCTGCTTGCTCCCGACGTCGTCGTGCTTGGAGGCGGACTAGTCGAGGAAATGCCCGATATCTTCATCGAAGAGACGAAAGGGGAGGCGCGACGGCTCGCTATGAAATCCCTTATCGAACAGGTCAAGTTCTCGGTTGCCAAGCTCGGAGATAATGCGACCGTGATGGGAGCGGCGGCTCTGGCAGCAGAAAAGTGCCCCAAGGCGGGGTGAATATGGCCGTCAACGAACAGAACATTGCTGTTGCGGCGTCCGTTGTGGGCAAGGCCCCGGGGCCGAAGCCTATGGCAGTAATTGATGTCGGCACTACTGCCGTGCGGATGGACATCGCCGAGATATCCGCAACCGGCGACATCCGCAGGCTCGAGTCGCTCCAGAGGGCAGTCAACCTCGGCAGGGACACGTTCTCCGGCGGGCGTATCCGGCAAGCCACGGTCGAGGAGTGCGTAGGAATCTTGCAGGCCTACAGGCGTGTGATGGAAGAGTACGGCATTTCGAGCGACGACCAGGTCCGTGCCGTGGCCACCAGCTCCATAATGGAGGCCGACAACGGGGACGCGTTTCTGGATCGTATCTACATCACCACCCGCATCAACGTCGTGCCGATCGAGGAATCGGAGGTCAACCGTCTGACTTATGTGGCGCTTTACCGCCTGCTGGAAAAGGAGGTGTTCCTCAAGGAGGGCAACGCGCTGATCATCGAAGTCGGCGGCGGCAGCACCAAGTTGCTGCTGATCCAGGATGGGGCCGTGACTCGCTCAAGCGTTTTCCGGCTCGGGGCGCTGCGCATGAGGGAGACGATGGAGAAACATCGCACGCCTGCGGACCGCATCCGTGCCGTAGTTGAAGAGCACATCGAGAGGACGGTGGAGGAGATGCAGCACGGCATTCCCGTCGAGACCGTCCAGAACGTGATTGCCGTCGCAGGTGACATGCGCCTGACGATGTCGAAGCTGGTTCCGGACTGGAAGGAGGGCGAGACGGCGAAACTCGTGTCGGGAGCCTTTGCCGCGGTCGAGAAGATAGCCGTCGCGCCTGCGGACGAACTGGTCCGCAAGCATCATATCCCGTATCACGAGGTGGAGACTGCGGGGCCTGCTCTTCTCGTCTATACCCGCGTAGCGCGAGCCTTCAAGGCGAAGCAGATAGTGGTGAGCACCCTCAGCCTGCGTGAGGGCCTGCTCGTGGATGAAGCCGGAGGCGGATTATGGACGGAAAGCTTCACCAACCAGATCCTGAATTCCGCCCGGAGTCTGGGAGAGAAATACGACTATGACCGCCTCCACGCTGCGAACGTGATGGAACTGTCCCTGACCCTGTTTCGTGCGCTCCAGCAGGAACACCATATGGATGTGCGCCTGGGAGTGCTGCTCAAGGTCGCAGCGACGCTTCACGAAATCGGCTTGTTCGTGAGTAACCGGAGTCATCACAAACACTCGATGTACCTGATTCAGAATAGCGATGTTTTCGGGCTGAGCCACGAAGACATGCTCATCGCCGCGTTGGTCGCAAGGTATCATCGCCGCTCCCAGCCGAAACCGACACATGAAGGGTTCGTTATGCTGGATCGCGAGGGACGGATCGCCGTGTCGAAACTGGCCGCGCTCCTGAGGGTGGCCGACGCACTTGACCGCCGCCACACACAGCGGATTCACGACATCCTGTTGTCCCGCGACGAGCGTCGACTGGTGATCACTGCGCCGGACGTGGAGGATGTCACGCTCGAACGGCTCGCAATGGAGGGGAAAGCCGGCATGTTCGAGGATGTCTACGGTTTGAAGGTCATTCTACGGACAGGGGTAACACCGGGAGAGGACTCATAGCTATGCCGACGAACACGCCACATTTCATCAACCGCGAACTGAGCTGGCTGGAGTTCAACCGGCGTGTCCTGGAGGAAGCCCGCGACACAGAGGTCCCGATCCTTGAGAGGCTCAAGTTCCTTGCTATCACCGGATCGAATCTGGACGAGTTCTTCATGGTCAGGGTTGGCGGGTTGTGGCAATTGCGCCGGGCGGGGAAGAACCGCCGCGACGACAGCGGGCTTTCAGTCGGGGATCAGATTGCCGAGATTGCAGGTCGGACGCACGCATTCGTTTCCGAACAGTATGACTGCCTCGCGAAAGACATACTCGAGCCGCTGGCGGCAGAAGGTGTCCGGATACTCGCGATTGGTCAACTCTCAGCCGAACAGCAGCGGCACATTGCAAGGGTGTTCGATCAGGAGATATACCCAGTGGTGACGCCAATGGCCATACGCGAGCCGGTGAACTTCCCGCTGTTGCCGGGCTTTGGCGTAAACCTCTGCGTCCGGCTGGCCCCGCCGGACAATGCGCCTGCGGAACAGCTCTTCGCCATCATCGCGCTTCCGCGTGCCTCGTCCCGCTTTATCGGGTTGCCCGCCGTGGAAGGCCTCCAGTATATCCTCCTGGAGGAAGTTGTGCGTGGATTTGTCGAGCGGTTCTTCCCAGGGAACACTGTTGCGGAGTGCTCGACCTTCCGGATCACGAGGAACGCCGACCTTAGCGTCAGCGAAGACTTGGCAGGCGATCTGCTGGAGCAGATGCGTGAAGTCCTTGAAGAACGCAAGGAGAGCGACTGCGTGCGCATTGAGGTCAGCCAGGGCGCATCGAAGGCCATGATGGCGTTCTTCACAGCCGCACTTGGGTTGGACGAGTGCATGGTGTACGAGGCCACAGGTCCGGTCGGGCTTGCTGCCTTTGCCAAGCTGGTGGCAATGCCGGGCCACGACAATCTGAGGTGGGAGCCACGAGCTCCTCAGGTCGGCACCGAACTGCGGTCAGAGTCCATTTTCGATGTGCTTTCTCGGAAAGACCTCCTGCTGTTCCATCCGTACGACAGCTTCGACCCGGTGCTGAGGCTGGTTGAGCAAGCGGCGGACGACCCGGATGTCCTGGCCGTAAAACAGATTCTCTACCGAACAAGCGACAACAGTCCTGTAGTGGCGGCGTTGGCCCGGGCCGCCGCACATGGGAAGCATGTGACCGTGGTTGTAGAATTGAAGGCCCGTTTCGACGAGGCCCGGAATATCCAGCGGGCGCTGGCGCTTGAGCGTTCGGGCGTGCACGTCATCTACGGCATCAAAGGTCTCAAGACCCATGCCAAGGTTTGCTTGGTTGTGCGGCGCGAAGCGTCAGGAATACGGCGATACGTCCACTTCGGCACCGGGAACTATAACGAGGTGACGGCCAGGCTGTATAGCGACGTCAGCTACATGACCAGTCGCGAGGACTATGCCTCCGACGCGTCGGTCTTCTTCAATACTATTACCGGCTACTCGGCGCCGGTGAATTACAAGAAGCTCGATGCCGCGCCGCTCACGCTTCGCACGCGGCTACTTGAGTTGATTGAGAGTGAAACCCAGCGAGCGCAACAGGGACAGAAGGGACGGATCATGGCCAAGTTCAACTCGCTGACCGACTCCGCCCTCATAGAGGCGCTCTACGCGGCATCCCAGGCCGGAGTGGAGATCCGGTTGAATGTTCGGGGAATCTGCTGCCTGCGGCCCGGTGTGCCGGGACTGAGTGAGAACATTGCGGTTGTCAGCATCGTGGACCGGTTTCTCGAGCACAGCCGGATCTTCTGTTTTCACCGGGGTGGCGACCCGCAGGTTTTCATCTCCAGCGCCGACTGGATGCCTCGCAACCTGGACCGCCGTATTGAGCTCCTTGTTGCCGTGGAAGATGCTGGCTGTAGGGAGCGTCTGATCCGGATTCTAGACACTTGCATGCAGGACAATGTCAAGGGACGCAAGCTTATGCCTGACGGTTCGTATGAGTGCATGAAGCCGAAGAGCCGCAAGGACAAGGTTCGCAGTCAGCAGGTCTTCTATCGCGCAGCGCGGGACTCGGCGGATCAGGATGAACATGTTCTTCAGAAGGTCTTCGATCCTGTGCTGCCAGCGGCATCTGCAAAGTGAGAACAGCATGAATCGGATCAGACGACTGACCGTTGCGGAGCTCCATGCCCGGCACGACGTGGAGCGCGCCCATACCGCTCATGTCGTGGCACTCGTATTGAAGCTGTTCGATCTGACTTGGGGAGCAATGGGATTACGACGCGGGCACCGGCGCATTCTGGAAGCCGCCGCGATGCTCCATGACGTGGCGTTTTCCAGCAGTCCGGACGGCCATGCGGAAGCCGGGGCCCACCTGCTGCTCCGGGAGGGAATCGCGGGATACAGCGCCGCCGAGCGCGCCGCGATCTGCGCCGTGGTGCTTCTGCACTCGGTTAGGTACAAGGACAAGCTCGACGGACCACTCGTGCGCGACGCCGGCGACAGGGACCTCGTTCTCCGGCTTGCGGCCTACCTCAGAATTGCCGACGGCCTGGACTGCGAACACATCCAGAACGCAACGCTGGTGGCGGCCGACACGACCGGGCCCACAGTGGTGATTGCCGTGCGGTGCCGTGGGCGCGACCGCGTCGTGTCGCAGGCAGACCGGAAGGCGGACCTGTGGCGCGAAGTGTTCGGCCGGGATGTGCGGTTCGTCGCCGAAGATGCCTCAAATCCCGACCACTCAGCCCTCATCTCCGCCAGTCATACAGTACCGGAAGCCGCGCGGCGCCTGATGTATGTTCAGTACAAGAACATTCGCGACGCAGAGGAACGAATAGCCCGCGGAGAGCCCGTGGAGGCCCTCCATGATCTGCGCGTGGCCATCCGGCGGCTGCGCGCGTTGTTGCGGATACTTGGGAAGCATTTGAACCTGCCACTCACCGAGGACTTGGAACGTGACCTTGCTGCGGTTTCACTGGCACTGGGGCCGGCAAGGGATATTGAAGTATGGATAGTGCTGTGGAAAGCGGCGGCGCGAAAAGGCGGTTCCGGAGACCGTGCCGCAGCCGGATACACCACCCGTCTCCGTCGCCAGTGGGTCAAGCTGATCTCGGTCGTGGGCCAGACTGTCCGGTCACGAGCCTATGTCCGGCTGTGCCTGCGGCTCAGCACCTTCATAAGGATCGAACTGGAGCGGGCGGGCGATCGGGGTGGCATGGAACCGCTGTCACGGCTGGCGCGAAAAGAGTTCGACCGGGCCGTCCGCAGGATGGAGTGCCGCGAGGACGCATCCTTGGACCATTCGTCCGAGGCGCTGCACGCGTATAGAAAAGCGGTGCGCCGGGCTCGGTATGTGGCCGAGTTTCTTTCCCCGGTGCTCCCGCCCTGGGGCAGGAAAGCCGCGCGGGTGTTTGAAAGAATGGCGACAGAGCTGGGACAGATCCACGACATAGACGTTGGGTTGAATCGGCTGGCACATGAGCTTCCGGCCTGCCCTGACGAGATCAAGCGTCACCTGTCGACACATCGTGATCGTGCGGTGGCGCGTTTCAAGGAGGCTCGCCGGCGCTGTCGCAGAAAACGGTGGTACCGGAACACGAAGCGTCGCCTGGCCAATGTAGAAGAAACCGGAAAGATGCGAGCCAGGTCGTCATCGCCGGACGCCACCATGCAGAATGCGCGACAAGTCCGCAGCAGAGCGGCAGGTATTGTATCGAGATTGGGATCAGATACAGTGCACGGGTCTGAAGATCTCGCGCAATATGCGCGATAGGATAGCGCCGCCCGCCTTGCCGTGCGCCCTGTTTCCTTAACCAACTTCTAACTTTGCCCTCATATTCACCTAACTGCGTTTTGTTCTACTGGTGGCATGAAAGGAACAAGAAAGAGGACGGCAGGGGATGAGAGGGAGGTGAACATGAAACAGAAGGAATGCATCTTCGTGGAAGACGGATCACCGGAAGCGTCCGACTACGACAACAACTTTGTCTGTTACGACGGGGCCACTGCCGGTGGTTACGAGCTGGCCATGTTGGAAGTGAACAGGCTCCGCGGAACCCAGGTGGTGCCGGCTGTCGGGATCGAACCCTTGTTCCGTCTTGAAGCAGAAAGTTGCGCGCGGGGCGATCTGAGCGGTGGGCTGGCGGTTGGCGTGAAACAGAATGTGTTCGGAGCCTACTGGGGCCAGTTCCTGAAAGTATGTGAACGGCTTGTTGCCATGGCTCAGAGGGCTTACAGGATAAACAGGCGAAGAGCCAGTCGTCGGGCACTCTTTCCCACAGACCGTTTCCTGCGAAGGTCTCGTGAGGGGTTTACGTTTCCGTGAGACGGTTGGACAGAAGTGGAGTTGTTACGTGTTGTTAGAGGAATGACAGAGAAGACGAAGTCGGTAAAACGAAAGGAGCAGTTCAGATGAGACAGGTAAAGGCGGTAGTGGCAGGAGTGTTGGTGATGGCGAGTGTCGGTGGAATGAGCATGGCGCAGACGACCGCGCCGCAGAGCGCGACTCCGACACCGGTTCCCAAGACGTGGGCGGATTCGATCACGCTCAAGGGGGATTTTCGGTACCGATACGAGCAGATCAACGACGACTCGAAACTGGACGCGAACAAGGAGACGTACAAACGCCAGCGCGACCGAATCCGGGCACGTGTGCAGGCGGAGGGAAAGTGCAATGACAACCTGAAGGCCGTGGTGGGGTTCAGCACCGACGAGGGAAGCCCCGGCGGTGATCCCATCTCGGGTAATCAGACGTTGACCTCCGGGGGAAGCAAGAAATCCATTTACCTGGACCTTGCTTACCTGGACTACAACTTCTTCGGAGATGACCCGAATGAGCTTCATGCCATTGCGGGCAAAATGAAGAACCCGTTCAGCCTTTTCCCAGACGATCTTGTATGGGACCCGGACCTGACACCCGAAGGCTTGGCCTTGAAAGGGCAGATGGATGTTGGCTTCGCGACTTTGTTTGCGAACGCCGGTTATCTCTGGATACAGGAGCGGTCGGGGAACGTCAACGACGACAGTACGACGCTCGGCGCTCAATTGGCGGCGAAGGTGGTGTTTATGCCGGAACTGGCCCTGACGGTCGGGGCGAGTTACAACAACTACAGGAACATCAAGGGTTTCGACGTGGTTGACTACGCGACACCTGCCGCGTCCTATGGGAACAGCACGATGAGCGGCACGGTCAGCGGGAGCACCACGAACAAGGCATGGTCACAGGACTTCACGCCGCTTGTGCTTTTCGCCCAGGTTGACGCATTTGCCTTGGGCACGCCTATTGCAGTCTTTGTGCAGTCTCTCGACAACAACAAGGCTGACACGGCTAACAAGGGGCTCCTCTATGGTGTCTCGATCGGCAAGGCAAAGAATCCGCAGACCTGGGAGCTGGGCTACAGCCATTCGAAAGTCGAGAAAGATTCTACCATCGGCTTGTGGACGGATTCGGACCGCTGGGGTGGCGGCACAGATGGCCAGGGACACAAGGTCTACGGGAAGTATCAGATCATGAAGAACCTGCAGGCCGGAGTGACGTACTTCAAGGACGACAAGGTGATCTCCGATTCGGCGAAGACGAAGGACTATGATCGGCTGCAAGTGGATCTGGTGGCAACATTTTGAGGCACATGCTTGACAGGAAGGCTAACGCAAATCTAACAATCGTCTCACAATGGCCTAATGGCATTGTGATCCAATGAAGGCAGAAAAGAAGAAGAAAGGTAGATGGAGGAACAAATGAAGATGCTCAAGAAGACAGTGGCAGGGTGTGTGGCCATGGTGATGGCCGTCGGAATCGCGAGAGCCGGTGACGCAAACAAGATCGTGGTAGATGGTTCGACCACTGTTGGACCGATCGCCAAGGCGTTCGCCGAATACTACATGGGGAAGCGCCCGAATGTGAACATCTCGGTGAGCGAGTCCGGGAGCGGCAACGGCGCCAAGAGCCTGATCAACGCCGCGTGCGATGTGGCCACCATGTCCCGGCCCATGAAGAACACGGAAACGAAGGCGGCTCAGGATGCCGGCATCCTTCCCATCGAGTGCATTGTGGCCATGGATGGCATAGCCGTGGTGGCGCATCCAAGTAATCCGGTCACGAACCTTACGGTTGAGCAGATTCGGAATATCTACATCGGCAAGATCGTCAACTGGAAGGAACTCGGAGGCCCCGATCAGAAGATAGTTGTTATCAGCCGGGATACGAACAGCGGCACGTATGAGAGTTTCGAGACGCTGGTGATGAACAAGGAGAAGATGGGGGAGAAGGTCGAGTACGTGGGGAGCAACGGAGCGATACGCCAACGGGTGATGAGCACACCAGCGGCGATCGGATATGTTGGCCTGGCGTTTACCGAATCTGTCAAAGCGCTGACGGTGAACGGGATCGAAGCTTCATCAGAGACCGTTACGAGCAAGAAGTACCCGATCTCTCGCCCGCTTTACATGTACACGAATGGGCGCCCAAAGAAGGGCACCGCCCTCTATGATTTCATCAACCTGTCCGGTACGCCGGAAGGAAAGAAGATCATTGAAGACACCGGGTTTGTGCCTGTGAAGTGACGGGGCTGGAATTCCAGGCATGCAAGGCGGTCGGCAGGCGGAAGAGCCCCGGCCGCCTTCATTCTTTGAGAGAGAGGAAAGAATGTCAGAAGATGCCAGCGTGTTGAATAGGAAGCGGCAGGAGAGGCCGTCTTTGCTGTTGAGTCATACTGCTCGGCGGCGGCAGCGGCTTGCCGCGGCCATGGGGAACGGGTTCCTTCTGGCTGTGACCTCCCTTTCGACACTGGCTGTTCTGTTCATTTTCTACTTCATCGCGCGCGACGCATGGCCATTCTTCCGTGTCGAGGGGATAAAGGAGTTCTTCACGAGCGTAAGATGGTATCCATCGGCGGAAAATGCGGAGTTCGGCGCATTGGCGATCTTTGTGGGTAGCGGGCTGGTAACACTGGGGGCGGTGCTGGTGGCCGTGCCGCTGGGAGTTGCGGCTGCAGTTTGCCTTAGTGATGTGCTTCCTTTCTCGGTTCGCCAGGTGGTGAAACCGGTTATCGAGATTCTGGCGGCGATACCTTCTGTGGCCTACGGCTTCTTTGCACTCGTTGTGTTGGCTCCCCTTCTCCAGCAGAGCGGTGGACCAATGCTTGGCGTTGCCGTCTGGATCATCGGCGCACCCGTGGCAGCGCTCGCTATTGTTGTGGTTGCCGACGTTGGAACGGATAAGCTGCCCGACCGCGTCCGTCCGAGCGTACGCTGGTTGACAATATGTGTTCTGGGTGCCGGAGCCTTTTTGGGGCTGATGGTGGCTGGCAAGGCCCTGACCGGCCTTCATATTTCCAGCGGGACCAATGCCCTGAACGTGTCGATCATCCTTGGGATAATGGCACTGCCCACGGTTGTGAGTGTCTCGGAGGATGCCCTCCAGGCCGTGGGCCGGGAACTCAGGGAAGGCAGCTACGCCCTTGGTGCAACAAGGGCGGAAACACTCCTGAAGACAGTGCTGCCAGCCGCAGGCAGCGGTATTCTGGCGGCAGTCATCCTTGGTGTGATGCGTGCGATCGGCGAGACCATGGTAGTTTGGATGGCCTCCGGTAACGCCGCGCAGATTCCATCACCATGGTACAACTTCCTTGAGCCTGTACGAACTCTCACGGCCACCATCGCCGGTGACATGGGCGAAGCGGACCAGGTTACCGGCTCGGGACGCTACCACGTTCTCTTCGCCATGGCGCTCTGCCTTCTCGTTTTCTCCTTTATGTGCAACTTGACAAGCGAGTGGATCATTCGTCGGGCACGGAAGAAGGTTGGAGGATAGGTCATGCGTCTGCAGACCAGAAAACTTCTGGATCGCGCGTTCGCCGGATCAGGCGTTCTGGCCATTGTTCTGATGGCCGCGGCACTGGTCATCCTCCTGGCGCCGATGTTCATCCGGGGCGCCGGCGCTATTGTCTTTACCGCTACGGTTGAGCATCGACGGGTCATGCTTGAAAAGTTCGAACGGGGGAATCGAGAGAAGCTGGAAGGCGAGATACAGGGTGTTTTGACAGCTCGCAAGCCGATCTATGACATGATTGCTGATTTTGAGCAACGTCTCGCCGACAGTGATGCCAGGGAACGTGCCAAGTACGGGAAGCCACTGAAAGAACTTAAGAAGGCGCTGCAGGTTCTTCTGGGGCCGGCGCCCGGCAGTGTCCGCCCCATGCTCATGCGTGATCAGTACGGACAAACCCGTTGGGATCGGGCGCAGGTGAAACTGGCGCGTGTGCTTTACCGGGAGGAATGGGATTACTCCGACCCGACGAAAGGCGGGTTGAAGGTGCTGAAGCCACGGGCAGCGGATTTTGCCGGCACCCCGATGGAAGGACTCTTTCCATATCTTGAGCAAAACCTCGACAAGATGCTGCTTCCTCGGAGAACCGTTTACTGGCAGTTTCTCACCGATGAATCGTTCGATTCCCACTTTTTCGGTGGTATCTGGCCGGAGATTCTAGGGACATTCTACCTGACCTTTGGGGCGATGCTGCTCGCAATTCCAATGGGTGTGATTGCGGCGATCTATCTGACGGAGTACGCCCGGGAAACCCGGCTTCTCAATCTTCTGCGCACCTGCATCAGCACGCTGGCTGGAGTGCCAAGCATCGTTTTTGGTCTCTTTGGCCTGGCATTCTTCATCAATACTTTGAAGGTATCTCATTCCAAGAGTGTTTTGGCCGGAGCCATGACTCTGTCGCTCATGGTTCTGCCGACCGTCATTAGGGCAGCGGAAGAGGCTATCCGCGCCGTTCCGCACACATATAGAGAGGCGGCGTTGAGTCTCGGCGCGGGGCGATGGCATACGGTGAGGAGTATTATTCTGCCGGCGGCATTGCCGGGCATCCTTACCGGAATCGTAATCAGCATGGGACGCGCCGCGGGCGAGACGGCGCCCATTATCTTCACAGCCGCGTGCAGCGTGGGCAAGCCGCTGGCTGTCTGGCAGACGTTGACGCAGCAGACGCCGGCACTCTCCTGGAATATATTCAACCTCGCCACCGAACACGAGGCGGTAGACGAAGTGCGGCACGTTCAGTACGGGATGGTTCTGGTTCTCGTGAGTATGGTTCTTTTGCTGAACCTGGCCGCCATCATCCTGCGTGCGCGAGTGTCAAAGCGATTGAGGGCATAGGAAGGAGCGTGGATTATGAACGGGCATGAAGTGATGCTCGAGTTATGGAAGACACTGGAGGCGGACCCGGGCGAGGAACTGCTCGGGGACGAGCCCATAATTCAACAACCTGAGCCGAAACCGGAACCGGTGCCGACCGCAAGTGTCAGTCAGGCCGTTGCCGGCCACGTCCAGGCCAAAGAGTTCTCGGTGTTCTACCGGAGCAACCAGGCGGTAAAGAAGGTGAGTCTTGACATACCGGCCGGCAAAGTCACTGCCATCATCGGCCCGAGCGGGTGCGGCAAGAGCACGCTGCTGCGGGCCATAAACCGTATGAACGATCTAGTTCCCGGTTGCCGCACCGAGGGGCAGATCCTGTTCGGCGGCCAGGATCTCTCCAACCCTGACGTGGATGTTGTCACTCTACGCCGGCGCATAGGCATGGTGTTTCAGAAGCCCAACCCGTTTCCGAAGTCCGTATTCGACAACGTCGCCTATGGGCCGCGACTCCATGGCGGCCAGGATCATGGAAGCCTTTCCGAGACAGTAGAACGCAGTCTCGTGAATTCCGCTCTCTGGGATGAAGTAAAAGACCGGCTGAACGAAAATGCTCTGGGGCTGTCCGGCGGGCAGCAACAACGGCTCTGCATCGCCAGGGCACTGGCGGTGGACCCCGAAATCCTTCTGATGGATGAACCCACATCGGCACTGGACCCGAGGGCGACGCTGCGCATCGAGGATCTGATTGACGAGCTGCGGGGCAAGTATACGATCATCATCGTGACCCACAACATGCAGCAGGCGGCTCGTGTCTCGGATTTCACAGCATTTATGTATGAGGGAGTTTTGATAGAGTTCGGATTGACTCGGGAACTTTTCACGAAGCCCATCGAGAAGCAGACCGAGGACTACATCACTGGAAGATTTGGATAAGGAGGACATACACATGCGTGTGCATTTTCAAAGAGACGTGGACAAACTGAAGAGACAGATTCTGGCGTTGAGCGCTGAAGTCGAGAATGACGTGCGAACGGCTGTGCAAGCGATCGAAGACCGGAATGCGGAGCTCGCCCGGCAGGTCGTTGAGCGTGAGGCGCAGACCAACGCGATGGAAGTCGATGTGGAAGAGGACTGCCTGAAGATTCTGGCGCTTCACCAGCCTGTGGCGGCGGACTTGCGATACATAGTTGCCGTTCTCAAGATCAACCAGGACCTTGAGCGGATCGGCGACCTGGCGGTGCACATTGCCGAACGCGGGTTGTTCCTCTGTGAACAACCGCCTATCAGCATTCCGGTGCGGTTGGGCGAAATGGCGGACAAGACCCAGGCCATGCTGAAGAACGTGTTGGATGCTTTTGTAAACCTGAACGACACTGCGGCTCACAAGGTCTGCGGCTCAGACAGTGAGATAGACGCGATCAACCGCGAGATCTTCCAACAGGTCAAGAAGGCAGTGATGGAGAATCCTGCCTTGTTTGAATCCCTCCTTCAGATTCTTCACATTTCGCGGCATCTCGAAAGGATTGCAGATCATGCAACCAACATAGCTGAGGACTTGATCTTCCTCATCGAGGGACGGATTGTCCGGCACACCCAAGAGGTGTCGGACAAGGCCACACAGGGGTAATGCAACATGTCTATCAGCGGCGAAAAGCTGAAGGTCCTGTTCCTGTGCACCGGCAACTCATGTCGGAGCCAGATGGCTGAAGGATGGGCCCACCATCTCAAGGGTGAGGTGATTGAACCCTATTCCGCCGGTATTAAGGCGCACGGTCTTAATGCCCTGGCCGTCAAAGTCATGGCCGAAGCCGGGGTTGACATCAGTTGGCAGACGTCCAAAACCGTGGAAGCCGTCAAGGACGTGCCGTTTGACTACGTTGTGACCTTGTGCGGCCATGCGAACGAATCCTGCCCGATGTGGTTGAGCGGAAAGGCCAGGGTCGTGCACGTCGGGTTCGATGATCCGCCGGCGTTGGCGAAGGGCGCCAGGACTGAAGACGAAGCCATCGTTCACTACAGGCGTGTGCGGGATGAGATCAGGGCGTTCGTGGCCCGGCTGCCAGCTGCGCTCATGGACGAGTAATGAGCGTTGGCTTGAATTCAGGATCAGGGCGTCGAGAACCACGCTGGGACACCTTGGTATCCACACAGACAGACGACCCCGTGGAAGCCATGGGGATAGGCCCGTTCCTCGGACCTTCAAGATCAGGAAACGACCCCGATACCGACCCCGACGCGATCTGACCCTTTCACGTTCTACATCCCACACTGCATTCTTGTCCCCCGGTCAGTTCCGGTGACAAACGGGAAGGTCGATTACAGAGGAACAGGACTATGCTGTGGCTGTTTCTTGAGGTTCTTCTTGCAGGTCATGTATAGATCTTCGACCTTCTTACGAGCCCAGGGGGTCTTGCGTAAGAATGTGAGGCTGGAAGTTATTGACGGATCACTGTTGAAACACCGGATGCGGATACGTTTACCCAGCTCGCTCCAGCCATACTGTTCAACCAAGCTTGTCAGGATCTGCTCAAGAGTGATGCCGTGCAGCGGATTCTTTGGTTGTTGCTCACTCATAAACCCGTCAAAACAGAATACCATGTGGATGGCCGCAAGGCGTCATGGCGCCAATAGGTTTTCGGATAGGCTAAGTCAGTGCGATCTTTCGACACGCCACATGATGAAAGATGGGCCCGGTTTGTGCAAGCTCGATGATGGACGGCGCCAGACTCGACATCGGGGTAGGGCACCCCGGCTCCAGCGGAATGACGAAAATGAGCCTGGTTAGGCGGTAGCGTGGGACCAGGCCTACTAGCTGTAAAGCGTTGATTATCAACAACAACTATTTGTCCCCAGCGAGACCTCTTCCGACAGAGCAGAGAGATTAGCCGCGGATGAACGCAGATGAACGCTGATGGTGAGAGATTCTGATATCTGCGTTAATCCGCGTGCATCTGCGGTTACCCTTCCGACAGGGCACGACAGGAGGTCTATCCCCGCGCTTGCCCCTTGGAGGGCGAGCGTCCAC
>JBAXKQ010000021.1:0-26183 GCA_037135275.1 bacterium
GAATGGCCTTCGCTTGGACGCGTGGCGAATGAAGCAAGCTAAGACAAGGAGAACACACCATCATGAATCCGTTAAACATTGGCTCGCGCCGCGAACTCTTCGTTGACCATGTGCTCATCGACCGGCTGGAGAATGTCCGCCTGCGCCTGCACGAGCCGGTTTCCGGCGGCGTTGTGGTCCACAACGACAAACCCTGGGAAGGCCCGGCGAATTTCGGAATGTCGGTGATCGAACTCGACGGCCGGCTCCTGCTCTACTACCGCGGCTGGGCGTTGACGGACGCCGCCGACCAGAACGGCGTCGGCTGCGTGGCCGAAAGCCGCGACGGCGGCGCCACCTGGACCAAGCCCGTCCTGAATCGCGTGACCGGGCCGGACTGCGAAGAGCGAAGGAGGGACGCTCCCTTCGGGATACGGCACAATTCAACGACGTGCTTGAACTTCCGGCATTGTTGTGACACCTTTAAGACATGAAATGCGTCTTCATGCCGGTCCAGCCAGGCGAGATTGCGCTGTGACTGGTCACGCCAAGCCGCTAGTGTGAAGGAGGAAGCTCCTCCCGGAGCGAAGCGGGGTGAACGTGCCGCGAGAAAGCGATTTCCTGTCAACCGGCTGATAGCTCAACTATGGCGATATGGAGCTGATGTGGCGTAGAGGGTACTGCGGGCCCGGCGTGACTGTTTCGGTACCAACACTTGTGAGCGGATCAATAAGCCGCATGGCCAGTTCTTCCACACGGCCCGGTGACGGTCTGGCGGCAAAAGTACTTCATCGACCTGCATTGTCCAACGGAAGGGCGTCAGATGGCACTCGCAGTGGAACGCGGCGGCACGGATATAGCGATCAGCCTGGCCGATTTGGAAGCGTTGGCGGCTGACTCGCTGGCGCGACTTGGCGGAAACCCGAGGCGGGTCCTGCTGTTGCCGCCGGACCATACCAGAATGAATTCGATGGCGGGGCCTATTACGGCGATCCTTTACCGGCAATTGTCCGGGAAGGCCGCGGTGGACATCATGCCTGCATTGGGGACGCATGCGGCTATGACAGCGCATGAGTTGCGGTTGATGTTCGGAGAGGGTATTCCGCTTGACCGTTTTCTGGTGCACGATTGGCGTCGGGATGTGGTTGGAAGAGGGAGTGTTTCCGGGGCGAAACTGCGGGAATGGTCGGATGGGCGGGTTGATTACGAGGTGGCGATCGAAGTGAACAGGCGGCTGTATGCCGGGTATGATCTGATCTTGTCGATCGGGCAGGTGGTACCTCACGAAGTGGTGGGGATGGCGAACTACACGAAGAACATTGTGGTCGGCGTTGGCGGGGCGGATACGATCAATAAATCGCATTTCCTTGGGGCGGTGTGCAACATGGAGCGGATCATGGGGCAGGCAGATACGCCGGTCCGCCGACTGTTCAATTACGGGGTGGACACGTTCCTTTCCGACTTGCCGATTGCCTATGTGTTGACCGTGATGCAGCGTGACCATGCTGCCGGGCAGATGCGGATGCGGGGATGGTTCGCGGGGACTGGTGATGAGCCGTTCCTGAAAGCGTGCGCGCTGAGCCAGCGCGTGAATCTGGAGCTGCTGGCGACACCGCTGCGGAAAGTGGTGGTTTGGCTGGATCCTGAGGAGTTCAGGTCGACTTGGCTTGGCAACAAGGCTGTTTACCGGACCCGGATGGCTATTGCCGATGGGGGGGAGCTGGTGGTCATGGCGCCGGCGCTGCGGGAATTTGGCGAGGACCGGGAGATTGACCGGCTGATCCGCCGCTATGGATACCGCGGGACCGAGGCGACGTTGGCGGCGGTTGGGAAGGAAGCTGAACTGAAGGGCAATTTGAGCGCGGCGGCGCATTTGATTCACGGGTCGCCGGAAGGACGGTTCACGATCCGGTACTGTCCGGGAGCGGAGATGCCACGGGCGGCGCTGGAGTCGGTTGGGTATGCGTCGGGGGACCTGGCGGCGATGTTGAAGCGGTATGATCCGGCGAAGATGCGTGATGGGATTAATATATTGCCGGATGGCGAGGAGATATTCTACATCTCCAATCCGGCGCTCGGCTTGTGGGCGTTGGAATCCAATTTTGGCGCTAAGTCCTGAAATGAGGAGTTTCCAGATGAAGGTTGATTTGAATGGGCAGGTGGCGGTGGTGACCGGCGGCGGCGGTGTGCTGTGCTCGAAGATGGCGGAATCGCTGGCGGTGAGCGGGGCAAAAGTCGCTGTCATCAGCCTGCATCTGGAGAAGGCGAATAAGGTGGCGGAGAGGATTGCCAGGAACGGCGGGCAAGCGATCGGGTTGTCGGCGAACGTGCTGGACAAGGCGAGCCTGGCGGCGGCCGAGGAGGAGGTCCGGAGCCGTTTCGGGGTTTGTACGTTGCTGGTCAACGGAGCGGGAGGAAACCATCCGAAGGGGACGACAACGAAGGAGTATTTGCATCCGGAGGACCTGGTTGCGAAGCTTCCGGAGCTTGTGACGTTTTTTGACTTGGATCCTGAAGGGATCCAGTCTGTGTTCAATCTCAATTTCCTCGGGACGTTGCTGCCGACGCAGGTGTTTGCGCGTGGAATGGCGGAGGCGGGGGGCGGTACGATCGTCAACATTTCGTCAATGAATGCGATACGTCCGTTGACCAGGATTCCAGCGTACAGTGGGGCGAAGGCGGCGGTGTCGAATTTCACCCAATGGCTCGCGGTCCACTTCTCGAAGGTGAACATCCGGGTGAATGCGATTGCGCCGGGATTCTTCGTGACCGGCCAGAACGAGCGGCTGTTGACCAATTCCGACGGGAGCTTGACTCCACGCGGCAGCAAAATCATCGGGATGACGCCGATGGGACGTTTCGGCAAGGCGGAAGAGCTGCTGGGAACATTGCTGTGGCTGTCGGATGTGAGTGCGTCCGGATTTGTGACCGGTGTCACGATACCGGTGGATGGCGGGTTTTCGAGCTATTCCGGGGTCTAGTGGAAACCGGTGTGATTGCACTTCCGGGCCCTACTGTGACGCCTTTCGGGCATCAGAGGCCTCTTCATGTGTCAGGGAGATCGAGCCGTATGTTGAACCCGGGTGATATCGGTCGGCGTATCCGTGAATTGCGGCAGGACCGGGAGCTTTCCCTGCGGGCCCTGGCGCAGAAGTCAGGCGTGGCGGTGAGCTTCCTTTCCAAAGTCGAGGCCGGTCGCGGTTCGCCGACCCTGGTCACCCTGCTCAAGATCCTGGAGGCCCTGAACTGCACCGCACCGGAGTTCTTTGCCGCGCCAGACAACCGGATGGGCGATGTGCTGGTCCAGCGGCAGGCGGACATGAAGATCCTCGACGACGGCGACAAGTTGTGGCGCTACCTCTTCCCCAACGTGGCAGGGGTCAAAGCGGTAATGACCTACGAGGAATACCGGCCGCGAACGCGACACGTCGAGACCGAGCAACACACCGCAGATATCTGCGGTGTGGTCCTGGCAGGAACGCTCACCCTGGAATTGCCTGGTGAAGACGCCGTGACCGTCAACGCGGGGGACAGCTTCTACATCCGGGCCGGCACACCCCACGCCGCCGCCAATCGTGGCGGCAAGCTGCTCCGCCTGGTGGTGGCCGAACTGTCCCATACCGGTGCCAGGCCGCTGACCCGTGGCCGGGCCGGGAAGTAGCGGGAGGGAAGATCCCCGCCTTGCCGGCCACAGTCGCAATTGCCGGGGTTGACTGGTGTTCTCTATGAAGGTACATTGCGCCGCGTGTTAGGGAAGGCCTCTGCGGGAATGGAATGATGGACACGACTCATGACAATGTTAAGGTCGAGGTGCTTGAAAACGATGCGCTGCGCGTCGCGGTCGCACCGTCGATCGGAGGGCGGGTGGTCAGCCTGGTCCACCGGCCAGGCGGCCGGGAATTCCTCTGGCGAAATCCGCGACTGAGCCTGAAGTGCTGCGCTCCGGGATCCGGGTATGATCCGAACTTCTATGGGGGAATGGATGAACTGCTTCCCTGTGACGTCCCCGAAACGATCAACGGCATTGCCTGCCCCGACCATGGTGAACTGTGGACGCTGCCGCTGGCCGCTGAGAGAGTGGGGGGATCACTGAATCTGCACGGGCGGCTGCCGCGGTTCGGCCTGGACTACCAACGCCGCATGCGTCTGGAGGGGAACCGCCTGGTCTGCGACTATCGTATTGCCAATCCCGCCGCCACTGAGCGGCAGTTCATGTGGAAGCTGCATGCCGCGCTGGCGGTGCAGCCCGGCGACCGGATTCGTTGTCCGGCCAGGACGGCGCGGGCTGCAGATCCCGCATGGTCGCGCCGGAAGTCCCCAGTACCTTTTGCATGGCCGGATGCTGACGGTCTCGACTTGTCGCTGGTTCCAGTGCCGGATGGCAGTACGGAGTTCCTCTTTCTATACGATCTGGCCGAGGGGCGCATGGCCCTGGAGGCAAAGGACGGTGCCAGCCTGGAGTGCCGTTTTGATCGCGACGTATTTCCCTGCTGCTGGTATTTCGCCTCGCACGGCGCAATGGACGGCGCCTTTACCGGAGTCCTCGAGCCATGCACAACGATGCCACTCAGAGTCAATGAGGCCGCCGGGAATGGTTTCTGTTCACGGCTGGGGCCGGGGGAGAAGCTGGAAACAACAGTAGTGTGGGTGATAAACGGGGGCTGAATGAACAGGAAGAAGGTTGTCGTCACAGGAGCATCCTCCGGAATTGGCCGGGCTACGGCGCGACGGTTTGCCGCCGGGGGCTGGGATGTCTGCGTCCTCGCGCGGCGTCAGGCGGAACTGGATAGTCTGCTGGGTGAACTGCCGGCAGGCGGTCATCTCAAGGTGGTAGGCGACTATGCCTGCGCTGACACCGCAGTCCGGTTGGATGCGCTGCTGAGGGAGCGATGGGGCCGGCTCGACGCCATGGTCAACTGTGCCGGAGTCTTCGTGGCCGCCGACGCAATCGCCACGCCGCTTGCTGACTGGCGCAAACCCCTGGACATTATGCTCGACGGTGCGGTACGCGTGACCCGTGTCGCAGTGCCGCTGCTCGCTTCGGGCGGACGCATCATTCATGTCACTTCGATACACGGCGACCGTGTTGAGCGCGGGGGGGCCGCCTATGCGATGGCCAAGGCCGCCATCAACCAGTACAGCCGGAGCCTCGCGCTGGAGCTGGCGGACAAGGGCATTCTGGTCAACGCCATTGCGCCCGGCTTTGTTGCCACGCCCATGAGCGTGGTAAACGGCGCTGACGAATTGCAGTCCGACTGGTTCAAGCAGAACTACGTCACCGGCAATCACCTTCCCCTGCGCCGTGCCGGCGAGCCGGAGGAGATTGCCGGGGTCGCCTGGTTCCTTGCGGGTCCTGATGCTACCTATATCACCGGGCAGGTCATTACGGTGGACGGTGGGTTGACGATTACGTTCTAACACTATGAAACTTCAAGGGATATACGTTCCAAACGTCATGCCGCTGCAGCGGGACGGTGCAATAGCCGAGGCCGAACTGCGCCGGCACCTCCGCTGGCTGGCGGACAAGGGTGTTGACGGTATCTACGCCAACGGCAGCACCGGCGAGTTTACCCGCTTTACCGCTGAAGAACACCGCCGCACCATCGAACTGGTCGCCGAGGAGAGCCGGGGTCGTATGGGAGTAATCGCCGGAGCGGTAGAGGCGACGCCAGAGCTGACGCTGGCCGCCTGCGATCACTACGCCAAACTTGGCTGCGATGCCGTATCGCTCTGTCCGCCGGTCTATTTCCGCCCCGGCCAGGAGGCGTTGCTGGAGCACTATCGGCGTCTGGCTGACCGCAGCCCCATCCCGATCCTGCTCTACAACATTCCAGCGTTTGCCACGCCGCTGGCAGCCGATACCATCCGGGAACTGGCCAGGCATCCTCGCATCGTCGGGCTCAAGGACAGTACGCGCGACCTGCCGGGATTTCTCACCCTCATGCAGGAGATCCGCGCCGTCCGCCCGGAGTTTGTCTTCTTCACCGGCACCGAGGAGGTGTTGTTGCCTGCCCTGATCATGGGTGCCGACGGCGGTACCATCGCCACGGCGGGCTGTCTGCCTGAGGCGGTGGTTGGCCTGTACCAGGCGTGGCAACGCTGGGATGTGGCCTCTGCACGGCGCCTTCAACTGGCATTGCTGCCGGTGATAAAGCTGATGTTCAGAGTGGATTTTCCGCTGGGGTTCCGGGCTGCAGTTGAACTGCGCGGCTTCGACACCGGCCCGTGCCGCCAACCCTTGTCGGCGGCGCAGGAAAAAGCCGTGGACCAGCTCAAGGCGGAACTGCAACCCTTGATGACTCAAGTCCTTGCCAGTCTGGGAGCGACACTCTGATGAAGATCGAAACCGTTGAATTCTTCTACCTTGCCATGCCTGAGATCCGTGACGTTGGCGACGGCAGCCAGGACGCGCTGCTGGTCAGGGTTCGCGCAGACAACGGGATGGAAGGTTGGGGAGAATGCGAAGCTGCACCCCTGGTCTCGATTGCCGCCTGGTGCTGCCCGATGTCGCACAGCGCCTGCAAACCGGTATCGCATTCCGTATTAGGCCGCACCATCAATACCCCTGCCGATATCCGGGCGCTGACGGTTGAGGTGCGGCGCAACAGTTTCGACCTGCTGCAGGCCGATCATACCCTGGCGGGGATTGATATGGCGCTTTGGGATCTTCTCGGCAAGCAGCGTGGCGAGCCCGTCTGGAAACTGCTGGGCTGGGGGCGGGCATTCCCCAAGACCGCTTACGCCTCGCAGCTCTTTGGCGATACGCCGGCGGAGACCTTGCGGAAAGCGAGCGGTGTGCGGGCCAACGGCTTTCGCGCTGCCAAGTTCGGCTGGGGCCCGTTCGGTGTCGAGCTCGCCGCCGACGAAGCACAGGTGCGCGCCGCCCGCGAGGGGCTCGGTCCTGATGTGGCGCTGCTGGTAGATGCCGGCACCATCTGGGGCGAGGATGTCGAGGCGGCAGCCCTGCGTCTGCCGGTGCTGCAGGAGTGCGGCGCGCTGTGGTTGGAGGAACCGTTCGTTTCCGGCGCTCTCAAGGCCTATCACGAGCTGGGGCGGCGTATGCGCGCGCCGCTTCGCACCGCGGGGGGGGAAGGGGCGCATGAGCCGTTCATGGCTCGCAACCTGATCGATTTCGGCGGGGTCGGCTATATCCAGATCGATGCCGGGCGCATTGGCGGAATCACCTCCGCCTATGAGATCGCCCGCTATGCTGAAACGCACGGGGCCACCTACGTCAACCACACCTTCACGACTCCACTCGCTCTCAGCGCCTCGCTGCAGCCTTTTGCCGGACTGGAACACGCCGCGCTTTGTGAGTATCCGGTCGAGGCCAGCTCCCTGGCGCGGGAGCTGACGTTGGAAACACTGGTCGCCGACAGCGACGGCCTGGTTCATCCGCCGCAGCGACCAGGTTTGGGGATGACTCCGAACCCGGCGACGATTCGAAAGTACCTGCGCCCGGTGGAGATCCGGGTGGGCGATCATCTGCTGTACTCAACCAGCGCGGGCCGGGACATCTGTTAGTGATAGCCGCGACTTCCACATGAATCCTTCATCCAGCCACTGCGATGAGATCACCGGGCCGGCGCTGGTACTGCGCCGCCGGACACCATCGCAGTTGGTCTATGCACCCAATTACTGGCAGTGGTTTGCACACCAGCGAAACCACAACCGCCTGCCGGCAGAACTACGATCCTGTGGATCCCAGCTTGAGGTCATTCGCCATCTGGGGTTGGCGGTCTTCAGCCGCAATGTCTATTGCGATCAGAGCCGGCGGTGGTTCGGCGGGCTCGCGGACGAAGTGTGGAATGATTCCGTCCGCGTGACTGACGGGGAGTCCGTTGACGGGGCGGATAGACTTTTCACCCGTACCGTGGAAACCAGCCGCGGCGCCTTGACGGAACGCCGCCGCTACGTCCACGCAGAGTCTACCCTTGTGCAGGAGAAGTTCCTGGTGGATGATTATGCCGCGCAGCTCGATGCGCTGGCGGAGGTGCTGGCGGCGCGCCGCTGGTGTTTCAACACCGAGCGCTGGCGGGCCGCTCAGGCGGAGGCAGGCGACGCCGGGCTGGTAGTTGCCGGGGAGTTGCACAGCCCGCTCAAGATGCTCCACCTGCTGCTGAACCCCGTCGAGACAACCTACCTGCTGGCCGACTATCCAGAGCGTGCCGACGAGCTGCTGCGAATCCACGAGGCCGCGCAGCTCGACCTGGTACGGCAGATGGCGGCTGCCGGGGTCCCGGCCATGATGTCCATGGACAACCTCGACACGATGTTTCATCCGCCGCATTTCCTGGACCGCCATTGCGCCCGCTACTACGAGCAGGCTTCCCGCATTTGCCATGAGCATGGCTCCACGTTCTTCATCCACGCCTGCGGCCAGCAGCGCGAAAACCTGGCGCGTGTTGCGGGGCTTGGGGTTGATGGCCTGGAGGGCGTGGCATTTCCGCCGCTCGGCGATGTCGAGCTTGACGAGGCCATGCGCCTGACCGGCGACCGGTTCATTATTACCGGCGGCATCAGCGCCCTGGAATTCGAGCGCCTGAAGACCCGCGACGCGGTGTCTGCCTATGTCCGTGAGTTGTGCTTGAGGATGAAGCCGTATGCGCATCGGTTCATGCTCTCGGCGAGCTGCAATACGCCGGTGACCGCGTCTTGGGAGCAGATCGTCTGGTTCAGGGATGCCTGGCTGGAGTATGGGGATGCAGGGAGTGAACCGCTGGATCCATAAACTCACCAGCATCAATCCGCGAGCGGCCATCGGGCTGCGGTTTCCGGCAGCTGTGCCGGGGGAAAGGACGAGTCATGATTAGGCCGATTACACCCTGGATGCGTGACGAATTGGAGCGGCGCAAGGCGCTGTTCCGTGACCTGTTCGCCGGCAAGCCGCTCGAGCGGCTCCCTGTGGATGTGCGCGTGACGGTACCTTCTCCCGTGCCGGCCTCGGTACAGGAGCAATTCCGTGACGGCGACAAGCAACTGGCTGCGGTGCTTGCCAACGCCCTTGCCACATGGGAACACGCACCGTCGAGCGACGGTATCCCCGCCATGCGGCCGGATGTCGGCTGCTCATGCCTCGCCAGCGCCTTCGGCGCGGAGTATTTCTGGGGCGACAATCCGAACCAGACGCCCGGCATAAAGGACAAGCTCCTTACTGTCGATGGATTGGCCGAGCAGATCGCCGCATTGCCCGATCCCGATCCGCATCGCGACGGCTGGCTGCCAGAGGGGTTGAAACGCATCCGGCGCTTCGCCGATGCCGGGGAGGGGATCATTCCGGTCTCTCTGCTCGACGCTGCCGGCGGTGTTAACGTCGCCGCCGACCTGCTGGGGATGACTGAGCTGATGATGGCGTTCTACGATCAACCCGAGGCTGTGCACGCCCTGCTGGACAAGATACAGACGCTCTACGCGGCCACCATCCGCGCAGGAATTGCCGCTGCCGGCGGCGAACAGAACATTACCACAACTGACTTCGAGGATGTCTGGTATCCCGAGGGATGGAAGGGACACGTCAGCGACGACATCTCCGCCGGGTTCGGGCCGGACACCTACGCCGAGTTTTCCGCGCCGTACCATGCCCGCATCTTCAAGGAATTTGGCGCCGGCGGCCTGCACAACTGCGGCCCGAACCCTTGCCACGCCGCCTATGTTGCGCATCCGATCTCCCCGCGCAGCCTCGATCTCTCGGATGCATTCAGCCACGGCGACCTGCCCAGGTTCAAGCAGTCGCTGAAGGGAAAGGCATTCATCCACCTCTTCTATTGCGGTGGGCAAGGACCGGTGGAATGGTATCGTGAGGTCATGGAGTTGATGGCGCCCGATGTTATCGTGGTCCCGGTATTCAGCTTTGTTCCTGAGGAAGCGGAGGTGTTGAATCATGACCTCCGGCGGGTTGCAACCGAATATGCCCGCCGCATGGAGTGGGGGTGGGTGAAAAGGAAATCAGAGCAATGAGCAATGCGAACGAAGAAGGTGTATCGGATACGGGGGTGAAGCCGACTGTGAACGTGCGACTGCGTGAGCGGCAGGTGCTGTTTGTCGCCCCTGATACCGAAGGCACGCGAAAATGGGGCGTATACGGTTGCCCGGACATGTACCGGGCAGCGGATGGTAGCATCGTGGTCTACGATCCGGGGAACATGGACACGTATGACCGTGACGCGGGCGCCATGGTCGAACCCGTGGCTTTCCGTTCAGTCGATAACGGCAAGACCTGGGAGTCGGTAGCGTCCCAGGAATATGGACGGCCGGCCAAGGTCTTCACCCTTTCCGACGGCGCCCAGGTGCAATTTCGTACAAAGTCGCCGCCTGTCGACTTGCGAGCGGCGGGTCTCAGGCCAGAGCATATCGTTATCACGCCTAACGAGTGCGGCCTGTTGGGGCTTTTTCGTCATGGCGACATTCCGCTGGCAGCACGAACGTTCGAGGTGCGCTACCGGGAAGCGGGAGCGACGACGTGGCTGTCCTCCGACGGGGTGTTTGATATGCCGGAACTGTATGTTGGCGCTGTGGTTAAGGGGAAGACCGACGCCGCAGTGTGGCCGGACGTGACGCCCAACTTTGACTGTCTGGATTACACGATGACAGGCCTGCACATGGGTTGTACCGGGCAGGAGGCACTGGTTGAAGCGGATGATGGCGTCTGGATCTCGGCGATCTACGAAACCGTTCCCACGGAGCGGAATGCCCGCTACTTCGCCCAACTGCACTGCATCGCATCAGCCGATAAGGGGAGAACGTGGCGAGGGCGCGGCTGTATCTTCGATCTGCGCGAGCAGACGACCTTCGGGGCGACGGAGGAGTTCTCCATGATCAGGCAGGGCAGTGAGATTGTCTGCGTCGATCGCACGGATTGTGCGACCACATTCGATCCGCATCGGGGCACGGTGCTCGCGCGTTCCGCCGACAACGGGTTCACCTGGTCGAAGCCGGAGGTCGTAGCGTCGTCCAGCGTGACCCCGCACCTGGTGCGATTGGGCAACGGAGTGGCGGCGCTTGTCTTTGGCCGGCCTGGTGTGCATGTGCAGTTCTCCAGCGACGGCTGCCGCTCCTGGAATGCGTTGACCAGCCTGATCGGCAAGACCAAGGAAGAAGAGCTGGCCGCCGGGCGCGATCTCATGGATGCCATGTACATCGACACGGTCAGCTACAGCAATACCCGGACTGTCACGACGGGACCGGACCGGTTCCTCGTGCTGTACACGGATTTCAAGTATGAAGGCCAGAAGCGCAAGGCGCTCGTGGTGCAGGAAGTTATGGTCGCGCCGGTGGTTTAGTAGGGGTTGACGGAGTGCGGGGGGGGGAGGGCTGCCAATGAAGATATTACCTATCAGCATCTACTGCGTCTGGCAGTGGTGGGAAAGACATTTTCAGGCGGCTCATGGCCGCCCGGACCGTATTGATTTCGACTGGCTCGATGCCACTTACCTGGGCCGCCAGCGCCGGCTTCATGAGTGGTTCGGCGACCTCGGTATTGGTGAGGCTAATCCGGTCCTCGATGCGGGGTTTGTATCCAGAGTCATGCCGTGCCACACCATGATCGTGCCGGTGATCCTGGGGATGAAGGCCACGATCCAGGATGTGGGCGGCTGGCAGAACCACCCCATGGACGAGGCGCAGGCGGCGAAGCTGGCGCCGGTGGATCTGGCGCAATCGCCGGTCGGCGAGCTTCTGCTGGCGGAGCGGGAAAAACGCCTCGCAAGGTACGGGCAGGCCGCGCAAATGATCGATCTGGCCAGCGCGAGCAACAACGCCTTCTCGCTGCGGGGGACCGAGTTCTATTGTGACCTGCTGGCCGATCCGGAGTTGGCCCGGCACTATCTGGACGTGATCACGGAAACCATGGTTATGGCCTTCCGCTTCATCGGTAAGCATTTTGGCCGGCTCGGATCAGTGCCTCTCGGCAACTGCAATGCGACCATGATATCGCCGGAACTTTATGTCGAGATGGTGCGGCCGTACGACATCCGCTTCGTTGAGGAATCGGCCGCCAGCCAAGGTGCTCAGCCGCGCTGCGACCTGCATCACTGCAATGTGCCCACGGAGCCGTTCGCGGAGGCCTACCGCACCATTCCGGGACTGTGCAGTCTGCAGGGATCGATTCGCTCGGACATCCGCGCGATCCGTGCCGCGCTGCCCGGGGTCGCCTTCTCCGGCATGATCAACCCGGTCGATTTGCAGAACAGGCCGCAAGCCGAGTTGCTGGCTGACATTGAGCGAGCCATGGAGTCGGGCGCGAACGACTTTGCGCTCTGGGATGTGGATCCGTCGGTTTCGCCGGAGCAGATGGCGGAGTTCCTGCGCGAACTGGCAGCGATGGCCCGACGGCATGGACGCGAGCCGGCTTGCTCCTTTATCCCCATCACGTGGGAAGAGCTGGACTGGGAGTTTCCGCGGTATCATTGTTCGTGAGAAGGAGGAACCTGATGTGGCTACTTACGATTCACCATCCACTCCCCCCCCCGGCCGTCCCGGCGCCCTGCGCGCGATGGCGGGAGAGGCGGTGCGGCAGGTCCCGGTGGCGCTGTTCACGTGGGAGTTCGACTATCTCTGGAAGGTCGCCGGGCTGGAACCGTGGCAGCTCGCCTGCGGCGACCATGAAACCTGGCACCGGGCGCATGTCGCCCTGCTGGAGCGGCACCAGCCCGACCTCCTTTGGTACTCCGGCGCCGGCGCGAGCGCCAATCCGCCGCGGTTGGTCGAGGAAGACCGCGAGAAGTGGTTGGTCGAGGACGGCAATGGTCGGCGCTATGGGCTGCGCAAGGACAGCCTGGCGCTCTACGACCTGGACAGCGGCACCAAGGGTTGCGATGCCGTGGGCGCCATCGCCTCGACCGCCGACGCCGACCGGCTCGTACCGGAGTTTCACGGCTGGGGCGAAGGGTATCTGAATGGCCTGTCGCGCCTGATCCGCGAGGTCGGCGACCGCGCGCTTGTGCTGCCGCATCACTCGCCCGCCTATGTCTGCGCCTGCTACGCCTTTGGCTTCGAACGCGCCATGGAATGCATGCTGACCGAGCCGGACCTGTTTCGGTATGTGTGCGATCGCTACGCGGCCGGGGATCGGTTGCGCATGCGGCAATGGAAGGAGTCCGGCGCAGAGGCCTGCTTCATCGCCGACGGCTGGGCCTCGTGCGACATTGTCTCCCCGGCCATGGTCGAGGAATTCGCCCTCCCGTACCAGCGCTCCATCACCGAAGCCGCGCATGAGGCGGGCTTGCGGATCATCCTCTGGAACGAGGGCGACATCCTGCCGGTTCTTGCGCAGGAGGCGGCTATCCCGTTCGATGCGTTCGCCTTCGAGCAGCCGCGTAAGGGCGTGCCGTTGTCAGTGGAGCGGGTGCGTGCCGCCTTCGGGCCGGGACGCTGCCTTTTCGGAAATCTCGATTCGGAGCTCCTCCTGATGCGCAACGATCCGGCGGAGATCACCGCCGCGGTGCGCGAACAGATTCGCCAGTCGGGATTGGGCGCGCCGTTTATCCTCTCGACCGGCAGCCCGCTGCCCAGCAACATCGAGCCGGAGACGGTGGATGCCGTTATCCGTGCCGCCCGGAGCGCGGAGTGGAGCAGCGGATGAACAAGTCACAAGGAGGACAGGGGGAGTGAATGGTGAATAGTGGGGCAATGGCGGTGCACACGCATCACATACGATATCCGGGGTGGATCTGTGAACCATTCACAATTCACCATTCACAAAGGGAGAAATGGTGATGATGAAACGAACGACGGCAGCATTGGCCATACTGATGGGGGGAGCAATGATGGCAACAGCGCAGGACGATGGAGCACGGCTCATTGGCTATACCGAACACCGCACCGATGTGACAGGCGGCCGTGCGGCGAACGTATTTACCATGCGCGCCTGTGTGGTGCGTGCGGACGGCAAAGGCCGTCGCGAACTGGCGCCTCAGTTAGTCACCAACGCCAACTCCTGGACCCAGTTTGCCGGCTGGTCGCCGGATGGGAAGAAGGCGATCATAGTGTGCGGCTGGGAGAGTAGTGAGAACGCCGCGTGGGAGGAGGAGCACAAGACCTTCCGCATGGTTCCCGGTGCCTGGCTGCTGGACAGCTACCTTGTGGACATTACCACCGGCCAGGCAACTAACCTGACCGCGGTTGAGCGCATCAGCCACTACAATGGCGGAATGTTCTTCTGGCCGAATGACCCATCCAGACTTGGTTTCAATCCGCTGATGAACGGCGAGTCGCGGCCGTACAGCATGAACCTCGACGGCACGGGCAAGAAGGATCTCTCGTCGCAGGCCGGGTTTGCCTACGGGTTCAACGCGTCACCGGACGGGAAGCGCATCGCGTATCACCAGGACTACCAGGTGTACATTGCCGATGCCGACGGGCAGAACGCTAAGAAGGTGGAGACCGGCCAGCCCTTCAACTTCTGCCCGACCTGGTCGCCGGACGGCCAGTGGACGAGTTTTGTCAGCGGCGAGCGCGAAAACTGCCACCCCAACGTTGTGCGGCGCGACGGAACGGGACTGCGCAAGCTCGCGGACCGCGGCGGGTACAAGGGCATCACGCTCTTCCTTGATGTGCCCGACTACCACGAGGGCAGCAGTGACGTTCCGCGGTGGGCGGCGGACAGCAGGTCGCTCTACTACACGGCCAAGGTCGGGGATGCGATCGAGCTGATGCGGGTGTCGCTGGACGGCAAGGTCGAGCAGTTGAGCCGATCCGCCCCCGGGGTGTCGCACTACCACATCATGGCGTCCCCGGACGGGCGCAAGATCGTGTTCGGCGCGACACGGGACGGTGTTCGCCAGCTGTATGTGGCCAATTCCGACGGATCGGGGGCCATCAAGATCACAGATATGAAGAAGGGCCACGGCGCCATGTGGGCGTACTGGCAGAGTGGTGAATAGTGAATGGTGGTGTCATGATAAGTGATGGTACTATTCACAATTCACTATTCACAATTCACAAAGCTGGACTCATGCGTGGAAATATGCCAGAGGATCGATCTTTCTTATCCGCCCTGGATAGAGTCTTGACGAAACTTGGAGTATCGAGTGGGCTTATGTCCGCGCTGAAAGGGGATGGCGACCGATGAGTAAGTCAAGAGCACTGGTACTGATTCCGGAGACCGAGTTCGCCCACAGCGAGGGGCGGCTTTGGCTTGCCCGACTTTGCGGGCTGGCCACCGGCAGGCAGGGCGAGGATTCCGGCCCAACGCGGACACAGGGGATGGCTTTACTTCAGGCGGGCGGGCGGCGCTATGAAGGGAGTGACCTTGCGCTGGACACATGTGAACAACAGAAGCATGTGGTGCGGTGCCACTGGCGGGTGGGGGACAGCACCCTGCGCCTGACGACCGCATGGCGGGGCTGCCCGGATACCGGAGTAGTCAGCCGCCGCGATACGCTGACGAATGCCGGCGGGCAGCCGGTAGTCGTATCCCGTTGTTTGGCGCGCGTTGCCCTGCCACCGGGGCGCTACGAGTGCTACACACAGACCAGCCGCTGGTGTCATGAAAACCAGGGCGCCTGGCAGCCGCTGCACACGGGGTTGACGCTACGCCATGCGCCGGGGCGTACCACCGAGGAAACCACTCCCTACCTTGCGCTCAGGACGGCCGGCTCAACCGCGGGCATTGCGGACGGGCTGGCTTTCCATGTTCTACCTTGCGGAAACTGGACTATTCGGGTCGGTTCCGTGAACGAAGGCGGTGACCTGTCCTATGCCGTGGTGGAGCTTGGCCTGGCCGATGAGAACCTGCATTTGACCCTGCAACCCGGTGAGACGCTGGAGCTGCCTGAGATCCTGATCCAGCCGCTGCCGCAGGGTCAGCCGCACCTGGCGGCGCCGGGTTTGCATCGGTATCTGTTGGAGAACCACTTCGCCGATTCCAAGCCCCAGGCTCCGGTGGTCTATAACACATGGTTTGACCAGTTCGAAGTACTCGACGTGCCACGGTTGCGCAAACAACTGGCTGCTGCGAAGTCGGTCGGGTGCGAAGTATTCGTGATAGACGCCGGGTGGTACGGCGCAGGTGGACAGAACTGGTGGGCGCAGGCCGGTGACTGGCGGGAGAAGACCGAGGCCGCCTTTCACGGGAAGATGCGTGCCTTTGCCGGTGAAGTCCGTGCGGCGGGACTGAAGTTCGGGCTCTGGATGGAACCCGAACGCTTCGGCCCCGATGCTCCGGTACGAACGGAGCATCCCGAGTGGTTTATCAGTGCCGGCGGCTCAGCGCGGATGGATCTCACTCTGCCGGCCGCATACGCCTGGCTTCGCAATGAAATAGGGCGGCTGGTAAAGACCTACAAGCTGGGATGGATGAAGATCGACTTCAACTTCACCCTGGATGCGGATGCCTCCGGGGCAGAGCTGTCGGGCTACACGACGGCATGGTACCGGTTGCTCGACGAGGTTCGTGCCATCTATCCGAAAACCTTCTTCGAGGGTTGCTCGAGCGGAGCTATGCGCGGCGATCTGGCCATGCTCACCCATGTGGACGGTCATTTCCTCAGCGACAGCGTCAACCCGGTGGATATGTTGCGGATTTCGCAGGGCGCGTTTCTGAGACTGCCTCCCGGGCGGCTTACTCGCTGGGCGGTGCTGCGATCGGCGGGACAAGTCCTGCCGAAGTACGGCAAGAGCGTGGCCAATTCACCGCCTGCGCTCGTGACCCCGTGTTGCGCGATCTGGGAGCCCGCCGAGACGGTCGATCTGGATTTCGCCCTTCTCGCGGCCATGCCCGGCATGCTGGGGTTCAGCGGCGACCTGGCCGGACTGCCGGATGCGGTGCGCGTGCGACTGGCAGAACATGTGCGCGTATTCAAACGGCACCGGCGGTTCATTGTGGGTGCAGTGGCGCACCTGCTGACGCCACCCGTGTCACTTGCTGCGCGCGACGGCTGGGTCGGGTTCCAACTCCAGGATGTGGAGGGCACGGACAGTCTGGTCTTCGTCTATCGTATCGGGGTGGCCGGCCTCACCCGGCCGTGGATGCTGAAGGATCTCGATCCAAACGGCGTGTATTCGGTCACGCCGGGCCTTGGCGGTCCCGCGCGACGGATCGGCGGACGCGAGTTGATGGAGCAGGGCCTGACGATCACGGTGCCGGGAGGAGGCAGCTTTGACCGGACGAACGGCGCTGCAATGGTTACGGTACGGCTTGTGTGAACGGGCCCCAGGCATTCTGCGGTCGGCGCACAGGCGCCGTGGCAGCCGCGGCGACCAGTATATGAGGAGAGCAGACGATGACATCTTCAGGACGATGGCATGGGGATGAGCGGTATTTTGGCATGCACTACGACCTGCACGCCGGCGCGGGGGACACGGACCTCGGCAGCCGCTGCGGCATGGAAGAACTGGTGCCGATGCTGGAATTGACGGCGCCGGATTTCGTGCAGACCGACTGCAAGGGGCACCCGGGCTATACGAGCTGGTTCAGCAAGGTGCCGAACGCATCGGTGCCGCCGGGCTTGAAGCACGACGCCATGATGCAATGGCGCCAAGCTACGCGAAAACTGGGGTTGCCGTTGCATTGCCACTACTCTGGTGTTTGGGATGCTGCCGCCGGCGCCAGGCATCCCGAGTGGTGTGCTGTGACGGCAGATGGCAAGTCGGCCGGAGCCCCGTTTGGACAGAATGCCGGCGCGCCTACCGGCGAGAAGATGTGTCCACGCAGTCCATATCTCGACGAGCTGATGATTCCGCAGATGATCGAGCTGATCGACCGCTATGAGGTCGACGGCTTCTGGGTGGACGGCGACCTCTGGGCGGTTGAGCCCTGCTATTGCGAGAAGTGCAAGGCAGCCTGGACGGCGCAGACGGGACTGGCCGAACCGCCCGCGAAGGAAGATGATCCCGCATGGCCGCGCTGGTGGAATTTCACCCGCGAGAGTTTCTATGCCGTGGTCACCCGCTACTGCGATGCGGTCCACCGTCACAAACCCGGCGTCCTGGTCTGCTCGAACTGGCTGCAAACGTTCAATAATCCCGGCGAGCCAGCGGTGCCTACGGACTGGATCAGCGGGGACAACAACTGGGTCTGGGGGCTGGATGGCAGCCGCTGTGAAGCGCGCTTTCTCTCCACACGCGGAAAGCCGTGGGACATCATGCTGTGGAGCCGCTACTGTTCACATGGGATGGGCAAGCCCGACTCGCCGTGGACGGAAAAACCGCCCCAGATGCTGATGCAGGAAGCGGCCGTGCTTCTCTCGTTCGGTGGCAACGTGCAGATCTACGCGCACCCACCAGCACGGGACGGGCGGCTGTCTGAGTGGCGTCAGCGCCGGATGGGTGCCGTGTCGGCCTTTGTCAAGACGCGGCGGGAGACCTGCCAGCACACCGGGTCCATTCCCCAGATTGCCGTGCTGCACTCCGAGCATCACCTGTTCAGCGATGTGCGCGGAAAGAACCTGATGTGGAACGTGGACGTCGCTCCGGTGAAGGGCGCCGTCTTCGCGCTGCTGGAGAACAGCTATGGCGTCGACATTCTCGACGAGTGGGCGCTGCTGCCCAGGCTAGCCGAGTTTCCGATGGTCGTCGTGCCGGAGCAGACGCGCATGTCCGATGCGATGGTGACGGCTTTGCGCGCCTATGCGGAGTGCGGTGGAAACCTGCTGCTGACCGGAAGCGACATGTATGACAGGTTCGGCGAGGTGTTCCTGGGATTCCGCAGCCGCGAAGTCCGGACAGATAGTGCCTATGTTGTTCCTGCAGCTGACGGGGAGGTGCCTCTCTTCAGCAAGAAATGGCGGCTGGGTGACACCACAACCGGCGAATCGCTTGGACCGTTGGGTGAAGAGTCCCTGCTGGAGGACAAGCTGCTGCCGCATCCGGCCGCCGTGCTCCATCGTGTCGGGAAGGGACAAGTGGTGTATGTTCCGGCCGACCTGTTTCGCGACTTCTGCCACAACCGCTATCCGCTGACGCGGTGCTTTGTCGGCGCACTGGCGGAGCGATTGCTGCCCGATCCTGACATAAGGGTATGCGCGCCGGCGTGTGTGGACGTCACGCTGCGCCGACGAGGCAACACGCGCCTGGTGCACCTTGTCAACCGCGCGAGCGGCATCCCGAATCTGCCTAACTCCGGCGTGATCGATGAGATCCCGCCGGTCGGGCCGGTCACGGTGCGGATGCGCTCGGACGGTGAGCCGCGCCGCGTGGGTTGGGAACTGGAGAAGGGCGAGGTGGAGTGGCGCTGGGAACGTGGTACGCTTACGACCCGTGTCCCCGCCGTCTCTATTCACGGGGCGCTGCGGGTGGAATTCTGACAGGTATCCCCGGCGATCGAAGCTACGGCTGGTCATCGAGTACGACAGGGTGTCAGGCAGGGCGTAGGGTATTGATCCGCTGCGCGTTGACAATCCGTCTTGCCAAGGTGCGCGGTTCGTGTAAGTATATGAGAAATGACGGACGTATCACAAAAACCTGTTTCTGAGGGTGCGGGGCGGCCGGGTACAGCGGCGTCCGGTGCTGTGAAGCCGGCCCCGGGTCCCAGCCGGAATCCCTATTTGGACACGCTTTCAGGCATGGCCCTGCTGGCTCTTGGCGCGCCGGGCGTGATTGAGTGGCGACGGCGCAGGGATGAGGAGCGGGATGGCGAGGGCGCAAAGCAGTGATTCAAGGTACTGACAACGAACTGACTTGACCATGGCCAACAAACGCCGCGTATTGCTGATCGGCTGGGATGCCGCCGACTGGAAAGTGATCCAGCCCCTGGTAGACGGGGGGCACATGCCGAACCTGCGTCGCCTTATCGAGCGCGGGATCATGGGCAATCTCGCGACCATCCAGCCCATGCTCTCACCCATGGTCTGGACGTCCATCGCTACCGGCAAGCGGCCCTTCAAGCATGGAGTGCTTGGCTTTTCCGAAGTCGTTCCAGAAACCGGGGCCGTAAGGCCGGTGTCGTCATTTTCCCGCAAGACCAAGGCTGTGTGGAACATCCTGAACCAGGAAGGCAAGACGTGCCACGTGGTAGGCTGGTGGCCGAGCCATCCGGTTGAACCGCTCCGCGGAAGCATGGTCAGCAACCATTTCCAGACTCCGACAGCGCCGCTGGGTAAACCGTGGCCGCTGCCGCCGGGCGCCGTCCATCCGCAGGACGTGGCTGAATCCCTGGCCGGGTTGCGCATTCATCCAAACGAGCTTGAGGGCGACATGCTGCGTGATTTCGTGCCGCGCGCGCCAGAGATTGATCAGGCTACGGACAAGCGCCTTCTGTCACTGGCGAAGATCGTCGCGGAATCCGCATCAATTCACGCCGCAGCCACGAAGATCCTTTCCACCCGGCGCGACTGGGATTTTGCCGCGGTCTACTACGATGCCATTGACCACTTCTCCCACGGCTTCATGCGTTACCACCCGCCGCGTCTTAACTGGGTGTCGCAATCCGATTTTGACATGTACTCCAGCGTTCTGGGCGGCGGCTACGTGTTCCACGACTCAATGCTGGGGGTGTTGTTGGCGCTGGCGGGAGAGGACACGACGGTCATCCTGATCAGCGATCACGGTTTTCATCCTGATGCGCTGCGACCGGAGTCCCTTCCCAACGAGCCGGCCGGACCGGCAGCTGAACACAGGCCCTTCGGCATCTTCGTGGCTGCCGGTCCTGGCCTGCGTGAGGATGAGCTGCTCTATTCGGCAAGCGTCCTCGACATCGCACCGACGGTGCTGTCGCTGTTCGACCTTCCGATAGGGCGTGATATGGACGGCAGGGCGTTGACGGCGATTTACAACGAGGCGCCTCCGGCGCGGTACATAGACTCATGGGATATGGTCGAGGGCGATGCGGCAATGCTCACCGGTAGCGAGGCGGGCAGTTCCGAAGCCGCGGCCGCGGTGATCAAGCAGCTCGCGGATCTAGGCTACATAGACGCCCCTGGCGCCGACCGGCAGCATGCCATGGACCAGACTGTGCGCGAGGAGCGCTACAACCTCGCCCGCGCCCTGGCGGATGGCGGCCGTGATGACGAGGCGGCGGACATGTTTGCCGAGCTGTGGGAGAACTGGCCTGACGAAAGCCGTTTTGGCGTGCATCTGCTGCAGATCCAGACCGAGGCACGGAAGGTCATCGAGGCCAGGGCGACGATGGAACTGCTTCGCGTGCGCAAGAGAGCAACGGCGGAGAAGTCGATTGTCGAGCTCAGGGAATTCATTGAGCAGATCCGGAAGGAGCAGCAGGCGGCAGCCGTGGAAGAAGCGGGCAAGAAGGCCGCTGGCGGTGGTGACGGTGCGGGCGGGCAGGCGTCGCCGGCTGATGCGCCGGCAACGGAGGCCGGTCCCGCCGCGAGCCCCGGCGAGGCAGAGGGTCTGGACCAGTCCGGCGCTGCGGGCGCCGGGCCGGGAATTGACATGGCAAAGCTCTCGGATCAGCAGCGGCACAAGTTGCGGCAGTTCAGGGCGAAGGCGGGTACAAATCCGCATGCGTTTGCTTTCCTTGAGGGCTCACTGCTTGCTGCCGAGGGCAGGTGGCGCGAGGCCCTGGATGCGCTCGAACGGGTTGCCGGCGTACAGGCGAGCCAGATGCCGGCACTTCACCTCAAGCGGGCGGAAGTGCGCATGGCGCTGAAGGATACCGCGGAGGCGATGAACGAATACAGCAGGGCACTCGAGCTTGACCCGGTGAATCCTGCGGCACGGTTCGGACTGGCGCGGGCTGCGCTGGCCCGCAAGGACTACCCACGGGCAGCAGCGGAGGCGCGGGCGGCGATCGGGTGCCGCTACCAGTTCCCGCAGGCTCACCTCGTCGCCGGGATAGCCTATTGGCGCCAGGAGTTGCATGTTGAGGCCGAGGCTTCCCTGCGGGCGGCAGTGGCGCTGAATCCTGTATTCCCGGCTGGCCACAGGGTGCTGGCAATGTTTCTTGAGAAGGTGAAGCGCGATCCGAGGGGATGGGAGCATCGCAGGCTGGCCGCCGAGAGCCGCAGGCGTATCCGCGAATGGAAGGCGGGAATACGGCCGGAGGGGCAGCACCCGGCGGAATACCGGGCGTCCTTTGGCGAGTCGGCCCAGACGGAACGGCCGCAGCCGGCGACACTGCCTCCGGCGCGGGAGTGCGTGGTGATAGTCAGCGGCCTGCCGCGATCCGGCACTTCAATGATGATGCAGATGATCCAGGCTGGCGGTTTTCCTGTTCTGACTGACGACGCGCGTGCAGCCGACGAGAATAATCCGAAGGGTTATCTCGAGTTTGCCGCGTCCAAGCACATCGCAACCGACAAAACTTGGGTGGCCGGGGCGGTTGGGAAGGCAGTCAAGCTGGTCAGTCCACTGCTTCCGCACCTGCCGAAAGGGCCCCCGTACCGGATAGTGAACATGCGCCGGCCCGCCGGCGAGATAGTGGCATCTCAGCGGGCAATGCTGAACCGTACCGGCAAGGAAGGCGGCAAGGTGTCCGATGAGGCGCTTACCGCCATCTACGAGCGTCAGATCGTCTCATCACGGACATTTCTGGCCTACATGGAGCGCAACGGCAGCGCCGCGGTGCTTGATGTGTCGTACCACGAGGCGTTGGAAGATTCCGGCAAGGTTGCTGAGCGGCTGCGGGCGTTCCTCGGGGACACGTTTGACGCCGGTGCCGCGGCTGGCGCCGTTGACCAGTCATTGTACCGCAGCAGGAAGCCCGGCAAGTCCTCAGCCGGCAAGCCCCCGCTCACGAATGACCCGGTCAAGTGACAGTCCCAGTTCGCCCACGATGGCAGCCAGTTTCTCAGGTTTCTCAGTCCAGATCAGGAAATCCAGCGTGACGTGGGTCGGTGTGAGCGACCTTACCTCCATGACGGGAGCCGGTGTTGAAAGGACCATCGGATTGGCCCTTGCCACACCGGCGGCCAATTCGGCAACTGCGGCGAGGTCTGCCTGCCGGGAAACCGTCACGGGAACGTGAAGGCGCGTGCGGCGGTTCGGGTTGGTCCAGTTGACGATGTTGGCGGAGATGAAGGACCCATTTGGGACAAGGACGGTGATGTCGTCGTCCGTTGTCAGGACGGTGTTCCGCAGTCCGATCTCGCGCACGGTGCCGCGGCTTGCCCCAACCTCGATGTAGTCGCCAACCCGGATTGTGCGGCTGAAGTGGATCATCAGGCTGCTGACGAAGTTGTTGATGACGTTCTGGAGACCGAAGCCAACGCCCACCGTAACGGCCCCGGCCAGCAGCGTGAGGTTCTTCAGCGATGACCCTGCCACGTTCAGTCCGACAAGGAAACCCAGCACAATGATCAGGTAGCCCAGGACCGCGCTGAATGTTTCGCTCGTGGCCTTGTCCATCGGCGTACGCGCGAGGACGCGCCGTGCGAAGATCGCTTTGGCTTCGCGTGAAACCCAGAATGACGCGATGAAGACCAGGAGTCCGCGGGCGAGGCTGCCGACGGTCATGCCGGCAGAGAGGGGATACTGCCAGGCCCTTGACAGGTCGTTCAGCGCCCGGGATATGGCCTGGACGAGTTCGGGGACTGGCGGTGGCGCATTGGACGCCAGCACGACCCTGTTGAGCAGCAGCCACCACATCCAGCCGACCGCGACAGCAGCCAGCATCAGCACCATGCCCTGGATGACCCTCACGAGGATGGGCGTTGGTTCCGCTGTCCCGGTATTCCTGCGGACAAGCCAGCCGGCCACCGAAGTCAGCAGCACCGCAACCCCGACGATCGCGAACGTTGCCTCGGCGATGTGCAGGACTGTCCGGCCAAGGCCGCCGAGCCCTGCGAGGTAGATCAGCGCGACCAGTGCGGCCATGACCAGGCAGGTCCATGCGGTCGCGGCGCCGGCGAGTCGAAGGCCGCGGTGCGCGGAGCGGCGGCTCAGGATCCGTCCAGCCAGCGATCCGTGGATGACCAGGCGGAATACTGCCAGGCACACACAGAAGAGCCACAACCGCTCGATCACGGCCCGGGTTTCCAGCGTGTTTTCGCACTGGGCCGCGATGATGTGCAGCGGCAGCAGAGCGACCGCCCAGAGAAGGACCGTGTTGACGGCGTCCGCCACGGCGCCGATGATGCTTGTGGATGGCAGTGGCTGTCCATCGCGCGCCAGTGGCACGCTGCGGCATGCGCGCCACAGGCCGGCGGCGATGATGGTGAAGCCGGTCCATTGCAGGAACATGTTACCGGCCGCCAGCCAGAGAACAGCGAAGCCTGTGAAGAGCAGGGGCAGGGCGGTGCGTGCAAGGCGGCCGGCAAGGATGCTCCTCCGGGTGGTCGACCTTATCCGGCGCGAGGCCAGCAAGGCGGCCAGCCAGAACAAGATGATTCCTCCGGCCGCGGCTGCGGCGCGCCTGCGGGATGGCACGCCTGGAATGTTTCCAATCCGGTTGACCCAGCAGGAAACCGTGACCTCCACGTTGCTTGCAAGCGACTTCAGCAGGTCGACGACCTCCTGCAGGGTGACCGCGTTCAGGCGCGGATCATCCTGCTGCCAGAGCATGAGGCCGGCTGTGCGGTCGAGGTCCGACAGCACGGCGTGCGAATTGTCGAGCCATCGCGCCGAGATGGCCCTGCGGGCGCGGGTCATCTCCCTCTGGGCAAGGCGGCTGGCAAGCAGGGCGGCAGTCTCGCTGCGGCGTTCAGCGGATGGGTCCGTTCCGGCCATGCCCTGTGAAAGGCGGTCGGGGATGGACCGCAGAATATCAGCTACAAGAGATGGCGAAGGCGGCTTGGTGGCGTCGAAGGATCCGACGAGAGCGGCCAGCGGCCGCGCGGCGTCGGCGAGCGCTGCTGGATCGGTTCCCAGGAGTAGCCTCGCGGACTCGACGAGTTCGTCGCATTTCTGGATTTGCACATCGAGCGTCCGGATATACTGCTCGGACGTAGGCAGGGTCTGCCGCAACTGGCGCTCCTCGCGACCCAGCTCATCGAGGGTCCGGCGTTCGGCCTTGCTTCTGGCGCGGTCGCTCAGTTCGCGGGCAAAGCTGGCGCCAGCCTTCTGGAGGGCGATGAAGTCCTTCCAGACTTCGGCTTCGGTGTCCCACCGCTGTCGCCGGAGCTCGGCAAAGGCGTAGGCATCGCGCGCGGCGGCTTCGTCGGCTGCGGTGCCTGCAGCCGCAAGGGACTGCGTCGCGCCTTCGGCCTGGGCCACGGCTGCCGCGAGGTTTGAGGAGATGCCCTGCTGTACCTGTGCAAGGTCATCGCGAAGGGCCGCGAGACGGCCCTCGGCGCACTCGGCAGCGGTTTGGGCATTCCGGGCCAGCTGCAGGTGGCCACGGCGGGCGAGGGCGGCTGCATAGCGCTGGCTAATGAGGTAGTCGGCGCGGGCGAAGGACAGGCCGCGGCGTGCGCGCTGCTCCAGCATGAGGTTCAGGCGGATCAGGGCCTCCTGCTGCGATGCCTGCCGCCGCAGTGTGGCGAGTTCCTCATCGCTCGCGCGTGCCATGTCGGGGTCTTTCGGATCGCTGGCCTGCCAGCCCCTGATGCGTGCCCTGATCGCAGTGAGATCGATCACGGCTGCTGAGCGACGCGCGAAGTACTTCTGGATCTGCCCGGCCTGGGCGGCGATATCCTTCCCCGCTGATTCGACACGTTTCTCACGGTCGTCGATTTCTGCGGGGGTGGCAAGCAGCACCTTGATGTCCATGCGGAGGGCCAGTTCCAGCGTCGCAGCGCGCCGCTTCCATGCGTCCCGTTCACGCTCAGCCTCCTCCAGTTCCTTTGTGAGTCGAGCCCGGTCCTCCTCGTCGGCGTCCAGGGTCGCCTGGCGTGCAGCGAGGCGTGCACGAGCCAGCCGGATGGCGGGAGCATCATCCTTTGAGAGCGCGGCAAGGAGCTGTTTCTGGAGGGCGTCCATATCGGTTCGGGCGGCGTTGATTGCGGTTTCCAGGGTGGACAGCTGGCTGGTGAGTGTGGTCTTCAGCTGTTCGGATGCCTTTGAGGCCGCGCCGAAGCGTTCCTGGGCTGCCTGGCGTTCCACAGCCAGGGCAGTCTCAATGCTCGAGTTGTTATCGCGAGCGTGGGCAGAGGCCCCCAACAGCATGCATGATGAAAACAATCCCAGCACAAGTGCACGCAACATAATGTTATTCATGTGTCCTCCCCATCGTTTTCACGCAAGCGACGGAATGTAGCTGGCGACCTTGGCCCGGGTCAAGCTTGGCATGGGCCACGCCAGCACGGTGGCAAGGCGGGATTCGCCAACGTGTGAAGAAGACAGCCAGGCTTCAGCGGCGTGAAATGTGTGAGCCCTCTGGTCGTACACCTGTGGAGCCCAGGCTGGCGAATGGCGTGACTTATGGCTTCGGAGTA
>JBAXKQ010000022.1:0-26137 GCA_037135275.1 bacterium
TCCTTAAAGCCTCAGGACTCTCTCAGGAAGTGGTCCAGTAGAAGGGGGAAGGTCAAGTTGAGTCTTATGAGCTTAATCGATGACACAGGGAGTACCCAATGAAGAGGAATTTGTTGGAAGGTTGTTCGGTTGTTGCTAGCGCGCTGTTGTTTGTGGGGGTTTTGACCGCAAATGCCGCCACGGTGCCGTGGGCTGAGTCGTTCGGCTACGCCACGGACAGCGATCTGAACGGCCAGGGCGGATGGGTGACGGTCACGGGCCTTTATGACGCCAGCGGTATTGCTGGTGGGTGTTCTGAAATTCGGGCATCCGTCAGTGGGCGATCCTCTGTCGCTGCTCTGAGCAATGACACTGAAAACGGGTACATCAGGCTGTCTCAGGACTTTACAGACAGCCCTGCAAAGAGCGTTGTGTGGGCGGAGTTCTATGGGATGCCTGTGCGCAGTGGGGGTGCGGCGTTTGCGGCGAATTGCACGGCCGTGTTCTATTTCAACGCGAGCGGGCAAACGGTGGCCTACGACTATACAAATGCCATAACGATTGTTGACGACGCGCTTCCGACAGTCCCGGCCAACCAGTGGACGAAGTTCACGGTGCGTCTCCAGTACGGCACCAAGAAGTGGGATCTATGGATTAACGGCACTAATGTCGTCTCGCAATACAGTTTCTACAATACAGACCAGGTCGGTTTTGAGAACATGAGTGTTGTTGAGGGTAGTACGACTGAGCCATCATACCTCGACAGCGTGGCGGTAGGCGAGAGCGCCTTCTCGAGCGCGGTTGTCCACAACGCCAGGGCAACCAGCATGGGTGGTAGTTCGGTGACACTCAATGGAGAGCTCGCGTTCGCTTCAGGCGCTGTGGATTGCCGGATATTCTGGGGGCCAACTGATGGCGGGACGGATCGCTCGAAGTGGTCAAACAGCGTGCTGGCGAGTACCATCAGCATCGGTTCGTTCTCTAAGACTATTTCGAGTGGTGTCGCTGCCGATACCCTCTATTACTATCGTTGCTGTGCGTCCAACGAGACGGATATGTTCTGGGCTGACGACACGTACGTGTGGATGGCGCAGACCCGTCGAAAGAACGCATACCACCTTTCCTCGCTGCCGACCTCATATGGCGCAATCGGTAGCCCGAAGGCGTATATCAGCTCAGATGCAGGTGCTGCGGTTGCAAGTGGTATGACTGCCAGGCCCAACAATATGGCAGCGGATTACATCTGGATACAGACGACTAACTCAGAAACGTGGGGCAATGGGTATCTTAACACGAGCGCAGGATGGTCTGAGCTGTCTGGCGTGTCTGGAAATGCCGAAATCCATCCAGGAATGGGATTCTGGCTCAGGAGGTCTCCGGACTACGGCGATGCGACGAGCTTTGCGGGATTCTCCGGTCCAAAGCCGACGATCACCCCGTCGATCACGTTCCCCCAGAACAAATGGCGGGTATTCGGATGGCCGCATGCAGCCAAGGGGGCCACTGAGTTGCCGCTTGGCTGGGGGTTTTCGGCTGTCGGCAAGGGCACGCGGGGTAGTGGTGTAGCCAGCGCCGACCTGCTTTACGCGGAGTACAACAACAAGTGGTATATGTTGTATCTGGGGCTGGACGGAAATTGGTGGCGGCAGGGTGCTGCAGGGATCTCGGTTCCGGTCAAGCTGCAGCCGGGCAAGGCCTACTACTACTTCCATCGAGGTGCAACGATGACCTGGACTCCGCCGGTGAACTGACGGGGCGAACTGTCGGGCGGTTGACTCTCGCGATCCGTTGCGCTATCCTCCTGCCGTTGTTGTCAACGGTATGGAGGGGAAAGCGTGAAGATTCTTGTCACCGGCGGTGCCGGCTTTATCGGAAGCCACCTTGTCGAACGACTCCTTGAACGCGGTGATGAGATCGTCGTTCTCGATGATTTGAACGATTTCTATGACCCGGCCATCAAGAAGCGCAACATGGCCACTGCAACCCAGCATCGGCTTTTCACATTTGTTGAAGGCGACGTCCGGGATGCTGGTGTCCTCGAGCAACTTGCAGGACAAGACAGGAAATTCGATGTCATTGTCCATCTGGCTGCGCGTGCCGGGGTTCGGCCCAGCCTTGTCGATCCGATCCTCTACGAGCAGGTGAACTGCCTTGGCACGCTGAATATCCTTCAAATGGCGAAGAAGCGGGGCATTAAGAGGCTTGTTTTTGCCTCCTCGTCGAGCGTGTACGGCCATTCGTCCACTCCGCCGTTTCGTGAAGACACTCAAGTGACTTCACCGATGAGTCCGTATGCGGCGACGAAAGCGGCATGCGAGCTGTACTGTAGCAACTATCACCACCTATACGGCATTTCCTGCACGGCGCTCAGGTTCTTTACCGTTTATGGGGCGAGGCAGCGACCCGACCTTGCGATTCACAAGTTTACCGGCATGATCGACAGGGGGGAGCCGATTCCGTTCTACGGCGACGGCGGCTCCGCCAGAGACTACACCTACTACACCGACATCATTGATGGCGTTACGGCGGCTGTTGACAGGGATCTCGGGTTCGAGATTATAAACTTGGGGGAATCACGCACCACCAGGCTGTCGACTCTTGTGGAGCTTATCGAGAAACGCCTTGGCAAGCGGGCGAAGTTGTCCCTGCAACCGGAACAACCCGGCGATATGAAGGTTACCTGCGCCGACATTTCAAAAGCCGTTCGGCTTCTCGGCTACAAGCCCACCACACCCATTGAGGCCGGCATCGAGCGTTTTGTTGCCTGGTACCGGGGGCAGGCTTCTACTTCGCGCTGATCACCACGAAGCGGGTTCCTTTGTCATTCTTCACCTTGAGAAGCGCCGACTTGCTGCTGCCGAAATCCGCTATTGCTGCCTTGAAATCGTCGACCGTGCGAACCGGCTTGCGGTTGACACTTGCAATCAGGTCGCCGGCCTCGATTCCGTTGGCGGCGGCCAAACCCGACGGGTCTACGCTGTTCACCAATACGCCTTCACCGGTTGAGTCGCCCAGTCGGGTGGCGATATCGTGAGTGAGTTCGCGGATCGAAAGCCCAAGTGAGCCCGCCGACTCCTCGCCATGGAGCGCCGGTACGGTGGAGTCATCCGGCAGTGTTCCGCATACCGCCTTGATGGCTTTCCTGGTGCCGTCACGGAGGATGGTGAGTGCGACAGCGGTTCCGGGAGTTGCCGATGCTATGGTATTCCTGAATGCGCCGACGCTTTCAACGTCGTTGTCGTCCAGCTTCAGGATGACGTCCTCTTCCTGCAGGCCCGCCTTTTCGGCAGGTGAGCTCCTCGCGACCTCCGTCACGAGTATCCCCGTCTGATCCTTTGCGCCGAATTGCTCCGCCAGTTCACTGTTGAAGTCCTGAATGGCTATGCCGAGATAGCCCCGGACCACTCTTCCTGAAGTCAGTAGCTGGTCCTTTATGGCCCTTGCCATATTGATCGGCGTGGCGAAACCGATGCCCATGTAGCAGCCGTCCCGGCTGAATATTGCCGTGTTGATGCCAATGACCTTTCCATCAATATCAAGCAGCGGGCCTCCGGAGTTGCCGGGATTGATCGCGGCGTCGGTCTGAATCATGTCCTCGTAGTCGGCTATCCCCATGCCGCTGCGCCCCTTTGCGCTAACGACACCCACTGTCAGGGTTTCGGCCAGGCCAAAGGGGTTTCCGACCGCAATTACCCATTCGCCGATCTCCAGCTTGGATGAGTCGCCAAGTGCCAGGAACGGGAGATCGTCACAGTCGATCTTCACGAGAGCCACCTCCGACTTCTTATCCGTTCCGATCCGCTTTGCCGTGAATTCCCGCCCGTCGCGCAGCCTCACAACGATCTTGTCGGCATCGCCAACCACGTGGTGGTTGGTAAGGATGTATCCGTCCTTTGTGATGATAAAGCCGGAGCCCTGGCCCTGCTGTTTGAATTGACGAGGAGCGCCGAAGCGGGGTGTCTGCTGCCGGTGTTGCGGCGCCTGGAAGCGATTCCCGAAGAACCTGTCGAAAAACTCGAACGGGTCGTTGAGGTCGGACTCCTGGACGGCGAGGCCGCCTTTAAGCATTCTCTCGACCCTGATTGACACCACCGCATCCACGGCCTTCTTTGCAACGGTGGCGAAACCCTTGCGCCCGAAACCTGACGCCGGGTCCGCCGCTCCGTCGGCCGCCTGTGCCAGGCCCCACGCCGGTAGAAGTATTGCCGCGGCGGTAGCGGCGGCCAGTATTTTGCCGGCTAGGCGGTCCTGTCTCATGCTCATTTCCTTTCCTCCCGTTCTCTTCTACATGATGCGAGAAGGTTGTTCGGCCGGCGCTGCGTCTGCTCCCTTGGGCGCCACAATCCGCAATATGCCGTTGGTGAGGGTGGCGCGAACTGCCTGTGCGGATACCGGCCCGGGCAACTGTACGCGCTTATCGAACCGCCAGGTGCCGTCTCGTCGTCCCGACTGCCTGCCGCTCACGCACAGCACCTGCCCGTCAAGGACAACGGAGAGTTCCGGCCGTGTTGCGTGCGGCAGGCTGATGGCCAGGAGGTAGCAGTCGTCGAACTCCCTCAAGTCCATGGCGGGGGATATGACAAGATACCCCATCTGGCTGCCGGGCCGCATCGCCCTCTCCGCCAACCGGAAGTCCTCGAAGGAGTTCTCGATCATCCGTATCGCCTGGGCGTGGAGCCTGTCGATCTGTGTGAGCGACGAATCCGGTATGAACATTTCATCACGGTAGCCCGGGGCCCCGAACATGGACTCCAGGACGCGATCCATGTCGGTGTGTGCGCGCAGAAGCGAAGCCGCATGGTCCTGCGCATTGTTTGCCGGGGCTCGCGGATAGGCCGTTGAGCCCCGTACGACAAGGGCGGCGTCTTCCTGCGCTTCGTGGCGCTCTATGCGGCTGAGAAGAATCTCCTTCTCGGCCCGGTCCCTGTTGGAAGCGCGGTAGAGGTATGCAATGGTCGCGGCCTGGATCGCAATCAGGGCGATCATCGCTACCCGGTCCATCGCATGGCCTCTACCGCGCACTTCCATGCTCCTCCCATCTTCAGGCTGGTCACTGGAAATCATCGGGATCAGCTTAGCAGCTAGCGTGCCAAGGGCGCTGTCCGGTGTCTGCGCAGGGGGATTCAAGGCCTCGCCGCACCTCGGTGATGGCATCCAGACTCAGGCGATGATGAGCCATGGTTTCCATGCACCCCGCCGGGCGAAGTCGGGTTTGGCAGCGGCGCTGGTTGCCGTGCCATTCTGGCCGACTGACCGCGCCGAAATGTCACGCCGGGAGGGAAAGAGCGGTGGTGATGCGTTTCCATTTGATTCCCCGACATTCCGGCGTAAACTCCACCCGTATGCAAACACGGCGTTCCAGTTTTCCATCGACCCTGGTGACAGCGGCGCTGGTCATGGCCATAGCTGTGCTTGCTGCCAGCGGGTTGTGGGTGATCAGGAACATATATCGCCAGTCCGCCCGCGTGACAGCCGCGCGCTCGGTGCTTGACTCCGGCAGGATGATTGCGGCGCAGCTTGCCGACCAGTCAGTGGTGCGCAGCGCTGAGACGGGCCGGGTGGATTGGGCGAGCTTTTCCAGACTGGTGCGTTCGCTCCGCAAACTGGAACGTAATCTCCAGTACGTTGCGGTGTCACGCGACGGGGTCGTGGTCTTCCAGGAGCAGTTGAGCGGGGTAGACGGGGCGGAGATCCCGCCGGCCATGTCGGCTGTGGGGACGGATCCGAAGCGGGTTGAGATAGGCAGGGAAATACTGGTCGCCGGCACAAACAACATCCCGCTTGTCGTCTTCACTGCGGACGTGGGCGGGGAAGGGGGACAACCATGTTCGGTGAGTGTCGGTGTCAGGCGCGAGGCGATCGAGCGTGGACCTGGGGCGCCATCGGTCGAGGTCTCTGGCATCTTCAAGATCTCAGTGGCGACGATCTTTGTCGGTTTCTGCATATGCGCCGTGCTGGTTGTCCTGATCATGCGCCGCGATGCAAGGCGTGAGGATCGCCGCCGTGCCGAAGAGCATCTCGCTTTTGCCGGTGTGCTTGCAAACGGGATCGTGCACGACTTCCGAAATCCGATGTCGTCGCTCAAGCTCGATGTGCAGATGATGCAGAAGGAGGCGCTCAAGGGGAGCGACAGCAAGCCTGGCCGCGTTGCCGAACTGGCGGCGCGGGCGGGCGGAACGATTGACAGGATGGACAAGATATTCCAGGAGTTTCTGTTCCTGTCCAGGCCGGCCCCGGATATCCATGAGCGGGTCAGGCTCGGCGCCTGCATAAGGGATTGCCTTGAGTTGCTGTCGGCCCGCTTTGAGCAGGCCGGCGTGGTTGCTGAGGCCAGCATCCCCGATATGGACCTTGCTGTCATGGGCCGCCCTGCAGGACTCAAAAGGGCTATTTTGAATATTCTCACCAACGCCGAGCATTTTTCACCCCGGGGCGGCCGGGTGTCCGTGTGCTGCAGCAGGGAGAAAGACAACGCCGTTATCGAGGTATGCGACCAGGGGCCAGGTGTGCCAGGGGCGGAAAAAGACCGCATCTTTGAGATGTTCGTCACCACCCGGCCGGGCGGGACTGGCCTGGGACTTGCTCTTGCGAAGACCGCCGTTGAGGACAGTGGCGGGGAGATAACCGTGAAGGACGTGCCTGGCGGCGGTGCCTGTTTCAGGATTGTCCTGCCGCTGGCGGAGAAAGCATGAGCTCACCACGAATACTGATTGTTGAGGACGATCGGGACGGGTGCCGGTCGGTGAAAGAGGCTGTTGAAGACGCGGGTTTTGTGGCCATTGCCGTGTCCAGTGGCGAGGCGGCTGTCGCCGAGTTCCGAAAAGAATCCTTTGAAGTGGTGTTGACCGATCTCATGCTTCCCGGGATGGACGGCATGGCTGTCCTCACCCAGATCCGCCGCATGGATCCGAATGTGCCGGTCCTGATAATGACCGCGTACGGCACAGTCTCGTCGGCCGTCCATGCGCTCAAGGCCGGTGCATATGACTATATCTCCAAGCCCCTTGATCTTGAGGATATCCAGTCCAAGGTCTCGAGGGCCGCAGAGACCGCGCGCCTCCGGCTCGAAGTCGCCAGCCTGCGCAAGGCTGTCACTGGCCGGAATGCCGGTGGGGCCATGGTGGCGGAGTCGGCCGGAATGAAGGCGGTGGCCGCGCAGGTGGCGTCTCTTGCCGACAGCAATGCCACGGTGCTTGTGCTGGGCGAAAGCGGCACCGGCAAGGAAGTGGTCGCAAGGGCGCTACATTACGACGGCAAACGGCGCGCGGGGCCATTCGTGGCAGTCAACTGCGGCGCCTTCATGGAGACTCTGCTTGAATCGGAACTCTTTGGTCACGAGAAGGGGGCCTTCACGGGGGCTGCGGCGCAGCGGAAGGGCTCGTTCGAGCGGGCCGATGGCGGCACCCTGTTCCTTGATGAGGTTGGGAACGCACCGAAGTCCGTGCAGGTGAAGCTGCTCAGGGTTCTGGAGGAGCGGGAGCTGTTCCGGGTCGGGGGGCAGGACCAGGTAAAGGTCGACGTGCGGGTAATATCAGCATCGAACCGTGACCTTGACGAGCTTGTGGAGGAGGGTGATTTCCGGGAGGATCTGCTTTACAGGCTTAAGGTTGTGGTCATCCGGATTCCGCCGCTCAGGGAAAGACGCGAGGATATCCGGCCCCTCGTCGACAGGTTCATCGCAATGTCATGCGAGAACCACGGCCGCCACTTCTCCGCCGTTGAGCCCGAGTTCTACCAAAGGCTTGAGGCATATGACTGGCCCGGCAACGTTCGCCAGCTCAGGAATGTGGTTGAGGCCTCCGTGGTCATGACATCGGGCCAGTCCCTGATGGCGGCCGATGTGCGGATGGATACCCCGCCAAAGGTGCAGGATGACTTCTCAGTGCCGGATGGAATGACCTTTGCCGGCATGGAAAAGGAGATCTTGCTCGCGTCATTGAGGAAACACGAAGGCAACAGGACCCTGGCTGCGGAAAAGCTCGGCATATCCCGCCGCACTATCCAGCGGAAGATCAAGGAGTATGGTCTTCCATTCTAGCGTCTTCTTATCCTTCTGGATCCATCTGGCACGATTGTTGCTGAACTGCCTGGCTGCATGCTGCGCTTGTATGTATGCCGGGTGGCAACTTGAAGCTGACGACTTACGACTTATAAACACGATGAAAGGAGCCCGCCATGGCCGTTGACGTAAAGAGGATAGGTGAGAGGGTTGTTGCTGAAAGCGCGCTCATAGGCCGCGTGAGGACATCGGTGCAGGGTGTAATCGTAGGGCAGCATGAGCTGATCGATCGCCTGCTCGCCGCGTTGCTCTGCAATACCCATGTTCTGATCGAAGGGGTGCCTGGACTGGCAAAGACCCTGACCGTGACGACCCTCGCCAAGTCCATACAGGCGTCGTTCAGGCGGATCCAGTTCACACCTGACCTGCTCCCGGCTGACCTGATAGGAACACTGATCTACAGTCCGAAGAGCGGTGAGTTTACCACGCGGAAGGGTCCCATATTCGCGAACATCATCCTGGCGGATGAGATCAACCGCGCGCCGGCCAAGGTTCAGAGCGCTCTGTTGGAGGCAATGCAGGAGCGGCAGGTCACCATCGGCGAGCAGAGCTTCAAGCTCGACGAGCCGTTCATGGTTCTTGCCACCCAGAACCCGATCGAACAGGAGGGCACCTACCCGCTTCCGGAGGCGCAGGTGGATAGGTTTATGTTCAAACTGAAGGTGACGTATCCGTCCAAGGCTGAAGAACAGCAGATACTGAAGAAGATGGCGACCTCGAGTCCGAAGACCGCCGTTGAGACGGTCATCAAGCCGGCTGAGATACTCCGGTTGAGGGAGCTGACCGACGAGATCTTCATGGACGAGAAGATCGAGGAATACATAGTGAACATCGTCGAGGCGTCGCGCAATCCGGCCACATTCAAGCTGGATATCGGGGATCTCATCCGCTACGGGGCGTCGCCGCGCGCAAGCATCTACCTGGCGATGGCCGCCCGCGCGCACGCATTCCTGGAGGGGCGTGGATTTGTGACCCCGCAGGATGTCAAATCCATCGCCATGGATGTCCTGCGGCACCGCATCATAGTCACATACGAGGCGGAAGCTGAAGAAAAGACGTCCGAGGACATTGTCCGGAAGATACTGGAGACCGTCGAGGTGCCATGATCCCGAAAGAGCTGGCCCGTAAGATACGATACATCGAGATCTACACCAGCAAGGCTGTCAACGACATCCTTGCCGGTGAGTACGGGAGTGTCTTCAAGGGGCGCGGGATGGAGTTTGACGAGGTTCGCGAGTATCAGCCCGGTGACGAGGTGCGAACGATCGACTGGAACGTCACGGCACGCATCGGGCATCCCTACGTCAAGCGGTTCGTCGAGGAGCGGGAGTTGACGGTGTTGTTCCTGGTCGATCTGTCGGCTTCGGGAACGTTCGGCAGCGGCAGGCAGACCAAGAACGAAGTCGCCGCGGAACTGTGTGCGTTGCTGGCTTTCTCCGCGATCAAGAACAACGACAAGGTCGGGTTGATAGCTTTCACCGACACTGTTGAGCTCTTTGTGCCGCCCGCGAAGGGGGTATCCCACGTGCTGCGGCTTGTGCGCGACCTCCTTGGCTTCAGGCCGCGGCAGGCGAGGACCGATATCGCGGGCGGCCTCGACTACCTTGGCCGCGTCACAAACAAGCGGTGCGTCGTGTTCCTTGTGTCCGATTTCCTGGGCGAGGAGTTCGAGAAGCCGATGCGGATTGTCGGCCGGAAACACGACCTCATTGCTGTAACCCTGACGGACCCCAGGGAGGTCAGCTTTCCGAACATCGGGCTGGTGGAGCTGGAGGATGCTGAGACCGGTGAGTCGGTCCTGGTTGATACCGGCAGCGCGGCAGTCCGCAGGCGCTATGAGCAGCTTGGTGATGTGCGGTCGAAGCGATTGCGCGAGCTGTTCAGGTCCAACGGGATAGACCAGATTGAAGTTGTGACAAGCGAGGACTACGTGAGGGATCTGGTCAGGTTCTTCAAGTCCCGCGAGAGAAAGTCAGGGAGATGAACGCCTGACGTGAAGCCGGGAGGACCAGGGACATGACTGATAAGTTCGATTTCTCCGTTCCGCAGACCGGGCCGAAGAATGGCCCATCACAGGGAGGGCTCTACGCGCTGGCCGCTGTTGCGCTGGTTGCTGTGGCCTGCAATGTGGTGCTGGCAGTGGCGCTGACAAGACGGCCGTCCACTGCCGGGGCCCCAGCCGCCGGGGCGTTGAGTGCTGGCGCAAGGAAAGACCTCGCGCTGAAGCTCGAGCAACAGGGGTTGCCGGCGCGCGCCACAGAGGCATGGAAGGAATACCTCGCCGCATCATCCCCGGGCAGCGAAGAGGCGGCGAGGATCCTGTACCGCATCGGGACCCTTTACCAGGAAGCTGGCGACTATGACAGGGCCCTCGACAGCTACTATCGTTCGGAGAGTCACGCGACCGTCCCGGAGCTTGCACAGGAGATAAACAGGCGGACGGCTCAGTGCCTTGAGTCGCTCGGCAAATTCTCTGCGCTGCGGTACGAGCTGGACAAGCGGGTCGGCGCTAATGCCGACGCGCAGACGGCCGGGTCGGAAGTCCTGGCGGAACTTGGCCAGAGGAAGATTACCAGGGAGGAGTTGGACCGGCGCATTGAGGACCAGATCGACAGGCAGCTCGCGAGATTTACGGCCGCCATGCCCGCGGAGGAGCGTAACAAGCAGAAGGAGGCCATGTTCCAGCGCGCCTCGTCAGCGGCCGAAAGGCTGCAGGCGCTGAATGCCATTGTCGCGGAGGAGCTGCTCTACCGCCGGGCGGTCGAGCTCAAGCTGGCTGACGATGTCAAGCTGCGCGACACAATCCGAGACATTGAACGCTCGGTCCTGGCCGATCAGGCGCTCCGGAGGGAGCTTGCTGAGCAGATAAAGATCACGAAGGGTGACGTTGAGACCTGGTACGAAGCCCACAAGGGCGGGTACACCACACCGGCAAGGGCGCAGATTGCACACATCCTGGCCAAGGATGAGGATGCCGCAAAAGCGGTCCGGAAACGCCTTGATGGCGGGGAAAAGTTCGAAGATGTCGCCCGGGAGATTTCCGCCGACAAACGGACAGCCTCGAACGGCGGAGTAGTGGAAGGAAGGGTCGAGAAGGGTGTAGATGTTATCCAGGGCGTCGGGCGCTCGCCGGGCGCTGCAGAGATCATTTTCGCAACTGAAGAGGGGAAGGTCTGCGATAGAACCATCAAGACTGACGGGGGCGTCAGCGTGGTGAAGGTTCTCAAAGTCGAACCGGAGCGCCAGCGCCCCCTCGATGAAGTCAGGCAGGCGGTGTACGGCGACCTCTATGCCGCGAAGGAGCGTGAGGCTCAGGAGAGCCTCTTCGAGCGGTTGAAGAAACAATACAACGTGACGATTCACTACTCTTCCTTCAAACCGGGCGAAGAGACGCAGGAGAATGTGCCGGCGCAAAAGTGAGCGAGCTGAAATGAATGTTCCAGTGAAGACTCCAATACCATCCATGCGATCTGCTGCCGCGCCGGGCTGGCGAGCCGCCGGCATGTCTTCCCTGGCATACACCCGGACAGATGAAGCGTCATCCCGCAGCCACGCCGTCCTCGCGGCGATGGTGCTCTGCCTTGTCGCCTGCGTTTCCTGTTCCGGTGGCAAGAATACGGAAGTGGCGCCCGCGGCCGCAGGTATTGAGCGCAAGGTTGAGCGGGGGCCGGTGACGGCGATTGTGAAGCTGGATAAGAACGAGATCTCGATTGCCGACAAGGTGAACCTCACTATTGAGGTCAGGGCGAAAGAGGATTGCGATATCGAACTGCCTCCGGTGGGCGATAAGCTTGAGCAGTTCTCCATAGCCGACTACCGCACGTCCCAGCCCAAGCTCGAGGATAACAACGAGGTCGTGACCAGGCGGATCTATGTGCTGGAGCCATTCTTGTCCGGCGACTATGTCATCAAGCCGTTCAGGATCAGCTTCCGGAAGAAGGGCGAGGCTGCCGATGTGAAGCACGAGATGGAAACCGAAGAGGTGACCGTCAAAGTCAAGTCGCTCCTGCCTGAGACGGTCAAGGCGCTCAAGATCAACGATATCGCACCGCCGGCCAGTCTGCCGGGGAACCTGCGGCCGGCGGCGTGGGTCCTGGGTCTGTCGGCGATCGGCCTGCTTGCCGTTGCCATGGCGGTCGTGGCCTGGCGCCTGATCCGCCGGGCGGGCAGGCCAGGCGTCCAGCCTGTCGTGCTACCGCACGAACTCGCCTACAGCCGCCTCCAGGCGCTGGTCGATGAGGACCTGGTCGGCAAGGGCCAGGTCAAGGCATTCTATCAGCGCATATCCGACATCCTGCGGCACTATATCGAGGACAGGTTCGGTCTCCACGCGCCGGAGCGCACCACCGAGGAATTTCTGGGCGAGCTCGGCTCAGGCGGTTCGCTCGTTCTCCAGCACAAGGTTCTGCTCAAAGGCTTTCTTGTCAACTGCGACATGGTCAAGTTCGCCGAGCACCAGCCTGGTCCGCCCGATATCCAGGCAACATTTGACAGTTGCAGGAGGTTCATAGCTGAGACCGTGCCAACTGAGGAAGCTGGCGCAAAGGGCGGGAAGGAAGCCAAGCCGTGAGATCTAGCGCAAATCTTCCAGTGTGGCGCCAGGGCTGCGTATGTCATGGCTGGCCGCCCGCGCGCCGCGACGGACAAAACACAACGGATAGCAACAATGCATCTTGACTCACCATGGGCGCTGCTTGTTCTGCTGGTGCTGCCGCTGGTCTTCTGGCTGCGGTACCGGCGCCGGCGTGGTGCGACACTGTCGTTCTCGACAACCGCGTCGGTGGCGAAAGTGCCGCCATCTTTGAGGCAACGGCTGGCCTTTGTCCCGCCGTTTCTGAGGATCCTTGCCCTCGTGCTTCTGGTGATCGCGCTTGCGAGGCCGCAGGAGGGTAAGGAGCGAATCAGGGACGTCAGCCAGGGGATCGCCATTGAGATGGTGGTTGATCGCTCGGGTAGCATGGGGCAGGAGATGGAGTACGAGGGCGTTGTCTCCAACCGGCTGGGGGTGGTGAAGGATGTCTTTGAGAAGTTCGTCATGGGCGGAGAACGCGGGTTGCCCGGCCGGCCGTCGGATCTGATAGGGATGGTGGCCTTTGCACGTTACCCCGACACCATCTGCCCCCTCACGTTGTCGCACGGTGCGCTGCGTGAGTTCCTGGGAACCGTCCGCCTTGCTGACAACCGTAACGAGGACGGGACGGCCATCGGTGATGCTGTTGCCCTGGCCGCGGCGAGGCTGAAGACGGCCGAGGAGACCCTCGCAAGCCAGACAGGCGAGAACAGCGACAAGTACCGGATCAAGAGCAAGATTCTGATCCTGCTGACTGATGGCGAGAACAACGCCGGCAAGCGGGACCCGGTCCAGGCGGCAAAGCTCGCCGCCGAATGGGGTATCAAGATCTACACTATCGGGGTGGGCGGCGGCGAAGGCACGATGGTTGTGCCTGATCCGATATTCGGCAATCTGCGCGTGCCGGTAAGGTCCGGCGTGAATCGTGCGATGCTTGAGCAGATGGCGAAGGAGACCGGTGGCATATTCCGCATGGCGGAGGACGCGAAGTCCCTCCAGACCATATACCGGGAGATCGACCAGTTGGAACGCACCGAGGTCGAGTCAATGCGCTACATGGATTACCGCGAGCTGTTTGCGCCGTTTGCGCTCGCGGGGTTCATTCTTCTCTTTGTTGAAATAGCGCTGCGGTGCACTGTGTTCAGGAGGGCGCCATGAGCGAGTTCAAGTTCGCAGACCTAGCGATGCTCTTCCTTCTCTTTGCGGTGCCCCTGATGTTCGGGCTCTTCGTGTATGCGGCGCGGAAGCGCAAGCGCGCAATCGAGATGTTCATCGGCGCCGGGCTGGTTGGGCGCATCAGCACAACGGTAAGCCCGGCAAGGCGGCGCGTGATGGCAGCGATGGTGCTCCTGGCGGTTGCGATGATCGCTTTTGCCCTGGCCCGGCCATGCTGGAACCCCACCCAGCGCAAAATCGAAAGGCGTGGAAGGGATGTAGTCTTCCTGCTGGATGTCTCCAGGAGCATGCTTGCTGAGGATCTCGCGCCCAACAGGCTCGAGCGCGCCAAGCTCGCTATACGCGACTGCCTCGAAAGGCTCCAGGGTGATCGGGTGGGTATTGTCGTATTCTCCGGAACGGCCGCCGTGAAGTGTCCGCTGACACTCGATTACGGGTTCTTCAGGATGATGCTCGACGACATAAGCACCGACAGCATTTCGCGGGGAGGCACGCTGATGGGGGATGCAATCCGGCATATCCTCAAGGCCGAGATCTTCGACGACCAGGAGAAGGAATGCAAGGACATCGTCCTCATAACAGACGGTGAGGACCACGACAGCTTCCCGGTTGACGCTGCGGAAAAAGCCGGAGAGCGCGGAATCAGGATAATCGCAATCGGGTTCGGCAATGCGAACGAGGGGCGGCGTATTCCAGTGACGAACCCGCAGGGGAGAAAAGAATTCCTCAAGTACAAGGGGAAAGAGGTCTGGTCGAGGCTCGATGCCGATACGCTGAAGAAGATGGCCCTGGCCACCCCCGGCGGCACATACTATCATGTCAGCACCGGAGCCATTGACCTCGGCGATGTCTATGCCAGGCTTATCCTGTCGGCCGAGAAGAAGGCACTGGAATCACAAACTGTGAAGCTCTACGAGGAGAAGTTCCAGATATTCCTCGGCCTGGCGTTTGCTCTCCTGTGTCTTGAGGCCGGTATCGGTGATCGTCGCCGCAAGATTAGGGACAATGGCGTGGGAGGGGCCGGAAAATGATGCGCCGCGGGAGAATCGGTCGAGATGATTGCGGGCGTGGCGGCAGACGTAGCGCCAGGTCATGTGCAGGCGCGCCCTTCAGCGCGCGTGCAATCGTCGGCGTCATGGTGCTCGTGCTGGCGGGCGCGGCGGATGCACTGGCCGAGTCGGCCCGCAGCCTCATACAGGACGGCAATCGCGCCTACGTGGCGGGCAGGTATGAGGAAGCCGTCCAACTGTACGACAAAGCGTCGGTCGAGGCGCCAGAGTCACCGGTGGTATTCCTGAACAAGGGCAATGTCCTTTACCGCAAGGGCGACTTCGCTGCCGCCACGGAAATGTACGAGAAGGCGGCGACCAGGACCAAAGACCTGAGGCTCGAGGCGGATGCCAGATATAACCTCGGGAATTGTTCGTTCCGCGAGGCTGAGCGGCAGAAGGATAGCGACCTGAAGAAGGCGCTCGCCGCATGCCAGACCAGCGTGAAATCCTACCAGGATGCCATCAAGCTCACCCCGGGCCGCAGGGATGCGGCTGAAAACATTGAGGTTGTGCGCCTCACCATGAAGAACATACTGGACGAGATCAAGAAGAAGGAAGAAGAGGCCGCCAAACAGCAGCAACAGCAGAAGGATGCAGCCGAGCGCGTGAAGGAGCTGATCCAGAAGCAGGAGGCTGCCCGCGAAAAGAGCCGGACCCTGGAAAAGGAGAAGCCGGAGCAGGCCGACCCCACGGATGCGAACAAGAAGGCCAATGAACTTGCGGATGAGCAGGAGAGCGTCAAGAAGGAGACGGATAAGCTTGCGGATGAAATGAAAGCTGCGTCACAATCGCAGAAACAGGACCAGGCCAGACAGCAGGAGACAGCCGGGAAAGCCGCTGAGTCTCTCGAAAAGGCATCGGATCGCCAGGAAAAGGCGGCCGGTGAGCTCAGAAAGAACGATCCTGCGGCAGCGCAGTCGGATCAGGCCGGCGCGGCGGAGGAATTGAAAGAGGCTCTGAAAGCACTGTCTGGCGACCAGAAGGGTGACGACAAGCAACAGCAACAGGATCAGCAACAGCAACAGGATCAGCAACAGCAGGCGGGCCAGGATCAGCAGGACCAGCAGCAGGATGCCGCCGCCAAGGTTGACGAAGAGGTTCGCGATGTCCTTGATGAAGAGAAGCAGAACAAGGAGATTCGTGACCGGCGGAGCATGTCGTCATACGGGGAAGTCGACAAGGACTGGTAGGTGGTGGTGGATCGGATGTTGCAGGCCGGATATTATGCTCTACTTACGCAACATAGCTTCTTCGGTGCGCAGGCAAGGATACAGCATCGCTGCGGTTTTGCTGGTGGTGCTGGTTGCAGGCCCCCTCAGCGGGCTGGGGGCGGAGTTCTCGGCACAGGCCGCGGTGGAGAGCCAGGAGGTGTATCTGGGCGAACCCTTCACCTTCCAGGTGCAGGTCTCCGGCGCTGATTCTCCTGATCGTCCGGATGTGTCGGGTATTTCTGACTTCACCGTCAGGGAGCTCGGCGCAAGCCGGAGCTCACAGAGTTCTTTTACCATCGTGGTGAACGGCCGGCAGGTAAAGAACGAGTCCGGCAGCGAGACTGTCTTCAACTATGAGCTTGTGGCAACGAAGGCGGGTATTCTCGGGATTCCGCCGATCACGGTAACCGCACAAGGCAAGACAACGCGGACGCAGCCGATCCGGATCAGGGCGAATAACCCGGCCGAGTCAGACGATTTCAAACTCCGGCAGACGTTGTCGAAAGCAAGTTGCTACGTCGGCGAGCCGGTGGTTCTTCGGGTCACATGGTACATCGGCACAAAGGTCGGCAACTACCAGTTGAGTCTGCCGGTGCTGGGCGTTTCCACCTTTGCTTTTGCCGATCAGCGCGACGGGCAGCGGTCGCAGGTTCAGTTGGCCAACGGGACGGTGTCGGCCGTCCAGAGAAGGGAGGAGCTTGACGGGCGGCAGTATGACGCTGTTGAGTTCTCGAAAGTGCTGATTCCGAAGAGGTCCGGCACTTTTGAAGTTCCTGCCGCGACCATTGTGTGTGCGGCTCTCACCGGGCGCCAGAAACAGCAGAGTCCCTTTGGGGATGATTTCCCGTTCTTCAACCAGACGCGGGATGTGTACAAGAAAGTTGTTGTGCCGTCGGGCGCTGTCACCCTTGACGTCCTCCCTGTGCCGCCGGCCGGCCGGCCGGCGAACTTCGCGGGCCATGTTGGTGAGTACAGGATAGCCGCCAGCGCGACGCCTGTTGATGTGAATGTAGGTGACCCCATCACTCTCACGATTGCGTTGAGCGGTCCCGAGTACCTGGAGAACGTCGAGCTGCCATCGCTTGCGGAGCAGCCGGCGCTTGCGCGCGACTTCAAGATCCCAACGGACATGGCCGATGGCAAAGTTGCCGGCGGGGCAAAAGTGTTTACGCAGAGCATTCGTGCGCTGAGGGAGGACGTCCAGGCGATTCCGCCCCTGGAGCTGGCCTATTTCGACACGAGATCCGGCAAGTACGGCGTGGCGAAATCAGCGTCAATCCCCCTCAGGGTCAGGCCGACACGCGTGGTCACCGCTGGAATCTCCGATGGTGGTTCGACTGTCATCCCCGGCAGTGCCCTCGAGGCGTGGGGCAAAGGGATAGCGCACAACTATGAGGGGGCGGAATTGCTTGTGGACCGGCAATCCGGACCGGCTGTCTGGCTCCGGTCGCCGCTCTGGATATGCAGCATATCGCTGCCGCCTCTTGTTTACATTGCCATGCTGGCGCTAACCGTGGTGATTCGCCGGAGAAATGCCGATCCGCGCTCGCTCAAGGCCCGCAGGGCGTTCGGAGAGTTCACCAAGGCGGCAAAGGGTGTGGGTGTGGGCGCGGGTGGGGCTGCGGGTGGGGCGGCGGCGGTATTGCTTGATGCCATGAGGGAATACCTTGGCTGCCGGCTGAAGGTGCCGTCGGCGGCCATGAGTTACAGGGAGGTGGAATCGCTCCTCAAGACCGGTGGTGTGGATCCCGTGACTATGTCGGCGCTGAAGCATTTCTTTGACCAATGCGAAGCGGAAAGCTATGCAGGCGGATCCGCGGCAGGTGGCGACGCCGGCGCTCTCGTCAAGCAGGCGCTTGCTGTTGCCCGTGCGATAGAGCGGAAGTTGAAGTGATGGGACTCATCGGCGTTGGGGTGCCTGCGAATGCAGCGGCGCCATTCGGATGGCGGGGCGTGAACAGGAGATGGATGATTGTTGATGAGGTTGAGGTGGCAGGGCGCCGTAACTAATGCGGTTGTGGAGTGGAATAAAGGTGGCGGCGACGGCCGAAGAACTGGAATAGGCGTCCCGAAACGGTTGTGTGGCAATATGAAAGATCTTGTCGGGCTACGAAATCGCTTCTTGTCAGGGCGCGCGCGGGCAGCCGCCATGCGTTCGGCCTTCGCTGTCGCGTTTGCTGTTCTCGCCGCGGTCCTTGGTCTTGCGGGCTCCGCGAGCGGTGCGTTGGATGAGGCGGAAAAACGGACCCTGCTCAGGGATGGCGATGACCTGTTCAGGCAGGCCAACGATACCGTTGGTAAAGACCCGGATGCCGCCAGGGACCTTTACGGCAAGGCGATAATGCGCTTCGAACGGATCGCTGGCGAGGGCGAGGTGCACAATGGGCCGCTCTTCTACAATATCGGAAACGCATACTTCAGGATGGAGGATATCGGACGTGCCGTCCTGAATTACAGGCGGGCGCTCCTCTATTCGCCGAACGACGCGAACCTGCGCCAGAATCTCGACTATGCGCGCACAAAGTGCCTCGACAAGATAGATGTCAGGCAGAAGACCAAGATAATGAACACGCTGTTCTTCTGGCACTATGACCTCTCGTCCAGGACGAGGACGGTGATCTTTGTTTTGTTTTCGGTTTTGTTGTGGTTCTTTGCCGCCGTGCGCATACTCGTGCGGAAGCCATGGACGGGTTGGATGCTCGGGTTCTGTGGCTGCGTGGCTGTCCTGTTCATGTTGTCCATCGCAGCCGAGGCGTACGCTGCTCACACTCAGAAGACGGGGGTTGTGGTGGGCCGGGAGGTGATCGCCCGCAAGGGTGATAGCGATACATACGAGCCGAGCTTTACCGAGCCTTTGCATGCCGGGACGGAGTTCGATGTGGTGGAGCAACGGCCCGACTGGTACCAGGTGGAACTGGTGGACGGCCGCAGGTGTTGGGTGCCCGTGAAGAGTGTGGAACTGGTTCAATAACCATGGCACAGAAGCAATTCGAGAGACTCAGGGCGTCGGAGCTGTTCTGCCCCCGATGCCGGGTTGCGCGCCCGGTGCGGGAGCGCCTCCTGCTGGTGCTACCCGGTGGAGAGATGCACGCGTACCGGTGCGTTGTTTGTGGTGACACCCTCGGCACCCATGAGGTGAAGGCGACTCCAAGTCCGCTTGTCGTGCGGAAATAGTCGGCCTCTGACTCATGGAGGCAGCGCCGTGGTGGCTGGGGCTTGCGCGGTTACTGTTGCGCGATCGGGCGCTGCTGCTCGCTTGTGCACGGGCCGACGTGAGGAGCGCACGGGCCGCAGTTATCCGCTCGCTCCAGGATCTCGTCCGCCCAGGCGCTGGGGTCGTCGAGTGGTTCCAGATGAGTGAATACGGTCGCATCCGCCAGGGTTTTCCGTATGTCGCTCTCGATGCGCTCAAGTAGGTTGTGGCCGCGCTGCACACTCCAATCGCCTGGCACCAGGACATGAACCGCGACGAATCGCCGCGCACCAGCCTGTCTGGTTCGCAGCGCGTGGAACCTCACCCCTTCCGTCTCGTAGGCGCTCAGCGCCTGCAGAACGCTTTTTTCGTCCTCGGCAGTCAATGCCCTATCCATCAAACCGTCGATTGAGCGGTGGATCAGGCGCCACCCGGTCCATATAATATTGGCCGCGACAAGGATTGCCACGACCGGATCGAGCACTTCCCACCCGGTCAACGCGACAATGCCGATCCCGACGATGACGCCGGCCGATGTCCACACATCGGTCATCAGGTGCTGTGAGTTTGCCTCGAGTGTAATGGATCCGTGTTTGCGCCCGGCCCGCGACAGAACAAGCGCCACTCCGAGATTAACGAGCGAGGCGGCTAAGGAAACAAGAAGACCCATGCCGAGATCGTGGATGTGCATAGGGTTGAGAAGCCTCACCACGGCGGTATAGGCAATGCTCAGCGCCGCTATGAGAATCAGGGTGCCTTCGACCCCGCTGGAAAAATACTCTGCCTTGCTGTGGCCGTAGGCGTGATCCTTGTCCGCCGGCCGGGCAGCGATGGTCAGCATCGTCAGGGCAACGACGCCGCCGATCAAGTTTACGATAGACTCAACGGCGTCCGACAACAAACTGACCGATCCGGTCAGGTAGTACGCGGCAGCCTTCAGCGCCATCGTGACGATAGACGCCGCAATCGAAAGCCACGCAAATTGTGTGAGGAAGGATCGACTCATCTGGTTCTCTCCTGAGCTCTCGTGCCATTCTGAAGCTGGATCGCTGTCACTGCAAGAGATTTTAGCTGCTCATCCACCTCCGGTGCCGTGGCGAGTCACCGCGGCTGGCGACAGGATCCATGGAAGGGTGGAGCTGTTCCCGTTCCTGTTGGTGGACGTCGCCTTGCCAATCTTGACTATCATCCGGTGATGACGCATCATCCGGCGCCGTGCCTGTGGGCGACAAGCCCAGACCAGGCGCGAAGGAGAAATTGCGGATGATCCGGCCGATGACGCTTATCAAGGACTTGTCGCAAAAAGCCGGCGCGGAAGCCACGATAGCGGGCTGGCTGCTCGGAAAGAGGTCCGGCGGCAAGGTTGCCTTTCTTCTTGTCCGTGACGGTACCGGTGTGTGTCAGTGCATTGCGGAAGCCGGCAACCCGGATGTGTTCAGCGCCGCGGGCGAACTGACGCAGGAGTCGTCACTGGAGGTCAGCGGCACCGTGCGATCGGATGCCCGTGCGCCGGGCGGCTGCGAAATCGCCGTTTCAGACATCCGTGTGCTCCAGAAGGCTGAGGATTATCCGATATCCCGGAAGGCTCACGGAGTTGATTTTCTGATGTCCCACCGCCACCTCTGGCTGCGGTCACAGCGGCAGGCTGCCATTCTCAGGATACGCCACACTGTCATAAAGGCATCCCGCAGCTTCTTCGACAATCGTGATTTCACCCTCGTCGACATGCCCATTCTTACCCCTGGCGTCGGGGAGGATGCCAAGTCGCTGTTTTCCGTTGACTACTACGGAGAAAAGGTGTTTCTCGCCCAGACTGGCCAGCTCTACCTTGAGAGCGCGTGCATGGCGCTGCGGAAGGTCTACTGTTTCGGCCCGACATTTCGTGCCGAGAAATCGAAGACCCGCCGCCATCTTTCTGAATTCTGGATGATCGAGCCTGAAATCGCCTTCGCCGAGCTGGACGATGTTGTGGCCCTCGCGGAGGATATGGTCTGCTCGATTGTCGACGCAGTCCTTGCCGGTAATCAGGCCGACCTGGCGCTGGTTGGTCGGGACATTGCTCCGTTGATGGCAATCAGGAAGCCATTTCCGCGGATCACGTATACTGAGGCTGCGGAGATGCTCAGAAGCGAAAAGACGGCAAAGTGGCTTATCGACGAACTTGAGCGTGACCGGGCTGAGTTTCAGAAGAAGGTCAAAGAGCTCGCGACTCTTGACCAGCGGTTGGCCCAGGCGGCCAAGGGACCGGCGCGCGACAGGCTCCAGGATCAGGCTTCGGAATTGAGGGAGGAGATTCACGATCTCGAGGCAGATCTTGCCGCCAGGCCCGAACACATAAGGTTGGCCGGCACCTTCGAGTGGGGGAAAGACCTTGGCGGCAGCGATGAGACGATAATCTCGCGCATGCACGACCGTCCGGTGTTTGTCACCGACTATCCGAAGGAAGCAAAGGCTTTCTACATGAAGGTGGCTGATGGAGGAAAGGGCCGGACGGTCAGGAATATGGATCTTCTCGCGCCGGAGGGGTATGGCGAAATCATAGGTGGCAGCCAGCGCGAAGAAGACCCTGAGGTACTGGTGGCCAGGATCAGGGAAGTCGGGCTTGATCCCGCCAACTATGCGTGGTATCTGGACCTGCGCCGGTACGGCAGCGTGCCGCATGGCGGCTTCGGTCTTGGAATAGAGCGAACACTCTCCTGGATTTGCGGCCTTCGGCACGTTCGCGAAGCCATCCCGTTTCCGCGGATGATGGCGCGAATGGATATGTAGGAATTCTCGGCCGGGCGGAGCACGAGCGGGTCAGGCGGTAGGTGCTACTGGGGGGGGCGGCGAGCCCGCCGGTTTGCCGGGGTTGCCGGGAGTATTTGGACCAACATCGCTGAGGGCGCCGGCCGCGGCAGCAGCCGGGATGGAACGCTCGCAGCAACTGACAAAGGACACTACAATGGCACAGGCACAGAGAACGGCGATCACACCTACAAGAACCGACGACTATCCAGAGTGGTACCAGCAGGTGATCAAGGCGGCCGACCTTGCGGAGTCTTCCCCGGTCCGCGGCTGCATGGTCATCAAGCCGTGGGGTTACAGCCTGTGGGAGAACATCCAGCGGGTTCTGGATGCAAGGTTCAAGGCGACAGGCCACCAGAACGCATATTTTCCCCTGTTCATTCCCAAGAGCTTCATGGAGAAGGAGGCTGAGCACGTCGAGGGTTTTGCTAAGGAATGCGCAGTAGTCACGCACCACCGCCTTGCTGCCAAGGAGGGGGGCAAACTTGTGCCGGATGGCGAACTGGAGGAGCCGCTGATTGTCAGGCCCACCTCGGAGACCATCATTGGCGCCTCGTTCGCCAAGTGGGTGCAATCGTATCGTGACCTGCCCCTGCTGATCAACCAGTGGGCGAATGTCGTGCGCTGGGAACTGCGGCCGCGGCTGTTCCTGCGTACTACTGAGTTTCTCTGGCAGGAGGGACACACCGCCCACAGTACGGAGAAGGAAGCCCTGGAAGAAACCGCGCGGATGATGGAAGTCTACGCGGCGTTCGTTCAGGACTACATGGCGCTGCCCGTGATCAAGGGCGAGAAGACCGCATCCGAGCGTTTTCCCGGAGCTGTCTCGACGTTCTCCATCGAGGCCATGATGCAGGACCGCAAAGCGCTGCAGTCGGGGACATCGCACTTCCTCGGCCAGAACTTTGCGCGCGCGTCAGGGATCAAGTTCCAGGACGAATCGGGCAAGGATCAGCATGCGTGGACAACATCCTGGGGGGTTTCCACCCGCCTGATTGGCGGGATCATCATGGCCCACAGCGATGACGACGGTTTTGTCATGCCGCCACGGCTCGCATCAGCCCATGTGGCGATACTGCCAATGAGCCATGGGGATCACTCGGAATCAGGGGTCAGGGAGTACTGCGACAGGCTGGCCGGCGAGCTCGGCGCGCAGAAGTACATGGAAGGCAGCATCAAGGTTGTCACTGATGCCCGCGAAATGCGTGGTGGCGACAAGATGTGGTCATGGATCAAGAAGGGTATCCCGCTCTGGGTCGAGATCGGCAAGAGGGAAGTGGATGCCGATGCCGTGTGCGTGGGTTTCCGTGATAAGGCCCGCGAGAAGCGCACGGTGATGCCGCGGGCCCAGTTTGTGGCCGGGATCGCACAGGAACTGGACAGGATCCACTCGGTCTATTTTGATCGTGCCATGGCGCTCAGGGAGACGAACACAAGGAAGATCGAGTCGAAGGACGAGTTCTACAAGTTCTTCACACCAGCCAACGCGGAGAAACCCGAGATCCACGGCGGCTTTGCGCTCTGTCATTGGAGCGGTGAGCCGGATGTCGAGGAGACAGTTAAGAACGACCTCGGTGTCACGATCCGCTGCATCCCCATGGATGCGCCGGAAGAGGAAGGTCGTTGTGTCATCAGCGGCAAGCCCAGCAGGCGCCGGGTTATCTTCGCGAAGTCGTACTGAGCGGCTGGACCGTGTTGTTCTACGCGTCCAGATTGTCCAGTCCGAGCGTATCGAGATTCAGCCTGCGGTAGAAACAGTTCCTGGGTTTGCCGGCCTTGTTCTTCGTGTGGCAGATTCCCTTGACGCGGGGGCGGACCTTGTACAGGAGCGAGTTCTGTTCACAGTTTACCAGCACATCGAGCAGCTCGAAGGTGTTTCCTGACGTGGCGCCCTTCTCCCACAGCTCGTTTCTCGACGTGCTCCAGAGCACCACGCAGCGAGTCGTGACAGCCTTTTTGAATGCCGTTTCGTTTGTGTACGCCAGTAGGATGACCTCGTTTGTGTCTGCGTCCTGAAGAGCCACCGGGATCAAGCCCCTGCACTTCGCCGCCGCCTTGGTGATCTTGTCGAAGTCCAGTGTTAGTGTGCCGCCTTCTTCAAGCTGGTTTGTTGACTGCTGAGTCATGGTGTTTCATTGCCCCCTGGTTGCCTGCGGTCTCTTCATCGGCGGGCATACTGGTCGGAAGATCCTCCGTAGTCCAGCAAGAATTGCATCCGCCGCCGCCATTTCCCCGTGATGCTGCCGCACGTTCACCCTGTCTCCGGATTTGGGTGTTTGACTTGGCTGCGGTCGGAAAGTAGAGTTGCGGCGTGATGTCGGCAGCAGGGTGAGCCGCGTCAGGGGGCGCGGCAGGGACAATTACCGTCACATTGTCGAGGAGGCTGGAAATGAAACGTTTTGCGGTTTTTGCTGTGCTCATGGCGGTCGGGTCCGGTGCGATGGCTCAGATCCTGGCGGTTGGACAAACCGCCGGCAGGACGGACGCCGGGGCGATATCGCTTGGGGCTGGTGTGTCCGTCTGGATTGACGAACCCGTCGACAGCACGATTGCAGGCGGGAGATGCTCGTATGGCGTGCTTCCGAACGTGCTCCTCATCGGCGATGTCGCTGCTGTTGTCGGGCCAGATGACGAGACTGTCGGGCTTGGCGCAGCGGTTCAGTATACCTTGCCGGTGGACCTGTTCCTTGATCTTGCCTTCCGGCTTGGCTACGGGACATGGGACGTAGACAACGCCTCGGACAACGGCACGATCAACGCCATGCTGTTGACCGGGACGCGGGTCGAGTCGGTTGATAACCTGGCCCTGTATGCCGGCCTTGGCGCCATGTATTCCCTTGGTGACGCCGCCGCAGGCGATGCGGTTGTGGAGCCAGCCGGGGCCGGGCCGGATTCGCCCGCGGCGAAGGTCTCAGGTTCTGAGGCTGGATCCGACGGCAGTGACGACTGGAAGGTCGTTGGCTGCCTTGGTGTGACGTATGGGCTTGGGAACATTGTCGAGAACCTTTCAGCGTACGGTGAAGTGGACTATGTATCTGATGACGTCGGGCTGTGCATAAGCCTTGGCGCAGTCTACGGGTTCTGACCGGCCTGACAGGATGACGGAAGCAGGTTCTTTGAAGGTGAGGAATACGGCTGCAAGGTTGGGAAATGGCATACGTGATCCCTCGCGGCGCCAAACGGGTGCTGATAGCATTGCTTCTGGCTGTGGTTGGTTACCACATCTTTGCCACAGCGGCCTGTGTGGTTGCGATCGCATTCCCGAACATCTTCAAGCGTTATACCAGATACAGCGCCGGGCTGGTCAAGCAGATGCCGCATGAAGGGGTGGTCTTTGCCAGCCGGCGGGGCTGCAGTCTGGCCGGCTGGTTCTTCAGGCGGCAGGATTCGGCCGCGGTTGTGCTTCTGTGCCATGGCCGCAGCAGCAACAAGACCCACGAACTGCCCTACGTCAGGGCGTTTGCTGACTACTGCAACGTGTTTGTGTTCGACTTCGCCGGCCACGGCGACAATCCCTATGCTGCAACGTCCATTGGCTACAATGAAGCTGCCGACGTTCTCGGAGCGCTGGATTGGCTTGGCGGCATGGGCATCACCCAGGCGGTGGTGTTGGGGCACTCGATGGGCGGCAGCGCGGCCCTCAGGGCGGTCTCTGAATACACCGGACCGGTCCAGATAAAGGCGGTTATAACAGAGGGTGCATTCGCGGATCTTGGCGAGCTTCTGCGGAGCCGGACCGGCGACATGCTCCTGCCGCCGACGGTCTGGTGGCCGGCGTTCAGGATTGCGGAGCGGATTGCTGGCTACAGGATCAGCGACAATGTGCCCGAGAGGTTCATTCGTTCGGTAACGTGTCCAGTGCTGGTGATGCAGGCGGACAAGGACTGGCTCGCGCCTAGTGACAGTGCGCGGCGACTGGCCGGCAACGCGGGTGGTCCGGTTGAGGTTGTGGCGTTCAAGGGGCGGCACGACCAACCGTGTGACGAGGTGTCATCCAACGCCCTAAGATTCGTCACGACCCACATGCCGCCGGCTAGTGGAGGGACCCAACCGCTAGGGACAGATGGTATGAAAAGCAGAACCTCCAAGACGCTGCTATAATAGCACGTC